>NZ_JBEYSJ010000049.1:0-63197 GCF_040704195.1 Amycolatopsis sp. NPDC047767
GGAGGCCGTGCCGACCATCTGGTGGCCGGTGGTCTTCACCAGAACCGGCCGATGCCGGTCCGCCGCGAACGCGACCGCGGCCTGGACATCGGCCGCGTTCTGCGCCACCAGGATCACCGCGGGCACCAGCTCGTGGTTCAGGTTGAAAACGGCGCGTTCATCGTCGTATCCCACGTCACCCGGCAGCAGAACCGAACCCGCCACCGCGGCGGCCAGGGCCGCGGCATCCTCAGGCAGCACCGGCGGCAAAGAAGAATCGTCGAAAGTCATGGTGTTTCTCAGGGGGAACGGTGAAGTGCGGAAAGCGGCCGGTGCTGTCGCCGCTCAGGAAAGGTCCTGGGCGACACCGTGGTCAGCCCAATACCGAACGTGCGGCAGGTCGTCGTCGAGCCAGTAGGCGGTGTCCTCGGTCACCACGAGAACCTCGCCCCACTTGGCGCCGACCTCGCCGCGGCCGATGTGCGGCTCGAACGCCCACAACCCCGGCTCGCACGGCCGGTCGGACTTCGGCTTCCAGAAGGGCGCGGAGCGAACGTCCAGGCGCAGGGCCGATCCGACGATGTCGCCGGCCAGGTAGCCGACGGTCTGCGGGCTGAACCCCTTCACGTTGAACGTCGGCAGCCGCAGGCCGGGCACCCGGCCGACGCGATGCGCGATCGCGGAACCGGGGTACATCGAGTGGATGTTCACATAACCGTGATCTCGGGTGTACTCGTCCACCGCTTTGTCGATCCTGGCCTGGGTGTCGCCTTTGCGCACCAGCTCCAGAATCATCGGGCGAAAGGCGGCGAGCGCCATTCGGGTTTCGTGGAATTCCTCCGTCGGCTCGCCGAGTGTGCAGGAGTGCCCGATGTCGGCGGCGCCACCCCGATGGATGGGGCCGACATCGAGGATGACCGCGTCGCCGTGGGCCAGCCGGCGACCGCTCGGCCGGTAGGTTCCACTGCCCCGGGCCGTCTTGGACTCGAGGAGGTCCCGGGCCCGGCGCGGAAGAGGCGGAAAGTCCCTGAATCGGGTACGGTCGCCGAACCACACGAAGCCGTAGTGGAAGAAGTGGGAAACGCCACGCGCACGCAGCCAGCGCTCGAGCTTCCCGGCCGCCTGCTGCTCGGTGATCCCTTCGTGCAATTCGGCTTCGATCGCGACAACCGCGTCGAAGGCGAGACGTTGCGCCGCCTTGAACGCTACGAGTTCTTCGTCGGTGAACAGTTCGCGGGTCAAGTGCGGTGCCTCCGGTGGTGGCGTCGAGTTGATCAGCTCCAGCGTCTGCGTGCCCCGCACGGCACTGAAGAGCGGAATCCGACGAAAATCCCCCAGATCCGGACGGAATCGGACCATCTCGCCGGTCCGGCTCAGCCGGGTCCGAATGTGTGGGACGCCGGTCACTCACCGCCTGGCCGGCTCTTCGCCGAGCACGAAAAGTGGAAGCAGAAACCCCCGTCTCACTGGAGCCCCTCGTGTGCGCAAGCGGCGACGCAGCAAGTGGATCGACCTCGGCGATGGCCGGCTACGCCTGGGTCTGCGAAACGAACGGCGTGCTGACCCGCGCCGAGCGGTCCACCGTCCGCGCCGGCATGCGGAAATTCGTCCTGGAGACGATCGGCGGTTTCCTCACGTGGCCGATGAACCGGCCGCGTTCGGCGGAACCGCTCGTTCCGGAGTTTCCCGACACCGAAGTCGCGAGCACCGCCGCGGAGACGGCCAAGAAGCAAGGCACCACGCTTCTCTTCCACGGCTACCGGACCTGGCTGCTCGGAACCGCGCTGGCCCAGGCGGACCAGACCGAGGTCGACGCGGAACTTCTCTTCGTGACGGCACTGCTGCACGACTCGGGAATGCTCGTCAGCGTGCCGGGGGAGGATTTCACCCGGCGGTCGGCGGACACCGTCCTCGAGGTTTTCGAGCGCGCCGGCGCGCCGCGCCGCCGAGCCCTCGAAGCCGCCGATGCCGTGGTCGCGCACGCGACGCCCGGCCTCGACCGGTCCACGGACCCGATCGGCTACTACGTCCAAGGCGGTGCCATGGCCGATCTCGCCGGCATCCGCAGGTGGCACCTGCCGCCCGGGGCCATCGGTCAGGCCTACGCCCTGTACCCGTCGCACGACATCCACCGCACTCTTTCGGCGCTGGCTCGCCGGAACGCCGAAGAACTGCCCGACGGCCGGATGGCGCTGCTCGTTCCGAAACCCTTGGGCAAGGCACTTCGTCTGGCCCTGAATTTCGCGGTCGGATGACGGGTTCTACGACCTGCCCGTGCTCTTGAACCGGTCGCGGTACTGACTCGGCGAGAGCCCCAACCGGGCCACGAAGGTGCGGCGCATCGTCTCCGGGCTGCCGAACCCCGCTCCCGCCGCCGCCTCTTCGACGTTGTGCCCTGAATCCAGCAGCGACTTCGCGTGATCGAGCCTGACCTTCTCGACGTACCTCGCCGGCGTCATGGCGAACTCCGCCTGGAAGAGCCGGATGAGGTGCCGGGTGCTCACCCCGACCCGGTCGGCGAGCCGGCCGGCGCTGTGATCCAGACCGGGATCCGCGGAGATGAGATCGACGACGTCTCGCAGCGTCGGCGTCCGGGCGGGCTTGATCTCCAGCGGGGCGGAGAACTGCGACTGGCCGCCGGGACGTTGCATGAACACGACGAGGTTCCGGGCCACGGCCCGCGCGAGGTCGGGGCCGTTGTCGGCCTCGACCAGGGCCAGGGCGAGGTCGATCCCGGCGGACACCCCCGCCGACGTGAACACCCCCCGGTCCTCGACGAAGAGCGCGTCCGGGTGCACGTCGACGTCGGGGAACGCCCGGGCGAAAAGCCGCGCGTGGCGCCAGTGGGTGGTTGCCCGGCGCCCGGACAACGCGCCGGCGGTCGCCAGGGCGAAGGAACCCGTGCAAATGGAGACGAGCCGGCGGGTCCGCTCGCGGAGCACCCGGATGGCGGCCACGAGCTCGGGATCGATGGGGGCGCCGACGAGGACGTCGCCACCGCAGACCACGACGGTGTCCGCGCGCGTCACGCTGTCGGCGGGACCGTCGACGGGCATGGTCGACCCGGTCGAGGTGGCCACGGCTTCGCCCGAAGGTGACACATAGGACAGTGAGTAGTCCGCCCCGAAGAGGTTCGCTTCGGCGAAGACCTCGGCCGGCCCGGCCACGTCCAGGCTTTTCACCCCGTCGAAGACGACGAACACCACGTTCCTCGAGCTGGGCACGGTCCTGACCTCTCAATCGTCGAACCCGGCGCGCGGTTGCCGAAGCGCCGGGTTGCCCGAAGCGTGGCATCCAGGGCTCCCGGTGCCGAACCGATGTCCGGATCTGTGGGAACCCGGTCGGTTTTCGCTCTGCAGCCCGGTTCACCACTCCCGGCAGACTGGCGGAGCCCGCCGGGAAGCCGTGGTGGGACAACGGTTCCTGCTCGGTCGCGAAGGACGGACACCGGAATCACGCGGATACGAGGTTTCGTCCCCGGCTTCGGGCCGGACGGACCAACGGGGTGGAGCGAACCGGGTCGGTGAGGAAAGCGGTGGCACGTTTCTCGGCCGGTCGCCGATCACCGGCGCCATGACCACCCAGCTCCCCGCGCCCACGGCCGGACGCGCGGTGGGCCGCTGGCTCGCGGGCGGTGCGCTCGTGGCCGTGACGGCCGGTCTCGCCTACCTGCTCTCGGCGGTCAGCGGCTCGCTGCCGCACCTGCTTCCCGGCTACGACGGGTGGCAGGAGCGGGCGTACTCCCGGCTTCCGTCATTCCTGCGCTGGTGCCTCGGCGACACGACCGAGGCGCAGTCGTTCAAAACCGATCTCGGCGGGCTCGGCCTGCTCGCCGGCGGCTGGCTCGCCCACGTCGCCGCGACGCGCCGGCGTCGCTGGGCCGGGTTCCCGATCGCCGCCCGCACCGGGTTGTGGCCGTGGCTCACCGGCTCGGCACTGCTCGGGCTGCTGCTGTCGAACCTCGCGTGGGGCTGGACGATCCCCGCCACGGGCGCATGGCAGCCGACGTTCGTCGCGTTCGTTTCAATCCCGCCCTCGGTCGTGCTGCTCTACGGGCCGGGCTGGCGGGTGGCCCTCACCGGCGCCGTCCTGGGCGCCGCGCTGACGACGCCGATCGCGATCGGGCTCGTCCAGTTCGTGTGCTACCCCCTGGGGCTGCCCACCTCGATCGGCACGGCCGGCAGCATGTGGCTCAGTGCGCTGCTCGCGTTTCCCCTGTGCCGGATCCTGCCGTGGTTCCCCCGCCGGCCGGCACCGGCACCCGGCCCGGTCGATCCGCCCCGCCAAGGACCGGCGTGGGTCCTCCGCCGCGTCCTGGCCGACTTCACCGAAGCCCCGTTCCACGGCAACGAAATCAGCTCGGCCGGCCTGCTCGCCGGCACGCTGCTCACGTACCTGCTCAACCCGCTGACTCCGGTCCATGGCACCGCGCTGCTCCCGGCGCTGCTCACCACGCAGGTCCTGACCTCCACGCTCGCCGTCCTGCTCTACCACCGCCAGTGGGCCCGCCACGGCTGGTACCCGACTTTCGTCCCCCTGGTGTCCGTCGCACCCGCCGTCGTCCTGACGTACGGCCCGACCGCCCCGTCCATCGCTGCCGGCGCCATCCTGGGCGCGATCCTCGCCCCACCCCTCGCGGCGTACACCTCCCGCCGGCTCCCCGCCACGATCCACCCGTTCGTCGGCAACGTCGTCTCCATGACGGTGTGCACGGGGGTGGTGGTTCCTGCTCTCGGGTTGGTTCCGGGGTTCGTCCACTGAGGGCAGTCAATTGGTTCGCCCCGTCGTAACGATCAGCGTGACACCCGAGACGTCACCTCACGACCAGCTGTGGTGAGGGGCGTGCAGGTGCATTCGACTTCAAGGCGGGTTCCGTCGGCCCAGGCCTACCCGCGCGAGCACGGTCTGCTCGATCGCTGCGTCCGCGGCACAGATCGAGCCGAGTCGGTGGCGTCGCTGGGCCGGTACTTCAATCAGGACGACGGTGCACCGCGGTACACCGGTCGATGGTTCGAGCGATTCGCCGGTACCGGAGACCAGCCCGTTTTCGCCGACACTGTCACCGAGTGCGATGTCCTCGCGCTCAACTTCCTCGGCATCACCGACCTGGCCGACGTCGCCGTCGATGTGACGATGACTCACGCCGCGGAGATCTCCGCGCTCCTTGCGGCGATCCCTTCCGATCTGTCGATGCACGAGGCACCGTGGGAGGTCTACAGCGAAGCGTCGGCGGCGACGCAGCTTTGGCAACTGTTCAAGCGCTGTGGTGGCAAGGACAGGTGGGTCACGGCCAACAAGCTGCTGGCCCGGAAGCGGCCGCGCCTGCTGCCGGTCTACGACAGCCGGGTCAAAGCGGTTCTCGGCCAGCCGGACAGCATCTGGGCGTGTCTGTGGACGTGGTTCCACGCCGACGGGGCGCGCGCAGCCGCCGTAGCGGACCTGCGCGCCGAGGCCGGCGACGTGGACGACATCAGTCTGCTGCGCTGTCTTGACGTCGTCCTGTGGATGCGCGCGAACAGCTCCTCGCCAACCGCAGCCTGAGTGCGTGGCCCGGAGCAGAAGTTCCGAACGAGCTGCTGCGGCTGTGGTCGATCAGCGGGAGTTCGCGAATCTTCGCGGATGTCGACTTCGGGCAGTGGGGGCTGCGGTTGCTCTCGCCCGGGATGCCGCCCAGCGGACGCGGCAGGAGCGCACCCAGTGGATACGCCCGGAGCGGGTCTGAAAATGCCGCCTCGCCAGTGATTCACCGCGTGAAGGACGATCGCGGGTTGGCACACGGCGGCAAGTCCGCGGCCACTACGGACAAACAGGGCAACTAGGACAGCGCCCGCCGTCCGTACTCGAACGCGCACCGATGCGTCCCGACGTACGCTGGTGGGTCAACCGAACACGCCGCCCGGTTCGCATCGGACGTGCCGTCGTCTCAGCGCCCGGCCAAGGCGGACGAGGGGGACGGCGACCAAGCGCGAAGGAGGCCGTGCGTGAGCCCCGAATCATCGTGTGCCGTCGGTGCGCCGGCCGTCGTGCCGGGCGTGCCGCGGCGGCTGCCGGTGCGGACGTGGCTGGCGGTGGCGGCCGGGCGGCTCGGTGCGGCGATGTCGCGGGGCATGGGCCTCGGCAGCGGCGGCGTCATCGGCGGGCGGATCGCACTCGCGCTGGATCCTCGCGTGCTGAGCCGGATCGGCGGCGGTCGGACGGTGGTGCTGGTGACCGGCACCAACGGCAAGACCACCACCGCGCTCATGCTCAGCCGGATCCTGGGGACGCTGGGCGAGGTGGCCACGAACAGCGACGGCGCGAACATGACCGACGGGGTGGTCGCCGCCCTGGTGGGCAAGCATCGGGCCGCCCTGGCGGTTCTCGAGGTCGACGAGACGTACGTGCCCGCTGTTGCCGCGCAGGTGCGCCCGGCGTGCCTCGTGCTGCTCAACCTCAGCCGGGACCAGCTGGACCGGGTCGGCGAGGTCCGGACGACGGAACGGGCGTTGCGGGCGATCGCCGCGGCGCTGCCGGACACGACCGTGGTCGCCAACTGCGACGATCCGCTGGTCACCTCGGCCGCGCTGGGCTCCGCGCACCCCGTGTGGGTCGGCGCGGGAGGGCGGTGGCACGCCGACGCCGTGGCCTGCGCCCGCTGCGGCCGAGCCGTGGTGCGGCAAACCACCGGCTGGCACTGTGCGTGTGGTCTTGCCCGGCCGGATCCGTTGTGGACACTGACCGGTGATGCGGTGGAAACCGCGGCGGGCTCGAAGATCGAGCTCGGCCTCCGCCTGCCGGGCCGGGCGAACGCCGCCAACGCCGCGATCGCGGTCGCCACCGCCGCGCGGCTCGGTGTCTCGCCGGAGGTGGCCGTCGCGCAGCTGCGCCCGATCGCCGACGTCGCCGGCCGCTACCGCCAGGCCTGGGTGTCCGGGCACAGTGTGCGGGTCATGCTGGCGAAGAACCCGGCGTGCTGGGAGGAAACGTTGCCGCTGCTCGACTCCCGGTCGCCGGTCGTGATCGCGGTGAACAGCGGTGAGGCCGACGGGCGGGACATGTCGTGGCTGTGGGACGTGCGGTTCGAGCAGCTGCGCGGACGCCAGGTCGTGGCCTCCGGCGACCGGGCGACCGATCTGGCCGTCCGCCTCACCTACGCCGAGGTGCGGCACACGCTCTGTCCCAGTCCGTTCGCCGCGGTCGCCTCACTGCCGGCGCCCGGCCCGGTCGAGCTCGTCGCGAACTACACGGCTTTCCGTGATCTCCGGCGGCAGCTCGGCGATGGCTGAGTCGGCCGTGCGGATCGGGGTGCTGCTGCCCGACATCCTCGGCACCTACAGCGACGGCGGCAATGCCCAGGTGCTGCGGCGGCGATTGCAGTGGCGGGGCATCGCCGCGAGCGTGACGGAGACCCGCCACGGCGAGGCGGTGCCGTGTTCGCTCGACCTGTACCTGCTGGGCGGCGGCGAAGACGACGCCCAAGCTCTCGCGGCGGCGGACCTGCACGGGCACCCCGGACTACAGCGGGCGGTCACGCGTGGTGCCGTCGTGTTCGGTGTCTGCGCCGGGCTTCAGATCCTCGGCATGACCTTCACGACGCCCGACACCGTCTCCCACCGCGGGCTGGGCCTGCTCGACGTGGTGTCGGCTCCGGGACGGCGGCGTGCGGTGGGGGAAATCGTCGTCGACGTCCAACCCGAGCTGACGGCACAACCCCTCACCGGCTTCGAGAACCACCTGGGCCGCACGCTCGTCGGCCCCGGCAGCTGTCCGCTCGGCTCGGTCCGCGCCGGCGTCGGCAACGGGGACGGCACCGAGGGCGCGGGTACCGGCCGGATACTGGCGACCTACCTCCACGGCCCGGTGCTGGCGCGCAACCCGGCGCTGGCCGACCGGCTCCTGGAATGGGTGCTCGGTACCCCGCCGGCACCGCTGGCTCTGCCGGAGGTCGACGCCTTACGGGACGAACGGTTGCGCGCAGCCACGCGCGGCCCGCACTGGTGATCCTCCAGGACCGGCGCGGAGCCGCCTGACCTCGCGGCGGCTCACACGTCGATCCGGGCCGCGCACCGCCAGCCGCGTTCGGTGCGCTCGCAGCGGACCTCCCGCCGGGACACGGCCTTCGGAATCGCCCCGGTCGGGATGACGGAGCCGAGGTCGGTCATCTGGCAGCGCAGCCGCACCGTCGAGCCGTCCACGACGATCCCCTCGGCGGTGACCGGGATCAGGCACCGAGTCCGCATCGTGAGGATGACCTTGTCGAGCAACGCGACCAGCACCGAACCGTCGGTCGCGCCGCAGACCTCGAACGACCAGGCCGTGGACCCGCGGTGCAGCCGGGTCCGGGCGAAACTCTCCACCAGGGCCCGGACGGCTTCCGCCAGACACGCTTCCCGCGTCGGTCCCCACGCTTCGATGCGCAGGTCAGCGGCGTGCACGACGCGCCGCGTACCGCGGGCGTCCTGCTTCGGCAATGGTTTCCGCTCGAACCTCCCCACCAGTGCAGCATCCGGGGCAGAGCCCGGGTCCGGCCTCACCCGGACCAGGCGAACCGAGCGAGCCTCGGCCGTCGGCTCCGGCACGACCGGCCGCCCGCCGGGTGCAAATTACGCGGGCGGCGGCCCTCTTGACGGAATGTGAACCAGGACACACTCTGGAGAGAGGCGTGAGGGAGCCGTCGAGCGCAGCCTGCCTCGGAGACCCTCGCGCGGGGGAGGTCCACATGGGGACCACACCGGAGGAACCGCCACCGTCGAGCGAACCCCCTTGGCCGCTGGGCAATCCTGCGCATCGGGTCAGCTATCCCACCCCGAGTACCGGGCGCACCGTGCTCGTCGCCGCGACGGCGGCGCTCGGCGGTTTCCTCTTCGGCTACGACACCGCGGTGATCAACGGCGCGGTCAAGGCGGTCGGGGAAACCTTCAACGCGTCGCCCTTCGTCCTCGGGTTCGCGGTCGCCGCGGCGCTGATCGGCTGCGCGATCGGCGCCTGGTTCGCGGGTGCGATCGCGGACCGCTACGGCCGGATCCGCGTCATGTGGCTCGCGGCGATCGCGTTCGCGATCAGCGCGGTGGGCAGCGGCTTCTCGTTCTCGATCTGGGAACTCGCGTTCTGGCGGCTGGTCGGAGGTCTCGGCGTCGGTGCCGCATCGGTGATCGCTCCCGCCTACATCGCGGAGATCTCGCCGGCGCACCTGCGCGGCAGGCTGGGCTCGCTGCAGCAGCTGGCCATCGTGTCCGGCATCTTCGTGGCGTTGCTCGTGGACTACGCACTGGTCGCCGGATCGGGCGGCGCGTCGGATCCGCTGTGGTTCGGCCTCGCGACGTGGCGGTGGATGTTCCTGTCGCTGCTGATTCCCGCCCTCGCCTACGGCCTGCTGGCCTTGACGATCCCGGAGTCACCGCGGCACCTGGTCCAGAAGGAGCAGCTGGCCAAAGCGGCCGAGGTGCTGCGGCGGTTCGTCGGCGGAGACGTCGACGCGCGGATCACGGAGATCATCCGGACGGTCAGGGGAAAGACCGAACGCACCGGCTTCGTGACCGTCCGTGGCCCGCGGCTGGGGTTGCTGCCGATCGTCTGGATCGGCATCGGGCTGTCGATTTTCCAGCAGTTCACCGGCATCAACGTGATCTTCTACTACTCCTCGGTGCTGTGGCAGGCGGTGGGGTTCAGCGAGCAGAACGCACTGGCGATCACCGTGATCACGTCGGTGACCAACATCCTCACCACAGTCATCGCCATCGCGCTGGTCGACCGCATCGGCCGCAAGCCGCTGCTGGTGATCGGCTCGATCGGCCAGTTCGTCTGTCTCGGCGTCCTCGCCCTGCTCTTCGGCACCGCGCCGGTCGTGAACGGCACGCCGGACCTGGGTTCGGCCGGGCCGATCGCGCTCATCGCCGCCAACGTCTACGTCGTGTTCTTCGGCGCGACGTGGGGCCCCGTGGTGTGGGTGCTGCTCGGTGAGATGTTCAGCAACAAGATCCGCGCGATGGCCCTGTCCGTCGCCGCGGCGGCGCAGTGGCTGGCCAACTTCGCCATTTCCACGACCTTTCCGGCATTGTCGGACGTCGGGCTGGGACTTGCTTACGGCGTCTACACCTTCTTCGCCTTCCTGTCGATCTTCTTCGTGTTCAAGTTCGTCAAGGAGACGAAGGGGCGTGAGCTGGAGGAGATGGCCTGACCATGACCGAGCCGACGTCGAAAGTCCGGGAACTTCCCCACGCGCTGCGTGACGGTGATCGGTTCGCCGAGCGGCTGGCCGGCCGGCGCCCGGCGGTGTTCCTCGACTACGACGGTGTGCTGGCCCCGATCGTGGACCACCCCGAGGACGCCCTGATCTCCGAGCGCATGCGGGAAACGGTGCGCGCGCTGGCGATGCGCTGCCCGGTTTGCGTGGTCAGCGGGCGTGACCGGCTCGACGTGCAGCGGTTGATGGGAATCGATGACCTCGTGGTCGCCGGCAGCCACGGCTTCGACATCTGGAGCCCGGCCGCCGGCGAGATCCACCACGACGCCGCGAGCGGGTTCGAGGACGTCATCGGCGAGGTCACCGATCGCCTGCGCACCGAAACCGGCTCGATCCCGGGCGTGGTGATCGAACCGAAGAAGGCCTCGGTCGCGGTGCACTACCGGCTCGTCGACCCGGACGGGCGGCAGCGGATCACCACCGTGGTCGAGACACTCCTCGCCGAGCATCCGGATCGGCTGAAGATGACGCCGGGCAAGATGGTCTACGAGCTTCAGCCCAAGATCGACTGGCACAAGGGCAAAGCCGTCCTCCACCTGCTCCGCGCCCTGCACCTGGACTCGCCGGACGTGGTCCCGATCTACCTCGGCGACGACATCACCGACGAGGACGCCTTTCGGGCACTGGCCGATCGCGGCGGCGTCGGCATCTTCGTCGGACGGGCCGCCGACCCCGAGGTGGCCGATCGCGGCACGTCGGCCGACTTCGCGCTCTCCTCCCCGGAAGAGGTGGCGCAGCTGCTGTCCACTCTGGCCGTCGGCGAGGGCGAACCCCGAGACGAGCGGAAATCCGACTGCGTGGTCGGCTACGACCACTTCGATCCCGGCACCGAAGGGCTGCGGGAGTCGCTGACGTCCACGGGCAACGGGTACTTCTGCACCCGCGGCGCGGCCGAGTGGGAGGACGCCGACAAGATCCACTATCCGGGCACCTACGCCCACGGTGGTTTCAACCGCGAAACCACCATCCTCGGGGGCCGGCCGGTGCAGAACGAGGACCTGGTCAACCTGCCGAACTGGCTGGTGCTCAAGCTGCGCATCGAGGGCGAGGAGGCGATCCGGCTCGGCAACGTCGACCTGATCTCCTACGAGCACTCCTACGACATCCGGCTCGCGATGGTGCAACGGGTCCTGCGCTTCCGCGACCGCGCCGGCCGGGAGACGACGTTGCGCAGCCGCAGGTTCGTGAGCATGGCCCACAGCCACCAGGCCGGTATCGAGTGGACGCTGACGCCCGAGAACTGGTCGGGTCGCGTCGAGGTGATCTCCGGGCTGGACGGCCGGGTGACCAACCAGCAGGTCGCCCGCTACCGCGAGCTCGAGGGACGGCACCTCGACCCGGTGTCTCCGCGTACTTTCGGTCCGGAGACCATCGCGCTGAAGGTGCAGACCCGGCAGTCGGACATCTACGTCACCGAGGCCGCGCGCACCCGCGTCTTCCTCGACGATGAACAGCTTCCGGTGGAGCGCGCCCTGGATCAGATGGACGACTACATCCAGCAGGTCATCACCTTCGACGTGGCGCGGGGCCGGCCGGTCCGGGTCGAGAAGATGGTGTCGCTGTTCACCTCGCACGACAACGCGATCACCGAGACGCTGGCGGCCGCGGGGCGGGGCGTCCTGCGCTACCCGGACTTCGCCGAGGCACTCGTGGAACACGCGTCGGCGTGGCGGGAGCTGTGGGCGGTGTCCGATCTCGAGCTCCCGCGGGAACCCCGGGTCGAGCTGCTGCTGCGGTTCCACGTGGCGCACGTGCTGCAGGTCTGCTCCCGGCACACCGCACGGCACGACGCGGGTGTCCCGGCCCGGGGGCTCAACGGCGAGGCCTACCGCGGGCACGTGTTCTGGGACGAGCTCTTCATCTACCCGTTCCTCAACTTCCGGCTGCCCACCATCACGCGCAGCTTGCTCCTCTACCGCTATCGCCGGCTCGCCGAAGCGCGTGCCGCCGCGCGGGAAGCGGGCTTCCGCGGCGCGATGTTCCCGTGGCAGAGCGGAAGTGACGGCACCGAAGAGACCCAGGTCGTCCACCTCAACCCGCTCTCCGGTTCGTGGGACCCCGATCTCAGCCACAACCAGCGTCACGTCAACGCGGCCATCTTCTACAACGTCTGGCAGTACTACCAGGCCACCGACGACCGGGAGTTCCTGCGCGACTACGGCGCCGAGCTGATGCTCGAGATCGCGCGGTTCTGGGCCTCGATCGCGCGGTACAACCCGGAACGCGATCGCTACGAGATCCACGGCGTGATGGGACCCGACGAGTTCCACGAGCGCCATCCCGGCAGCGAAGAAGGCGGTTTGCGCAACAACGCGTACACCAACGTGATGGTGGCCTGGATCGCCGGCACCGCTCCGCGGGTGCTGAGGCTGTTGCCGGCCAGCCGCCGCGCCGCGCTGAGCGCCCGCCTCGGACTGACCGATGACGAGCTGCGCACGTGGGACGAGATGAGCCGCAAGATGTACGTGCCGTTCCACCCGGACGGCGTCATCAGCCAGTTCGAGGGCTACCAGGACCTCGACGAGCTCGACTGGGAGCACTACCGGGCCGAGCACGCGAACATCCAGCGGCTGGACCGGATCCTCAAGGCCGAGGGCGAAGATCCCGACCGGTTCAAACTGGCCAAGCAGGCCGACGCGGTCATGTTGTTCTTCCTGTTCTCCGGCGAGGAATTGCGCACGCTCTTCCACCGGCTCGGCTACGAGCACGATGCGGAGCTGGCCCGGCGCACGATCGACTACTACGACCGGCGCACCTCCCACGGTTCGACGCTGAGTCTCGTCACCCACGCCGGCGTGCTCGCCGCACTGGACCCGAAGAGTTCCTGGGATCGGTTCATCGTGGCGCTGGAGAGCGACATCGGTGACGTCCAAGGAGGAACGACGAAGGAAGGCATCCACATGGGTGTCATGTCCGGGACCTTGGACCTGCTGCAGCGCTACTACGTCGGCAGCGCCGTGCGGGACGGCGTCCTGTTCTTCGCGCCGACCCAGCTCAACCGGCTCGACGGCCTGGTTTTCCCGATGCAGTACCGCGGCGTACCGCTGCGGGTGTCGATCACGGGCGACGAGCTGACCGTCTTCGCGCTCCCGCAGGGTTTCCGCGGGCCGGTCTTCGTCGGCGTCGGGGACGAGGTCCACGAGCTCGGGGCGGGGGACAGCCGGGTCTTCACCGTGTCCGCCGAGCCCGCGCCGGCGGCGGTGGCAAGCCATGCCGGCCACGCGGAAGGGAGCCACCATGGCGAAAGGCTTTGAGGGCGCGATCTTCGACGTCGACGGCGTGCTCGTCGACTCCCCGCACGAGCGGGCCTGGAAGGACTCGCTGCGTGAGCTGATGGAGACCGAGTGGGCCGACATCCGCGACCGGACCACGTGGTCGGACGACCGCTTCACTCCGCAGGTCTACCAGCAGGTGATGTCCGGCAAACCCCGGGCCGCCGGAGCGCTGGCCGCTCTGGAGTACTTCGAGGTGCCCGACGCGAAGGCGCGCGTCGAGCTCTACGGTGCGCACAAACAGGAAATGGTCATCAAGCTCATCGAGGCCGGCGAGTTCGAGGCGTATCCCGACGCGCTGCGCTTCGTCCTCGCGGTGAAGGCCGCGGGCATCCCGACCGCGGCCGCGTCGTCGTCGAAGAACGCCGGGCTTTTCCTGCGGCAGATCCGCCTCGACACCTTCGCCGCGCAGAACGGCCTTTCCGCCGGCTTCGTGACGCCCGGGCTGAGCCTGCTCGACTCGTTCGACGCCGACATCTCGGGCCGCGACTTCGCCCACGGCAAGCCGCATCCGGAGATCTTCCTGACCGGCGCGGCCGAGCTCGGCGTCGCCCCCGAAGACTGCTTCGTCGTCGAGGACGCGGCCAGTGGCATCGAGGCCGCGAAGGCCGGCCGGATGGCGGCGCTGGGCATCGCCAGGGCCGACGACGAGGCGCTGCTCGCGGCCGCGCGGGCCGACCTCGTGGTGACCTCCCTCGACGAGATCGACGTCGCGGCGCTCGGCCGCCACGTCCTGACCGGGCGGGCGCCATGAGCAGCCCGGCGGCGGAGGCGGTTCCCCGGCCGCTGCACGAGGCCGCCGAGGGGACCCTCGCCATCGGCGTCGACATCGGGGGCACCAAGATCGCCGCGGGGGTGGTCGACGAGAGCGGGCACATCGTCGCCCGCACCCGGCGTCCGACGCCCGCCGACGACCCGTCGAAGACCCAGGACTCCATCGCTGACGCCGTTCGCGAGCTGACCAGCGAGTACACCGTGGTCGGGGTCGGCCTCGGCGCGGCGGGGTTCGTCGACGAGAAGCGGTCGACCGTGATGTTCGCGCCGAATCTCGCCTGGCGGGACGAGCATTTGCGGGAGTCGCTGGAGGACCGGCTCGGCGTGCCGGTGATCGTGGAGAACGACGCCAACGCCGCCGCGTGGGCCGAGGCCCGGTTCGGCGCCGCCCGCGGCGAGAGCCACGTCGTCATCCTGACCATCGGGACCGGGATCGGCGGCGGGGTCGTCCTCGACGGGAAGCTCTACCGGGGCCGCTTCGGGCTGGCCGCCGAGATCGGGCACTTCACCATCGTCCCCGACGGACGGCGCTGCGGATGCGGCCTGCACGGCTGCTGGGAGCAGTACGGCAGCGGGCGTGCGCTGGTGCTCGAGGCGCAGGAGCAGGCGACGGTCGCGCCCTCGATGGCCCAGGAGCTGCTGCGGCTCGCCGGCGGACGTCCGGCGGGCATCACCGGCCACCTCGTCACCGAGGCTGCGCAGTCGGGCGACGTGACCGCCCTGAACTGCTTCGACGAGCTGGGCAAGTGGCTCGGGCGCGGGATGGCCGCGCTGGCCGCGATCCTCGACCCGGGCATGTTCGTCATCGCCGGCGGCGTGTGCGAGGCCGGGGAGATTCTGCGCGCGCCGACGGAGGCCGTCTTCCGCAAGAACCTCACCGGCCGCGGACACCGACCCGCCGCGAAGGTACGGATCGCCGAGCTGGGCAACGAGGCCGGACTCGTGGGCGCCGCGGACCTGTCCCATGTGCGGTGAGCCCGGCGGGTTCCAGGCGCCGGCCGGGATTCTCGACCGGGGAGTCCTTTGTGGACATCTTGGCCCGGATTGCGCGTGGGTTCCACGTCGGCTCTACCGCGACCGCTGCGGCCCTTCGCCCGTAGACCGCGGTAGGTGCGGCGAATTATCATGAGATTGCACAGTGTGTCAAGGGCTGACCGGGTGGGTGGTCGTCATGCGTAGTTACCTCGTGGTCGCGAACCAGACCCTGCTGGGTCCGGAGCTGCAGAAAGAGCTCCACAAGAGGATCGAGGCGGGGCCGAGCTCCTTCTACGTGCTCGTCCCGAACACCGCCGCCGCGCAGTACCACACGGTGCCCGCCGCCGGCGGCTTGATGCCGATGCCCAGCGTCGTGCTGGACTTCGGCCGGCCCGCCTCCGACGAGGAGGCGACCACGCAGGCCCGGCAACGGCTGGACCAGGTGCTCGCCGACCTCGCCGCCCGGAAGGTCCAGGCGGACGGCGGCCTCGGGAGCGCCCAGCCGCTCGAAGCCATCGAGAAGGTGCTCGCGGGCCGCGAGTTCGACGAGATCATCGTGGCCACGCTGCCCCGGCGCGCCTCGCGCTGGCTCCGGGCCGACCTGCCACACCAGGCCGAGCGCCGGTTCGGCCTGCCGGTCACCACGATCACCACAAAACGCTGATCAGGCAACGCGCGAGAAATCACCTTTCTGTCTGATCGGGTGCCGAGCCGGAAACTTTTCACGACGAACTTTTCACCGCGCCGGCCCGGCAGCCGAAATCGATCCGTGGCCCTGTTCGGCGCCACCACTGCCGACCGGGAAGACTCCGCGGCCGGGATCGCGAGCCGGGCCGGGTTCCCGGGTTACGCAAGCATGCGAGGGGTGCCGGCGAAGGAATTGTCGATCAGTTCGACGGTCCGGCGGCGTCTTTTTCACGACGGCGTGCCGCGCCAAGGCGGGTGACCACGCGCGATACCCCGCCGTCCGGCAATCGAACCGGGCGGGCGCAGTTCCTGCCGATCTCCGGAATTTTCCCGTTAATGTGGATTCCGTTCGGGTTCGGAAGGAGCTGGGACGGATGACGGGCACCAAGACCGAAGACAGATATCCGACGCGGATCGGCGGCGAGCCGGCGTTGCTGCGCCGGGAGGTGCCCGTGGTGTGGCCGGGCCGGCTGCGCGAGCCGTTCACCCCGGCCGAGCTGGCCGCGCACGCCGAACGGGGGTATTCGATCGTCCCGTCGTCGGTCACGGACGAGGAACTGGACGTGCTGCGCGCGGAGCTGGACCGGCTGTGCGCCGACGAGACGCTGGCAGCGGACGAACGCGTGGTGCGGGAGAAGGCTTCCGGCGCGGTGCGGTCGATCTTCGAGGTCCACCGCATCAGTCGGCTCATCGCACGGTTGGTGCGCGATCCCCGGGTGCTGGACCGGGCCCGGCAACTGCTCGGCTCGGAGGTGTACGTGCACCAGAGCCGGATCAACTGCATGCCCGGCTTCCGCGGCAAGGGTTTCTACTGGCACTCCGACTTCGAGACCTGGCACGCCGAAGACGGCATGCCCGTTCCCCGCGCGGTCAGCATGTCACTGGCACTGACGGACAACTACCCCTTCAACGGTGGCCTGATGGTGATGCCCGGTTCCCACCGGGAGTTCGCGCAGTGCGCCGGCGCCACGCCGGGGGACCACTACCGCGATTCCCTCAAGGAACAGCAGGTCGGTGTGCCCGACGAGGCCACGATCACGCGCTTGGCGGCGGCCCACGGGATCGACCAGTTCACCGGTCCTGCCGGCCACGCGCTGTGGTTCGACGCCAACCTGATGCACGGATCCGCCGACAACATCACCCCCTACCCGCGGGCCAACGTTTTCGTGGTCTTCAACAGCGTGGAGAACACCTTGCGGGAACCGTATGCCGCGGCCGCGCCGCGTCCCCCGTTCGTCGCCGCCCGCGACTTCACGCCCCTCGCGCCCACGCACTAGCCGCAACCTGGCCCTGCCGTGCGACGATCTGCGGGGAACGCAGATCGGACGAAGGAGCCACAGACCTTGCCCTTGGTGCACGCTCTGTGGTCTCCGGGCCGGGGTTTGCTGCTCTGGGCGGAGCACGACCGAGGCCCGGCCGGCACGTCGAGCCGTTCGGCGCGGATCGCGCTTCCGCATCCGTTCGCCGTCTCCAGCACGAAGCTGACCGCTCTGCATCCCGGAAAACCCACGTCGGTGACCTTGCTGCTGCCGTCGCGGGCGAACCGGCCGCTCGCCTCCTCCGAGGCGGCGGGTGGCAAGCGGCGTGGGCCGGCACCGTCGCTGCGGCCGTGGTCGGTGCCGGCGTTGATCGTGGACGCGACCGAACTGGACGACCTCGACGACTCGGCTTCGTACGGCTCTTCGGTCACCTACCTGCGGGCGGTGGCCCGCCTGGCCGCGGATCTGGTGCGGCGCGGGCGGGTTCTGCCGACGCTGGTCCGCCAGGGCGATGTGGCCGAGGCGCGGTGGCGCCCGGTGCTCCAGGGCGTGGATTTCGTCGCGTTCGAGGCGCTGGTCGCGGCCATGCCACCGGTCGGGCGGGCCGAGCAGATCGCGCCGCTCACCGGGGCCTCGCCTCGCGCACTCGTCACCGATGCCCTCCACACCCTGGTCGACGCGGCGGTCCGGGACCGGCTGGCGCGGGCGGATCCGCCCGTCGACCTGCGCGCGGGCCGGGGCCCGGCCGGGGTGTGGCTGTCCGCTTTGCAGGGCGGCGTCGCCCGCGTCGAGCTGCCGCTGGGTGAGCTCGGTGTCCTGGCCGACGCGGTCGCGAAGTGGGACGAGGTCGCCGACACCGACGTCGTCGACGGCCGGGCGTGTTTCCGGCTGGCCGAAGTCGGCACCCTGCGTCCGCAGGACGCGGACGATCCCGACGACCAGACCGGCGACGGCACCAAGTGGCAGCTGCAGTTCCTCCTGCGGGCGACGGCCGATCCGAGCTTGCTGCTGCCGGCGGAGCAGATCTGGTCGGGCCGGGCGACCGGGCTGGTCCGGGATCCCGAGGGTCTGCTGGTCGCCGAACTGGGCCGGGCCGCGCTGGTGGAACCGATGCTGGCGCCGGCCCTGCGCCGGGACCGGCCGGCCGAGCAGGACCTGACCTTCGAGGAAGCCGAACTGTTCCTCACCTCGGGTGCGACCCGGCTGGTCGAGGCCGGGTTCGAAGTGCAGCTTCCGGCCACCTGGGACGGCCGGCGCCGGCTCGCGCTGCGGCTGTCCGTCCGCAGCGCTCCCTCGGAACAGGTCGTCGCCCGCAGCCGGGTGGGCCGCGACGAGCTGGCCGGGTTCCGCTGGTCGATCGCGGTGGGCGACGACGAAATCGGCGAAGAGGAGCTGGCCCGGCTCGTCGCGGCGAAGACCTCGCTGGTGCGGCTGCGGGGCAGGTGGATCAGCGTCGACGCCGACCGGCTCCGCGCCGGTCTCGAGTACCTGCGCCGCGACCCGCACCGGCAGACCCGGGGCATCACCGCGGCCGAGCTGCTGGAGCTCGTCCACCTCGGGCAGGAGACACCGCTGCCGGTCACCGACGTCAGCGCCGACGGCTGGGTCGGGGACGTCCTGGCCGGACGGGTCCACCGGACACTCCAGCCGGTCGAGCTGCCGCCGTCGTTCCGCGCCACCCTGCGCCCCTACCAGCAGCGGGGTGTCGCCTGGCTGGTGTTCATGTCGGCGCTGGGGCTCGGCGCGTGCCTGGCCGACGACATGGGTCTCGGCAAAACCGTCCAGACGCTGGCCCTCGAGGCCGTCGAGCGCGCCGGCCACGACCACGGGCCGACGCTGGTGCTGTGCCCGATGTCGCTGGTCGGGATGTGGCAGCGGGAGGCGGCGAACTTCGCCCCGGGGCTGCGTGTCCACGCCCACCACGGCAGCGCCCGCGCACACGGGGACGCGCTCGCCGAGCAGGTCGTCGCGGCCGACCTCGTCGTCACGACCTACGCCACCGCCGCCCGCGACGCCGACGAACTCGAGACGTTCACCTGGCGGCGCCTGGTGCTCGACGAAGCGCACGCCATCAAGAACGCCGACACCGCGACGGCCAAGGCGGTGCGCCGGTTCGCGGCCGGGCACCGGCTCGCGCTGACCGGCACCCCGGTGGAAAACCGGCTGGCGGACCTGTGGTCGGTGCTGGACCTGCTCAACCCCGGGCTGCTCGGCAGCAGGTTCGAGTTCCGGCAGCGGTTCGCGGTCCCGATCGAGCGGCGGGGCGACACCGCCACGGCCGCCGCTCTGCGCCGGCTCACCCAGCCGTACCTGCTGCGCCGGGTGAAGACGGACCCCGCGATCGTCCCCGAGCTCCCGGAAAAGATCGAAATCAGGCAGGAATACCGGCTCACCCGCGAACAGGGCACGCTGTACAGCGCGATCGTCGACGAGATGATGAAGAAGATCGAGAACAGCCGCGGCATCAAGCGCCGCGGCCACATCCTCGCCGCGATCACGAAACTCAAGCAGGTCTGCAACCACCCCGCGCACCTGCTGCACGACGGCTCCCCGATCGGGCACCGCTCCGGCAAGGTCGCCCGCCTCGAAGAGATCCTGGCGGAAATCCTGGCATCGGGCGATCGGGTGCTGTGCTTCACGCAGTACACCGAATTCGGTCATATGCTCGTGCCCCATCTGTCGGAGCGGCTCGGCGTCGAAGTCGCGTTTTTGCACGGCAGCCTGGCAAAAGGGGCGCGAGACGCGATCGTGGAACGCTTCCAGTCCACAGACGGGCCGCGGATCCTCTTGCTCTCGGTCAAGGCAGGCGGTTCCGGGCTCACGCTGACCGCCGCCGGCCAGGTCCTGCACCTGGACCGCTGGTGGAACCCGGCCGTGGAGAACCAGGCCACCGACCGGGCGTTCCGGATCGGGCAGGGCCGCAACGTCCAGGTGCGGAAGTTCGTCTGCCCGGGCACCATCGAGGACCGCATCGACACCTTGATCACGAAGAAGCGCGCGCTCGCGGGCATGGTCGTGGGCGAGGGCGAAAGCTGGCTCACGGAGCTGTCGACGGACGCGCTGCGCGGAGTGCTCACGCTGGGGGAGGACGCGATCGATGACTGAGCCACTCCCGTGGTGGGCGACCCGGTTCATCCGGGCGTTGACGGCGATCGGCGTTCTCCTGCCGGCGCGCGGCCAGGGGCGCGTCGTGTCGCTGGAGGTCGGTGCCGGGCGCGTCGACGCCACGGTGCAGGACGGCCGCCCCCAGCAGGTGCGGATCGGGCTCACGGCGTTCGGGAAAACGGACTGGGCGGCGATCACCCATGCCCTCGCCGCGAAAGCGTCGGCCACGGTCCAGCTGCTCAGCGGCGAGCTGCCCCGTGACGTCGAACAGATCTTCACCGCGCTGCGGCTGCCCTTGTTCCCGTCGTCGGCGCGGGAGGTGTCACTGGACTGCACCTGCCCGGACGTCGAGGTGCCGTGCGGCCACCTCAACGCGGTGTTCTCGGCGCTCGTGGCGCAGGTCGGCGACGATCCGTTCACCGTCCTCGCGTTGCGCGGCCGGGACCGCGAAACGCTGCTCGAAGAGCTGAAGAACCGGCTCATCTCCGCGGAGCCGCTCGATCCGGACGACCGGTCTCCGGCCCTGACCGAGGTCATGGACTCCTTCTTCGACTGCGGTCAGGCCCCGGGCTTGGGCGGCGCGGCGCCGTTGCCCGGGCCGCGAGCGCAGTTCGACGCGCTGCTCGGCCAGGCCCCGCCGTTCGCGATCACGGTGGGCGGTGAAGACGTCACCGAGCTGCTCCGCCCGGCGTACCGGGCCCTCGCCGGAGAGCACGGCGGTTAGCTTCGGCACCCGGTGTTTCCCGGTTCGTCCCGGCGGTGTGGATCACACGAGGTGGGCGATGCCCGAGCCGATGAGGAAGATGCCGAAGCCGGCCGCCACGACGACGATGATGGTCCGGCCGTGTCGTCCCAGCCACGCGTTCACGGCGGTGACCCAGCGGATCGTCGTCTCCGGCCAGATGGCGTGGGCGATGATCGGTATCTCGATCAGCAGCATGTAGATCACGGCGACGAGGATGATGCTCAGCGCCGTCACCAGCAGGTTGGCGTGCGCCTTGGCGATGGCGTGCAGCGAAGCCAGGTACAACGCCGTCGGCGTGTACATCAGTATCCCGACGCCCAGCAACCCGATCACGCCGAGCTCGCGGCGCTTCTTGGCGGCCTTGGGTCCGCGCGGCGGCCGGAACCAGACCACCAGGGCGAAGGCCACCAGCACCACGCCGATGGTGAGGTCGATCCAGGCCGGCACGGTGTGGTGCTGGGGGCTCTCGGCTCCGCTGCTCTGCAGCACCAGCACCGAGAGGAAGCCGAAGCCGAGGGTGATGAACACGGCGCCGGCCAGGAAGATCAGCGCCCGCTTCCTGGGTTGCGGATTGACCAGCAGGAACGCCATGAACAGCAAGGCGGGCGGGTAGATCGCCGCACCGAACGCGGCGGGAACAGCTTCGGACAACATCGCCGTCGGCACCTCCTCGGGCCGGCCGGCCGGCGGCGACCCGGGGGAGGTGCCGACGGCAGACCGGCGTGCGGCTACTCGCGCATGAGCATCGCCTCGGCCTCGCGCTCCTGGTCGACGTAGGGTTCGCCGCTGACGTCGATCACGACCCGTTTGATGGTGCCGCCGGTGAACCGGTGGGGGCGCTGTCCCCGGTAGTCGTCGGTGACGGCGGCCCCGCTGTCGCGGCCGACGCACAGGCCCTCGCCGGCGAGTTCGAACGCGCCGGGTTGTGTCTTGATGCGGCCTTCGCCGACCTTCTGGTCGCCGTGGTAGAGCGACAGGGTTCCGGTGGCGATGCCGGGCGGGTCCTCACCGTCCTTGTCGAACGAGGCCGCGAGGATCAGGTTCTCACCCGTCGGCAGGTCCTCGGTCCCGTCGATCTTCTGCTCCAGCATGCCGACGAAGTTGTAGACGTAGTGCAGGCGGTTGTCCTTGACGTAGAGCGCGTGTCCGCCGAACCGCGCGCCGTGGGCGAACAGCACGCCCTCGGCGCCCTTGCCGGGGATGTCCACAAGGGACCCGATCGAGTAGGACCGGTTGCGGATGTTGACCGCCTGTTGTTCGGGAACGTCGGCGACGTCGGCGTAGTAGACGTACCGGTTGCGGGCCGCGGACAGCTGCGGCCGCGGCGTGTTGAGGATTTCCAGTGGTGACCGGTCGTCGAGCGGGAACGCGCCGTTGGCGTCGGCCTCCGCGAACCAGAGCCGGATCAGCTCCTCGAGCTTCTCGGGCCGTTCGGCCGCGAGGTCGTGCACCTCGGAGCGGTCGACGTCGGTGTGGTAGAGCTGCCACACGTCGTCGTCGAAGTGGCTCCAGCCGCTGATCGTCGGGTGTGTCGTCACGGCCTTCCAGCCCTCGTGCCAGATCCCGCGCGAGCCGAGCATCGAGTAGAACTGGGTGGATCTGGCCGACGGCGCCGAGGGATCCGCGAAGCTGTAGCGCATGCTCACCCCGTCGAGCGGGCTCTGCGCGTGTCCTTTGATCGCCTCCGGCACCTGCACGTCCAGGCAGTCGAGCATCGTGGGCACGAGGTCGATCGCGTGGTGGTACTGGTGGCGGATCTCGCCGCCGTGCCCGAGAACCGCGGGCCAGGAGATGATGCACGGGTCGGCGGTGCCGCCGTTGAACTCGTAGCGCTTCCACATCTTGAACGGCGTGTTGAAGGCCATCGCCCAGCCGTTCGCGTAGTGGTTGTAGGTCTTCGGACCGCCCAGCTCGTCGAGCATCGCGAGGTTCTCGTCGAGGTCGTCGGGGATGCCGTTGAACAGTTTGTTCTCGTTCACCGAACCGTCGGGGCCGCCCTCGCCGCTGGCGCCGTTGTCGGAGACCAGGATGACGAGCGTGTTGTCCCGTTGCCCGGTCTCTTCCAGGTGGTCGAGCAGCCGGCCGATGTGGTGGTCGGCGTGGGCGAGGAAGCCGGCGTAGACCTCGGCCATGCGCGCGAAGAGCCGCTTCTCCCGGTCGGACAAGGAGTCCCACGGCTTCGTGTAGTCCAGCGGCGGGAAGGGCTGCCCGTCCGGGCCCTGGCGGGTCTGGGGAGTGCCGATCGGGTTGATCGGCGGGAGTTCGGTGTCGGCCGGCACGATGCCGAGTTCTTTCTGCCGCGCCAGCACGGTTTCGCGCAGCGCGTCGTAGCCCAGGTCGAAGCGGCCGGCGAATCGTTCGATCCACTCCCGCGGTGCGTGGTGCGGCGCGTGGCACGCGCCCGGCGCGTAGTAGAGGAAAAACGGCTTGTCCGGCGCGATCGCCTTGGCGTCCTTGATGAACTCGATCGCCTTGTCGGTGATGTCGTCGGTGAAGTGGTAGCCCTCCTCCGGGGTCTTCGGCTGGTCCACGGGGTGGTTGTCGTACACGAGGTCGGGGTACCACTGGTTCGTCTCGGCGCCGAGGAAGCCGTAGAACCGCTGGAACCCGCGCCCGGTCGGCCAGTTGCGGCGCGTCGCGGCGAGGTTCATCTCGTCGGTCGGGCACAGGTGCCACTTGCCGACGAGGTAGGTGTTCCAGCCCCGCTCCTCGAGGATCTCGGAGATCATGCCGTTCTCCGGCGGGATCGTGCCGTTGGCATTCGGGAAACCGATCGCCGCCTCGGTGATGCACGCCATCGCGTTGCGGGTGTGGTTGCGCCCGGTGAGCAGGCAGGACCGGGTCGGTGAGCACAGCGCGGTGGTGTGCCACTGCGTGAACCGCACGCCGTCGGCCGCGATGCGATCGATGTTGGGGGTCTCGATGACGCCGCCGTAACAGCTCATCGCGGAGTACCCGACGTCGTCGAGAACCAGGTACACCACGTTCGGGGCACCCTCGGCCGCCTGTGCCGGTTCGAAGGGTGCCCAGTCGGGCACCGAGTCGCGGATGTCGACGTTGATCTTGCCCTGGAACGAGTTGCTCATGTCACTCCTCGGATCCCCCGGGTGAAGGCGGCCTCGACCACCCCATCCGACCGCGTGCGGCGGCGCCCGGCTTCACCTGCACCAGGTGAACACCGCAGGGGTCGGGCTCGCGCCGTTCCGTCGTGGGGATCGTCCGGCGCAGGTCACCCGGCACGGGTGATGAAGCGCGATCGGGCCCGCTGCGAATGTGTGGCGACGTCGCGCACAGCAGACAGGGGACACCGGATGGCCACGGCGCACACGGGGCAGGGCCGTCGGCCGGCCGTGGCCGCGAACCCGGACCCGACGACGGGAATGGTGTGGATCGCCGGCCGCACGTTCGCGATGGGCTCCGACGAGCACTACCCGGAGGAAGGCCCGGTCCACGACGTGACGGTCGGCGCGTTCTGGATCGAGCCCACCGCGGTGCGCAACCGTGACTTCGAGCGCTTCGTCCGCGCCACGGGCCACGTCACGCTCGCCGAGCGGGCACCCGATCCGGCGGACTACCCGGATGCGGCGCCTGAGCTTCTCGTGCCGGCGTCGTCGGTGTTCGTCGCACCGCGGCACGAGGTCGACCTGCGCAACGCCTACAACTGGTGGAGCTCCGTGCCCGGTGCGGACTGGCGCCACCCGTCCGGCCCGGGCAGCTCGATCCGCAAGCGGCCCGACCATCCTGTAGTGCACCTGGCGTGGGAGGACGCCGAGGCCTACGCGCAGTGGGCCGGCAAGGACATCCCCACCGAGGCGGAGTGGGAGCTCGCCGCGCGGGGCGGGCTCGACCGCGCCGGCTACGCGTGGGGTGACGAGCTCACCCCCGGCGGCGTGTGGATGGCCAATACCTGGCAGGGCCGGTTCCCGTACACGAATACCGGCGCCGACGGATACCTGGGCACCGCGCCGGTCGGGCGCTACCCGCCGAACGGATACGGCCTCCACGACATGATCGGCAACGTGTGGGAGTGGACCGCGGACTGGTACTCCGCCCACGACGAGCGACCCGGCTCCTGTTGTGGCCCGAGTCCGCGGGACCGCAGCATCGCACGGGGTGAACGCGTTCCGCGCAAGGTGATCAAGGGCGGCTCGTACCTGTGCTCGCCGGACTACTGCCGTCGCTACCGGCCTGCCGCCCGCATGGGGCAACCGGTCGACACCGCGACCTGCCACGTCGGTCTCCGCTGCGTGGTCCGGCCCTGACCCGGGAAGGACGGTTGCCTCGTGCTGACCACCTGGCGTGAGGGCGCGGCGAAGAAGGCGATCACCGAGTTCGTCGAGCACGCCTCGGACGTGCCGGCCGACGAACGGGTGGCGACCTTCGACAACGACGGCACGCTGTGGTGCGAGAAACCGGTTCCGATCCAGCTGGACTTCATCCTGCGCCGCCTCGTCGCGATGGCCGGGGAGACTCCCGAGCTGCGCTCGCGGCAGCCCTGGAAAGCCGCGTACGACAACGACCTGGCGTGGTTCGGCGCGGTGGTCGCCGCGCACTACGCCGGGGACGACACCCAGCTCCCCACCCTCGCGGCCGGAGTGCTCGAGGCGTACGCCGGCATCGGCGTCGAGGACTTCGAAGCCCAGGCGAACGAGTTCCTGACCACCACGCAGCACCCCACGTTGCGCAGGTCGTACGCGCGCTGCGCCTACGCGCCGATGGTCGAACTGCTGGCGCACCTGCGCGACAACGGCTTCAGCACCTACATCGCGTCAGGCGGCGGCCGCGACTTCATGCGGCCCATCAGCCAGACGGTCTACGGCGTGCCGCGCGAGCAGGTCATCGGCAGCACCGCGACCCTGTCCTACGAGGACGACGAGCACGGCGGCACCATCCGCCACCAACCCGTCCTCGACTACCTCGACGACGGCCCGCAGAAGCCCGTCCGCATCTGGAGCCGCACCGGACGCCGGCCCCTGCTGGCCGCGGGCAACGCCAACGGCGACATCCCCATGCTCCGCTTCACCCACCACACCGGTAAACCGACCCTGCGCCTCCTCGTCCTCCACGACGACCCCGACCGCGAGTTCGCCTACACCGCCGGCGCCGAACAGGCACTCGAACAGGCCGGCCGCGACGGCTGGACCGTCATCAGCATCCGCGACGACTGGCACACCGTCTTCTGAGCGGTTGACGCTCTCACCGGGGCTTCCCGCCCACCGGGGCCCGATCCGGAGCCGCCGGCCGACGCGCGATCCACCGACCTTTCCACCACGTGGAAACGCCCGCGGCGCGAAGGCCGCCCGCCGCTTTACCTTCGGGACGGTGATCGACAAAACTCACGGAGGGACCCGATGAGCCCTCACGACAAGGTGACGCCGCTTCGCCACCCGGACCGCGTCCTCATCGGCGGCGAATGGGTTCCCCCTGCTCGGGCTGAACGCGTCGGTGTTCACCGCCGGCACCGACCGCGCGCTCCGTCGCCGTGATGGTCGGCGCCGGCCTGAAATCAGTCCACAACAGACTTTTCGGCGCGGTTTCGCCCGTCGCCACCACCGGAATGGAGAGCGAAATGAGTGAGCACCGCACGGTCGAGGAGCGCAATCGCGCCATCGTGCAGCAGGCCTACGAGCTGACGGCCCGGGACGACCTCGAGGCCCTGTTCGAGGTGCGGGACCGGAACTACCGGGTGACCCTGCCGGACGGGTTCCCGGTTCCGGGCTCCTGGACGGGGGAGGACGCCAACGCCGCGAGGCTGGAGATCTTCGGCACCCTGGGCGCCGACGGGATCAAGTACCACGAGATCATCGCCGACGGGCCGAACCGCGTCGTCGCGCTGTGCGAGCCGACCGGACTCGACGGCGAGGGCAAGCGGTGGTCGATGCTCCTCGCGGAGTTCTTCTGGATCGAGGACGGCAAGATCACCGACATCCGGCCCTTCTGGTGGGACGTCGTCGAGTTGCGGCGCGTCGCGGAATCCCGGAAGGCGGCACGGAGCTAGCGCGGGCGCCGCGGAAACGCCGTCCGCTCGCATCGCCCGGGGGCCGCCGTGACGCGGCCCCCGGCCCTTGTCGATCCTTTGTGGACACACGGTCCGGGACGGCTGCCCCGGACCGTGTGCGCCGCGCTAGTGCATCACCGCACCGCCGTTGACGGCCAGCGTCTGTCCGGTCACGTAGGACGCCATGGGCGACAACAGGAACTCGACCGCGTCGGCGACGTCCGAGGCCTCCCCTTGGCGGCCCAGCGGAATCGTGGCGGCGGCCTCGTCGCTGACGATCCCCGTGCGGCTCGACTGCGCGACGACGCGCGCCGTGCGGATCACGCCCGGGGCCACGCAGTTGACGCGGATCCCGTCCGGCCCGACCTCCGCCGCGAGATAGCGGGTGTACTGCACGATGGCCGCCTTGGCGGACCCGTACCCGGCCAGGTAGCCACCGGCCCGGACGCTGAGCGCGGTGCCGCTCGCGACCGTCACGATCGCGCCGCCGCCGGCTGAACGCATCAACGGCACCGCCGCGCGGCAGCAGTTGACAGCCGTGCGCACGTTCGCGTCGAGCAGCGCGGTCAGGTCCTCGTCCGGAACGACGCTGGCCCGGCTCCTGTCGTACGGCGTGATCGCGCCACCCGCCGTCGTGACGAGCAGGTCCACCCGCCCCCATTCCGCGGACGCCGCGTGGACGGCGTCGGCGGCCTGCTCCGGCGAAGCCAGGTCGGCTTGCAGGGCCAGGCCGGCCCCGGCCCGGGCGATGAGCTCCTCCGCGACCGACGACGCGGTGAGGCTCTCGCCGTACTCGGCTGCCGCGGCCAAGTCTCGGTCGACGACGGCGACGCGCGCGCCGAGCTCCGCCAGGCGGAGGGCGCAGGCTCGGCCGATCCCGCGCGCTCCGCCCGTCACCACGGCGACCGCGTCCCGAAAACCCTCTGCAGCAGTATGCATTCGACCTCCATGTGAACTTCGCCGGTCACCACCGCCGGACAAGTCGACGAGGCGGCCCGGCTGCGTCAGGTCGGCTTACCCGGCCTCACGCCGCGGCCGCAACGAAACCGTTCCGCGCCATGGAAATCGGTGCCGCGGGGTTCACAGCTCGTTCGAGATCAGCGCTGCCGCGGCGGTGCTGATCTCGACGTGTTCGGCCGCCGAGCGGCCGGCCCCGCGGCAGTCGACCGTCAGGTGCGTCGGCGCGGCCGCACGGATGTGCGCGAGCTTCGCCCGCAGCGTCGCGTCGTCGTCCCCGGCACCGACCACGAGCGTGGCCTGGATCCCCAGCGAAGCCGGATCACGGTCCGCCCGCTCGGCGCACTCCCGCAGCGCGGACACGGCCGGAGCGAGCTGCTCCGGCGCCAGTTGCGGTGCGGTGATCCAGCCGTCGCCGAGTGCCACGACGCGGCGGCGGACTCGTTCGCGCGCCCACTCGGTCTTGCCGAGCCCGCCGCCGAGCCAGAGGGGGATCGGCTCGGGAGGCAGCGGAGCGACGCCGACCGCGTCCAGCCGGTGGTAGCGGCCGTCGAAGGACACCGCGCGGCGCGACCACAACAGCCTGAGCACGGCGATCTGCTCCTCCATTCGCTCGGCGCGAGTGCCGAACGTGGCGCCGAGGGCTTCGAACTCCACGGCGTTCCAGCCGACGCCGACCCCCAGCCGCACCCCGCCACGGCTGAGCAGCGCCAGCTCCGCCGTCTGCTTCGCCACCACCGCGGTCTGGCGCTGGGGCAGGACCACCACACTGGGCACCAGCTCCAAGGTGGTGAGTGCCGACACGTGTCCCAAGTGGACGAACACCTCGCGAAACGGGTCCGCGGCGGTGTAGCGGCCGGTCCAGCCGGGCCGGTGCGTGGTGTCCGCGCCGACGACGTGGTCGGCCAGCGTGAGGTACCGGTACCCGGCGTCCTGCGCGGCGGTCACCAGCGCCCGGCGATCGCCCGGGACGTCGTGGGGCAGGGCTAGGCCGATCCGCACCGGCGCGGTGGGGGACATGTCAGGAACCTCCGAGGCAGATCTGGTCGGGTTTGCGGCGGAACCGAGCGTTCAGCCCGGCGGCGTCGGTCGCAACACCGCGTTTCCACGCCGCGGAAGCGCAACGTCGACAAGGCAGCGCACGACGTCTGAAGCTGGCGAGCACCACAACCCGTGATCCCGAGGTGATCAGACATGACACAGGCATCGGCACCGATCCCCGGCCCCGGACACCAGGACCTCCGCCGCGCGTTCGCGGCGTTCCCGTCCGGGGTGACCGCGGTGTGCGCGTTCGTCGACGGCGCGCCCGCGGGCATCGCCGCGAGCTCGTTCACGTCCGTTTCCCTCGATCCGCCGCTCGTCAGCGTCGCACTCGGCGCGCGGTCACGGACGTGGGCGCGGCTGCGCGAGGCCACGCACCTCGGCATCAGCGTCCTGGCCGAGGAACACGCCGAGTACTGCCGCGTGCTCGCCGGGCCGGGCGAGCGCTTCGCCGAGGTCGACTGGACGGCCACGCCCGAGGGGGCCGTGCACATCGGTGGCTCCGCGCTCACGCTCACGTGCTCGATCGCGGACCTGACGGCGGCCGGTGACCACGAGGTCGCCTTCCTGCTCGTGGAGGACATCCACCAGCCCGACGGTGTCGAACCGCTGCTGTTCCACGGCAGCAGGTTCCGCCGCGTCGCCGACCGCGTGGCGGTTTGACCGCGCATCCGAGGAGCGGCACGGAAAATGCCGACGAACGAGTCACCCGCGAGCGACGACCTCCGGCACGCCAGGACGTTCCTGTTCGTGCCGGGGCACCGTCCGGAACGGTTCGCGAAGGCGGCCGCGGCCGGCGCGGACGTCGTGGTCGTGGATCTGGAAGACGCGGTCGCGCCGGCGCAGAAGGCCGAAGCCCGGGAAAACGCCCGGGCGTGGCTGGCCGAGGGGCACCGGGCGGTCGTCCGGCTGAACGCGCCCGGGACTTCCTGGTATGAAGCCGATCTGGCGGCCGTCGGCCCGCACGCGGCGGGCGTGTTGGTGCCGAAAGCGGAAGACCCGGCCACGCTCGCCGCGGTCGCCGCCGCCCTGCCGGCAGGCAGCGGCGTGGTGCCGCTGCTGGAGACCGCGGCGGGCATCGCGAACGCGATCGCCCTGTGCGCGTGTCCGTCGGTCGTCCGTCCGGCGTTCGGCAGCGTCGACCTCGCCGCACAGCTCGGCGTCGACCACCGCTCGCACGAGGCCCTGCGCTACGCCCGGTCCACCGTGGTGCTGGCCGCCGCCGTCGCCGGCCGCGGTGCCCCGGTCGACGGCGTCACGACCGCGTTGGCCAACGAGGGCGCGCTGACCACCGACCTCGACCACGCGGTGCTGCTGGGCTTCACGGGGAAGCTGTGCATCCACCCACGGCAGGTGGAGCCGTCGAACCGGCGCTTCAGCCCGACGGATCGTGAAGTCGAGTGGGCTCGCGGGGTGCTGGCGGCGGACCGGGACGGTTCCGTGGCGGTGTACGACGGACAGATGATCGACCGCCCGGTGGTGCGGCGGGCACAGGCGATCCTGGCCCGCCGGTGAGTGCCGGCAGGGCCCGCGGTCCAGCGGCACACCTGGTGACGCGACTGCGCCACGCGGTGCCTTTCCGTATCGTGGAAGATCGTGGAAGCGTTGGGCCTTCCGGGTTAACATGGGCGACACGTGCGCGGGGCGCGCTCCGCCGCCGGTGGTCGTCCCGCAGCCCCAGTACCCGGAGGAGTGATGGCGCGGAAGCCCGGTGCCGAGCTCGGCAGCCACGTCGGTCGCGTGTTCGGCATCCTGGACCTGCTGGGCGGATCCGAGCCGCTCACGCTCAGCCAGGTGGCCCGCCGCGCCGAGCTGCCGGTTTCGACCACGCACCGGCTGCTGGGCGAGCTCGTGGCCTGGGGCGGGGTCGAACGCACCGAGTCCGGCAGCTACCGGCTGGGTGACAAGATCTGGCGCCTCGGCGCTTCCTCGTCCTGGGAACGGGAGCTGCGCCGCGCGGCGCTGCCGTTCGCCAACGAACTCGCCGGACGCACCGGCGCCGCCGTCGCGATCAGCACCATGATCGGCGACCGCCTGGTGTGCATCGACACCGTCCGGGGCAAGCTCGACAGCATCTATCTCGCGCACGCCGGCGACGAGATCCCGCTGTTCGCGACCAGCGCCGGCAAGCTGCTGATGTCCACTGTGGACCGGCCGGTGCTGGCCGAGGCGCTGCGCACGCGCCTGGAGCGGCGCACCCCGTACACGCAGGTCGTGCCGCGCCTCGTGCTCGCGCAGCTGGAGGCCGCGCGGCAGGCGGGGTTCGCCGTGTCCCGATCGGAGAGCACGGCGGGGCAGTCCTCGCTGTCGGTGCCCGTCGCGACCGGGATCGACCGCACGCCGATGGCGCTGACGGTCCTGGCGCCCGCGACCGACGTCAACCTCGCCCGCCTGGTTCCGACGCTGCGCCAGTACGCGTCGTCCATCTCCCGGTCGATCGCCGACGCCGGGTGAGCCCGCCGGCTCACCCGTAGACGGCCTTGACCTCCTGGAAGCCGGCCAGGGCCGCCGGGCCCAGCTCGCGGCCCAGGCCGCTGTCCTTCATCCCGCCGAAGGGCGCACCCGGGTCGACGCGGTACCCGTTGATCCCGATCGTCCCGGTTCGCACGCGCCGGGCCACGCCGTGGCCGCGTTCGGGATCGGCGGTCCACACGCTGCCGCCGAGGCCATACGGGCTGTCGTTCGCGATCCGGACGGCATCGTCGTCGTCCGCGTAGGGCAGCACGGTCAGCACGGGACCGAAGATCTCCTCGCGGGCCACCACGCTGTCGCGGTCCAGCCCGGTGAACACGGTCGGCTCCAGGTACCAGCCGGTGGGCTGCCCGGCCGGTCGGCCGCCGCCGGTCACGAGGGTGCCTCCGTCGGCTCGTCCGCGCTCGATGAACCCCTCGACGCGGTCGCGGTGTGCCGCGGTCACGAGCGGACCCAGCTGCGTCGCGGGGTCCAGCGGGTCACCGATCTCGAGCGATGACACGAAAGCGGCGAGGTATTCGGTGATCTCGTCGTGGCGGCCGCGCGGCACGAGGACGCGGGTGCCGAGGTAGCACGTCTGGCCGGTGTGGCCGAGCAGCGCGGACGCGAGCCGTACGTTCAGGCCGGGCGCGGTGAGGTCGACGTCGTCGAGGAACACCGCGGCGGACTTGCCGCCCAGCTCCAGCGTGGCCGGGCGCAGCAGCCGCCCGCAGACCTCGGCGATCGCGCGCCCGGTCGCGGTCGACCCGGTGAACGCGATCTTGTCCACCTCGGGGTGCGCGACCAGGTACCGGCTTGTGTCACGGCCGGCCGGGAGCACGTTCAGCACCCCCGGCGGTAGTCCGGCGTCGGCCGCCGCTTCGGCGAGGAGGTTCGCGTCCAGCACGGTTTCCGGCGAAGGCTTGATCACCACGGTGCAGCCCGCCGCCAGCGCGGGCGCGTACTTGAACGACGCCAGTGACTGCGGCGCGTTCCAGGGCGTGATCGCGGCGACCACACCGAGCGCTTCGCGGAGCACCCAGGTCGTGCCGCCGCGCATGCTCGGCTGGGCGTGCTCGACGTTCGTGACGGCGGCGACGCCGGCGAAGTGCCGCAGCAGCCACACCGGCAGGTCCGCCTCTCCGGCCGCCGCCATCGTGATGGGCATGCCGTTCTGCGAGCTGACGCGCCGCGCCATTTCGTCCCGGCGCGTTTCCAAGGCGTCCGCCAGCTTCTCGAGCACTTCGGCCCGCTGCCGGCCGGTCCAGCGGGACCAGCCGAGCGGGTCGTCGAACGCCCGCCGGGCCGCGAACACCGCCCGGTCGGCATCGGCCTCGCCCGCGTCGGGCACGGACCCGAGAACCTCTTCGGTCGAGGCCGAGCGGACCGTGATGCGCTCGGCCGAACGCGGAGCCAGCCAGGCCCCGTCGAGGAACAGCGAGGAGTAGTCCATCGTCATGGAGCCAGTGAAGGGACACCGGTTTCCGCTGTCCACGCACCGCTTCCGCGCGATGGAAAGATCCTCTCGACCCGGTCGCCTCCCGTGCTCCAGAGTGATCCGACATCCACCGGCACGCGAAGAAGCGGAAAGGTCGTCGCATGGCTTTGGAATTCGGGATCTTCGATTCGTTCGACCTCGCCCGGGGCGGCGTGGGCGAGCTGCTCGACGATCGCCTGCGGTTCGCTCAAGAGGTCGAGCGGCTCGGCTTCGCCCACTACCACGTGACCGAGCACCACGGCACACCGTTGTCCGTCTGCCCGTCGCCCAACCTGTTCGTCGCGGCGCTGAGCCGGCTCACGAGCACGATGCGGCTCGGCACGCTGGTGAACGTGCTGCCCGCCTACGAGCCGTTCCGCCTGGCGGAGGAGATCGCGACGCTGGACCAGCTCACCCACGGCCGGCTGGACTTCGGCGTCGGTTCCGGCATCAGCCCGCTGGAACTCGGCATCCTGGGCGTGCGGGGTGACCAGGCACGCGAGATCTACCAGGAGACGCTGACCGCCGTCACGAACGCACTGCGCACCGGCCGGATGACGCACCAGGGCACGCTGCTGCGCGACTACGACGCGGCGCTGTCGGTGTTGCCGGTCCAGAGCCCGTACCCGCAGCTGTGGTACGCCTCCGGCAGCGCGGTCACCGCCGAGTGGGCCGCCGCCAACGGCATCAACTTCGTGACCCGGTGGGAGGACGGCGCGGTCGCCGAGGTGGGTACCACCTTCTGGACCGCGTGGGAGAAGCACCGGCACGACGAAGGCCGCCTCAACCCGATCACCGGGCAGCCCCGCTTCGGCATCTCCGGCCCCGTCGTCGTCGCCGGCAGCCGGGCCGAGGCGGAAGACGTCTTCGGCCGCGCCAACGAGCTGCACGAGGAGCGCCTCCTGCACCTGTGGCACGAACACGACGACCACCGGCTCGACGGCGTGTTCGGCACGGAGCGCGTGCTGGCCAAGGGCAACGGCATCATCGGCACCGCCGACTCGGTGCGCGACGAGATCGTGGCGCAGGTCGAGGCGTCCGCGGTGAACTACCTCGAGCTGAAGATCATCTTCGGCGACATCGGTCTCGACGCCGCCGTCGCGACCGCCCGCACGATCACGGGGCACGTCGCCCCGGCCGCCCGGGAGGCCGCGGACAGGGCGGCCCGCCGCCTCGGCCTCCGGGTCGAATGACAGCGGGCTCCCCATCGGGCTCGGCGCGCCGCGTACACGTCGAGTCGGGCGAGCTCGAAGGCACGGCCGAGGACGGGGTCGCCGCGTTTCTCGGTGTGCCGTATGCCGCGCCGCCGAGCGGGGCGGCGCGGTTCCGCCCGCCCGGGCCGGCGCGGCGCTGGCGGGGTGTGCGGCCGGCCGTGCAGTTCGGCGCGGCGGCTCCACAGCCCGGGAGTCTCCGTGCCCGCCTGATCCTGGGGCGGTCGGTGCCGTCCGGGGCCGACTGCCTGGTGCTGAACGTGTGGGCACCGGAGGGCGCTCGCCCGGGCGCGTTGCCCGTGCTGGTGTGGCTCCACGGCGGCGGCTTCACCAACGGCTCGGGCGACGTGCCCGCCCTGCGCGGCGCGGTGCTGGCCAAGGACGTCGACGCGGTCGTCGTCACGGTCAACTACCGGCTCGGCCCGCTCGGTTTCGCGTGGCATCCCGACCTGACCGGAGACCACGCGAACCTCGGCCTGCTCGACCAGCGGGCCGCGCTGGAGTGGGTGGGCCGCAACATCAGCGCGTTCGGCGGTGACCCCGGCCGGGTCACGCTGGCCGGTGACTCCGCTGGCGCGATGAGCGCCGCGATCCAGTCCGCGCTGCCCGGCGCGGGGGAGCGGATCTCCGCACTGGCCCTGCACAGCGGCCTGCCCCGCCTGGCCGAGCCGGACGCGGCCGCCGACGGGGTCGAGCGCCTGGCGGCCTGGCTGGGCGTGCCGGTGCGCGCGCTGGCCGAGGCCGGCAACGACGCGCTGATCACCGCCGCGGCCGCGATCGCCCCCGCGCACCGGTTCGGCCCGGTCGCGGCGGGCGAACTGGCGCGCGGCCTGCCCGCTCCCGGCGCGCTGCCGACGCTGCTCGGCACCACCGGTGACGAGGGCACGTTCTTCCTGCTCGACGAGCGTTCCCCGCGCGAGCTCTCCGATGCCGAGGCGCGCACCCTGGCCGAGGCGCTGCTCCCCGGCGACGCCGCAGCCCGGTACGAGGCCGCGGCCCGGGCGCTGCCGCCCGAGCGAGCACTCGGCTCACGCTGGGCCGTGGCCGCCGCGGCCACCGTGGCCCTGTTCGACGAACCGGCCGACGAGTGGGCCGCCACCGCGCCCGGGCCCGTGTGGCGCACGCAATACTGCCGGCCGGCGACGCTGTGGGATGGCTGGCTCGGCGCCACCCACACGCTCGACGTGCCGGTGCTGTTCGGTACCCACCGGAGTCCCGAGCCGGCCCGGCTGTTCGACGGTGACGACGGGGTCGAGCAGGTCTCCGCCCGCTTGCGCCGCGACTACCGCTCATTCCTGCACCGAGGCGTGCTCGACTGGCCACAGTGGGCGCCCGGTGCCCCTGTCGTGCGAAAGGTGTCCTGAATGGACCTGAAGAACCTGCCGCTGTCCGGTGTCACCGTGGTCTCTCTGGAACAGGCGGTGGCCGCGCCGTTCGCCACGCGCCAGCTCGCCGACCTCGGCGCCCGGGTGATCAAAGTGGAACGGCCCGGCGCCGGCGACTTCGCCCGTGACTACGACCGCACCGTGCACGGCCAGGCCAGCTACTTCGTCTGGCTCAACCGCGGCAAGGAGAGCGTGGAGCTCGACATCAAGGCACCCGCCGATCGCGCGCTGCTGGACGCCGTGATCGCGAAGGCGGACGTGTTCCTGCACAACCTCGCGCCCGGTGCCGTGGACCGTCTCGGCCTCGACGCCGAGACGGTGCGCGCCCGCCACCCGCGCCTGATCACCTGCGCCATCTCCGGGTACGGCACGGCCGGGCCGTACCGCCGGAAGAAGGCCTACGACCTGCTGGTGCAGTGCGAAACCGGCCTGGTCTCGGTGACGGGCACGCCGGACACGCCGGTGAAGGTCGGCGTCTCGATCGCCGACGTCGCCACCGGCATGTACGCCTACAGCGGGGTGCTGACCGCGCTGTACGAGCGTGAGCGGACCGGGGAAGGCAGCGCGCTGGACATCGCGATGCTGGACGCCCTCGGCGAGTGGGTCGCGCAGCCGTACTACTACTCGGTGTACGGGCAGCGCGCGGCCGAGCGCACCGGCGCGCGGCACGCGTCGATCGCGCCCTACGGCCCCTACCCGGCGGGCGACGGCGGCACGGTGTTCCTCGGCCTGCAGAACGACCGGGAGTGGGCCGTGCTGTGCGAGCGCGTGCTCAACCGTCCCGACCTGACCGGCGACCCGCGGTTCGCGCACAACCCCGACCGGGTGGCGCACAACGACGAGCTGACCCCGATCGTCGAAGCCGCGTTCGGGAAGCTGACCGCGGACGAGCTCGTGGCGCTGCTGGACGAGGTCGGCATCGCCAACGCGCGGCTGCGCACACCGGCCGAGTTCGCCGAGCACCCGCAGCACGAGGCCCGCGGCCGCTGGCGCGAAGTGGACACCCCGAACGGGCCGATCCGCGCGCTGCTGCCGCCCGTCACCGTGGCCGGCCGGGAGCCGGCGATGGGGCCGGTGCCGGCATTGGGCGCGCACACCGACGCCGTGCGGGCCGAGTTCCTGGGCGCGCGGGCCGGACAGGAGGAGACGTGGTGAACGAGCAAACCGTCGCCGGACGGGAAACGGCCGAGCACGTGGTGCGGACCGAGGTCCTCACCGGCGGGCCAGCCCACGCGCTGGCCGGCCTGATCGAGGTTCCCGAGCCCGCGCCCGGCTCAGGACTGCCACCGCTGTGGCACTGGGTGTACCTCCTGGACCGCCCGCCGCGCTCCGCGCAGGGCCCCGACGGCCACCCGGTCACCGGCGTGCCCCGTCCGCCGGGACCAGGCCGCCGCCGGATGTGGGCCGGCGGGCGGGTGCGCCGGCTCGACCGGCTGCTCGTCGGCGAGGAGGCGACGCGCCGGACTTTCGTGCGCCGGTCTGTGGACAAGCAGGGCAGCACCGGTCCGCTGACCTTCGTCACCGTCGCGCACGAGATCAGCCAGGGCGGCCGCGTGGTCGTCGACGAGGAACAGGACCTCGTCTACCGCGCGGCGACCGCGGCCGGGCCCGGCGCACCCGAGTCCGCCGAGGTCGTGCCGCCGGAGGGCGAGGAGCGCCGGATCGTGGTCGATCCGGTGCTGTTGTTCCGCTACTCGGCGCTCACCTACAACGGCCACCGCATCCACTACGACCGCGACTACGCCCGCGACGTCGAGGGTTACGCCGGGCTGGTCGTGCACGGTCCACTGCAGGCGTTGCTCATGGCGGAGGCCGCGCGCGCACGCCGGCCCGAGGTGACGGCGGTGGAGTTCGACTACCGCCTCGTCTCGCCCTTGATCGACCACCAGGGCCTGGTCGTCTCGGCCGTCGCGGGGGAGGACGGCGCGCTCGTGACCCGGGCGCGTGACGACTCCGGCCGCACCACCGCGACGGGCATCTGGCGACCGCTCGCGTCCGCCTGATCTCCGTGCGTGGCCCGGGCCGCCCGCCTTCGGCCTGGTTTCCACGCGGCGGAAAACCCTGGTCGACGCCGCCCCGGCCGGCCTTGATACTCAGCCCATCCGCGCAGCGAGGAGGCTCCGCATGTCGGTTCCCGATCCGATCCGCGTCATCGCCACGGGCGAGCTCATGCTCTGCATGGAGGATGACCCGGAGCCCTATTTCGAGCCCACGGCCCCTTACCTGCGTGCCGCGGACGCCGTCATCGGGCACCTGGAGTTCCTGCACACCACCGACCCGCAGCCCGCGTGGGACAACCGCTTGCCCGCGCCGCACCCCGACAAGCTGCGCGGCCTGCTCACCGGCAACGTCACCGCGGTCACCCTGGCCGGCAACCCCGCCTACACCTACGGCCCGCCCGGGGTCACCGACACCCTCGCCTGGCTGGACGAGCACGGCATCGCGCACACCGGCGCGGGTCACAACATCGACGAGGCGGTCGAACCCGCGATCCTCGAGCTGAACGGCACGACCGTCGGGCTGCTGTCCTACGACTGCATCGGGGTCGAGGCCAACGCCGCCACCCCGACCAAGCCCGGCGTCGCCTACGTCGACGTGATCACGCACTACGAACCGGGCCGGATCACCGCCGGCCCGCCCCAGATCTACACGTGGCCCGAACCGTGGAGCCTCGAGGCGATGCGCGAGGAGATCCGTGCGCTGCGCGGGAAATGCGACGTGGTGATGGTCGGGATCCACATGGGACTGGTGCATTTCGCGGCCGCGCGCAACGAGATCCGGCTGGCCGACTACGAGCCCGCGGTGGCGCGGGCCGCGATCGAGGCGGGCGCGGACGTGGTGCTGGGCAACCACGCGCACGTGCTCAAGGGCGTCGAGTTCTACCGGGGCAAGCCGATTTTCTACTGTCTCGGCAACTTCGTGACCGCGTTCCCGTGGGAGGCGCACTTCGCGTTCCGCCGTGAACCGCTGACCACCCGGATGCGCTCCCGGCTGCGTGAGCGGCCGGGGTCCGCCGCGGACCACATCGACCCGGCGTACCCGAACTACCCGTTCCCGCCGGAGTCCCGCAAGGCGATGCTGGCGACCATCGACCTCCGCGGCGGTGCCGTGTCGCGGCTCGGCCTCGTGCCGTGCCTGATCGACCCGCACGGGGTGCCCGTGCCCGTGTCCCGCGAAGCAGGCGGCGAGGACGTCGTGGGATACCTGCGCAAGGCCACCGAGGGAGCGGGCCTGAACGCGAAGTTCGACTGGGACGGCGACGAGGTCGTCATCACCGAGAGCTGATCCTGCTTCACCACCTCCGCCTGGCGCGCCTCGCGCCAGGCGACTTCGACGCGCTCGCGTCACGTGATCTTCGGCCACCACAAGGGAGAATCAACGATGATTACACCACCGCTGCCATCAGGTTCCGCGCCGCGTTCGCGGCTGCGCGGCTGGATCGTGGTGACCGTGCTCCTCATCTTCATGATCATCAACTTCGTGGACAAGTCGGTGCTGGGCGTGGCCGTCAAGCCGATGCTCGCCGATCTCCACCTGAACCTCGACCAGTACGGCTTGGCCTCGAGCGGGTTCTTCTTCCTGTACTTCGTCTCGGCCCTGGTCGTCGGATTCGCGGCGAACCGCCTGCGGGTGCGATGGATCCTTTTGACACTGGCGATCGTGTGGAGCCTCGCGCAGTTCTCGATGCTGACGGCGGCCGGGCTCGGGACCGTGCTGATCTCCCGGATCGTGCTGGGCGCGGCGGAGGGCCCGGCGTTTCCGTTGGCCAACCACGCGGCGTACAACTGGGTCCCCGACCAGGATCGCCCGGTGGCGAGCTCCATGCTCGCGGGCGGAGCGGCCGGCGGCATCCTGGTCGGCACGCCGCTCATCGCCTACCTGGTCTCCGCGCACGGCTGGCGGTCGGCGTTCCTGGTGACCGCGCTGATCACCGTCGCGTGGTGCGTCGTGTGGGCGTTCGTCGGCAAGGAGGGGCCGCTCGCCCGGCCGGTCGCGCGGCGCAGTGCCCCGAGAACGCGCGCGGAACGCCGGGCGCTGTGGGCGTCGTACCGCAAGGTGTTCCTGTCCGGCACGTTCCTCGCGACCGTGTTCGCCGGGTTCGCGGCCAACTGGGCCACCGTGCAGGACGGGGCCTACGCGCCGCTGTACCTGCAGGACGCGCTGGGCTTGTCGTTGGGGCAGGCGAGCGCGTTCGTCGCGGTGAAGCAGGGTTTCGCGGTCGTCGTGGTCTTCATCGGACTCGGCGCGCTCATGAAGGCGATGCTCCGCCGCGGTGTGCCGACCCGGCACGTGCGCGGCACGGTTTCCGGCGTGTGCCTGTTCGTCTCGGGCGTTTCGGAAGCGGCGTTCGTGCTTGTTCCGGGCGCGGCGGGGAAGCTGGTGTTCAGCTGCCTGAGCGTGCTGTCGCTGGTGATCTTCGCGGTGTCGCAGACGGTGTGCGCCGAGATCACGCCGATCGCCCAGCGAGCCGGCGTCCTCGGCGCGTACAGCGCGGTGTACTCGCTGGCCGGCGTGATCGCCCCGGCGCTCACCGGCCGGATCGCCTCGGCCCAGGGCGAAGTCGCGGGCCTGCAGACGTCGTGGCTGATCGTGGCGGCGCTCCTGGTGGTATCGGGCGTGCTGGCCATCGTTTTCATCCGTCCGGCTCGCGACGCTGCCCGCGTCGCCGCCCGGCTCGGCCACGCCGGGGGACTCCGGCCCGGCGTGGCCGAGCCCGCGGTGGTGGACTGAGGAAGACCCCCCGAGTTCGACGTCAGACGAGGAGGACCATGAAGCACGCCGGAGCGCATTTCGTGCTCGTGCACGGAGCTTGGTACCAGGCCTCGTGCTGGGCGAAGATCATCCCGCTGCTCGAAGCGGCGGGGCACACCGTGGACGCGGTGAACCTGCCCGGCCGCGACGGCCGCCGGCCGATCGAGACCGTGACGCTGGACGACTGCGTCGCGACCGTCCGGGCCCGCGTCGAGGCGGCCGGGCGGCCGGTGGTGCTGGTCGGGCACAGCATGGGCGGGCTCACCGTCGCCCAGGTCGCCGAGCAGGTGCCCGACCGGGTCGCGCAACTGGTCTTCCTGTGCGCGTTCGTACCGGGCGACGGCCAGCTCCTCGCCGACCTCACCGCACTGCCGGAGTTCCGGTCGTCGTCGGCCGCGCGCCACCAGCGCCGGGACGTCGCCAACGGCGTGTACACGCTACCGGCCGAGCACGCCACCGAGGTCCTGTTCGGCACGTGCGCGCCCGACGTCGCCCGCGAAGCGGTGGGCCGGCTGGTTGCGGAAAGCCTGGGAATCGGAGCCCAGCGGGTGTCGCTGACGCCCACCGCGTACGGCACAGTCCGCAGCGCCTACGTCGAAGCGCTGCGCGACGAAGCGATCCCGCTCGCGGCCCAGCGCGCGATGTACCGCGCCGCCGCGTGCCAAGAGATCGCCGCGATCGACTCCGACCACTCGCCGTTCCTGTCTCAGCCCGAGCGACTCGCGGACGTGCTCCACCGGCTGGCCGAACCGGCTGCCCGTACCGGGGAAGCCGGCGCCTGACCGCCCGGCATCGCCGGATCGTGCTGGGGAAGCCCCGTGAGCCCGGGAACGAGCGCCGCGGCGCGGAAGGTCGCGCAAGCACTCGGGCGCTTCACCGGCCCACGCGGGGGTGTCAGCGAGTGAGCAGGGGCCGGCCGAGCGGAAGTCCACGGCCGCCGGTTTCGGTGGACATGAGATCGGCGTAGAGGTAGACGGAAACGGCGACGAAGGCGAACACGACGGCGCCGCCGGCGCGGGTGAGGCCGGTGGCCCCGGTCATGGTGCCGGCGAGGAGCAGGGCTAGGGCGAGGTCCACCAGGCCGAGCAGGAGGGTGAAGCTCGACGGCAGGCGCAGGGTGACGAGCGTGAGCAGGACGATGGTGATCAACCAGGACAACAGCCAGGTGACCTGGGCGTCGGTGGCGGAAACGACGGAGGTGCCGAACCAACCGTGGGCCAGGCCCAGCGTGAGGGCGGCGTAGCTGGCGTAGAACCCGAAGAACACGGCGAACAAGCTGGCGGACGCGTTCTGCCCGAGGGCCGCGGCCCAGACGGTGGTGATCAACAGCCCGATGACCGTGCAGGTGCCGAGGATGGCGAGCGTGGCGCCGGAGGCACCGCCGGGCATCGCGCCGATGTTGATGAGGCCGAGGCCGACGGCGCCCGCGATGACGGTGGGGATGCCCACGACTCCCGGGTTACCCGCCAGCGGATTGGCCGTTGGGGCTTCCGGGTCCGTGGATTTTCCGGTGGCGCCCGCAACGCGGCCTTGTGCGTGCTCGGACATGACGGTCATCGCGGTGCTCCTTCGTGGTGCGGATATGGTGCGGATCAGATCGGGACGTCGAGAAAGATGGAGCCCGATACCGCCGGAAGGGCGTCACGGTCGTGCGCGGTTGTATTGGACCGGCGTCCGGACCTCGCCCCCGAGCTCGGTCGCGGCTCGGCGCGCCCAGTACGGGTCGCGCAGCAGCTCGCGGGCCAGCAGAACCGCGTCGGCCCTGCCCGAGGTGATGATCTCCTGCGCCTGCGCGGGCTGGGTGATCAATCCGACGGCGGCGACCGGCATCCCGGCCTCGGCGCGGACGCGCTCGGCGAACGGCACCTGGTAACCAGGACCCCGGACGATCTTCGCATCGGGCACGTTGGCGCCGGTGGACACGTCCATCAGGTCGACGCCGTGCGCCGGCAGCTCCTTGGCGAAGCGGACGGTGTCGTCGGCGGTCCAGCCCTCGCGGTCGTCGTCGGGGTTTTCGGTGAGCCAGTCCGTGGCGGAGATGCGGAAGAACACCGGCAGGTCCTCCGGCCACACCCGCCGGACGGCGTCGACGACCTCCCGGGCGAACCGCGTCCGGCCCTCGAACGAACCACCGTATTCATCGGTGCGGTGGTTGCTGTACGGCGAGAGGAACTGGTGGATCAGATAACCGTGCGCGCCCTGGATCTCCACGACCTCGAACCCGGCTTCCAGGGCACGTTCCGCAGCCGCCGCGAACTCCTGGACGATCTCGCCGATCCGCGCCCGGGTCAGCGCCTGCGGGACGGTCGAGGAATCGCTGAACGGGATCGCACTGGGACCGACCGGCGTCCAGCCGTGCGGTTCGCCCGGTGCGAGGCGGCGGCCGCCGTCGACCCAGGGGCGCTCCACACAGGCCTTCCGGCCCGCGTGCGCCAGCTGGATTCCGGCGGTCGTGCCCTGGGACTTCAGGAACGTTGTGATACGGCGAAAGCCGTCGACCTGCGTGCGGTTCCAGATACCGAGGTCGTGCGGGCTGATCCGGCCCTCCGGGCTGACCGCCGTACCCTCGGTGAGGATCAATCCGGTACCACCCGCGGCGCGCGCGGCGAGGTGGGCGAAGTGCCAATCCGTCGGAACACCGACTTGCTCGCCGTCGGGCGCCGCGCTGTACTGGCACATCGCCGACATCCAGATCCGGTTCGGGATCGTCAGCGACCGCAGCCGGTACGGGGTGAAGAGCGTGTTCAACCTCGACTCCTTTGTGGACTTCGGGTTCGGGTCGGGGGTCCGGAACCGCCTAGAGATCCAGTGTCAGATGTGCCGTCTTCGCTCGGGAAACACAGATCATCATCACGTTGTTCTCGGCGCGTTCCTCGTCGGTCAGGAGCATGTCGCGATGGTCGGGGACGCCCTCGAGGACAGCGGTCTCGCAGGAGCCGCAGACGCCCTCCTCGCACTGGGAAACCTGCCGGACACCCGCGTCGCGAAGAGCGACCAGAATGCTTTCACCGGCGGGAACGGTCCGCCGGACGCCCGACCTCGCGCACCTGACCTCGAACGCCGCGTCCTGAGACGTGTCGATGTCGTCGGCGGCGAACCGTTCCGTCCGCACCGGAACGTGCGGCGGTGCGGCATTCTCGATCGCGCCCAGCAGACGGGAGGGACCGCAGGCGTAGACGGAGGTGCCCGGGGACAGCCGCTGAAGCAGCCCTGGGACGTCGAGCCGCCGGGTCCCCGACGGATAGAGGGTCACGCGGTCGCCGTAGCGGGCGGTGAGCTCGGCGACGAAGGCCATGCTCTCGGCGCTGCGCCCCGCGTAGTGCAGTTCCCATTGCACGCCGCGGGAACGCGCCTCCTCGATCATGGCCCGGATCGGCGTGATCCCGATCCCGCCGGCGACGAACACCACCGGACCGCTGCCGGCGAATGCGAAGTGGTTCCGCAGGCCACTGATCCGAAGCGTCGCACCTTCGGCCACCTGGCTGTGCAACCAGGACGACCCGCCTCGCGACTCGGGCTCCCGCAGGACGGCGATGCGCAGAAAATCGGCGCCGGGCGGTCCGCACAGTGAGTACTGGCGAGTCAGTCCGGCTTGAGGAATGTCCACGTCGACGTGCGCGCCCGCCGACCACTGCGGCAGTGGCGTTCCCGCCGGTGGTGCGAGATCGAGCGTCATCACCGCATCGGCCACGCGTCGGCGGCGAACGACGCTGAATTCGCTCGGGAAGACGCCGGTGCCACCGGCAACTGTTTCGATGCTGGACGAGGAGAGCGGCACGAGCATCCTTTCAGGGAGAGAAGACGATTTACCGGTGTCCGCGGCGAGGTGCGGGCCGACGTCGCGGTTCGAGCCGCAAGGGCGGTCGACCGGGCGGGCGAGCGGGAGCACCGCTCGCCCGCCGGATCTCGCGACGGTCGGTTCAGGCCACGGCGGGCAGCGTGGCCTGCTCGCGATTCTCCTTCGCTGCCTTGCCGAGCAGGCTCATGGACACGAAGCTGATCACGCACAGGGTGACGGAGTATCCGGCCACGGCCATCCAGGATCCTGTCGCGGTCAGCAAAGCCTGCGCGATGAACGGCGCGAATCCGCCACCGAGGACCGCTGCGACCTGGTAGCTCAGCGAAATCCCGGTGTAGCGCACCTTGACGCTGAAGGTGGCGGCGAGGATCGAGGCGATCGGCGCGTACGCCGCGGCGTTGAAGGCGTTGCCGAGCATGCGCACGGCGAGGATCGCCGCGAAGGACCCGGTGTTGACGATCAGGTAGGTCGGGAAGGCGAGCAGCGCCAACCCGATGAGTCCGACGTAGAAAACCGCTCGGTTGCCGACCCGGTCGGCCACCCGCGCCGCCACGAAAGTCATTCCGGCGTTGACCGCCGAACCCATGATCGTCACCAGCAGCATCGACGAGGCCGGTACTCCGGCGTTCGTCGTGGCGTAGGACAGCAGGAACACCTGGCCGAGGTAGAAATCCGTGCTCGTCACGATCGTCAGGCCGATCGTCAGCGCGACCGAGCGGGGGTACCTGGTCAGCACCTGAAGCAGCGGCGGGCGTTGCGGCCGCTTGCTCTTGGCCGCGAACTCCGGGCTCTCGGGCACGCCCGAGCGCACGACGATCGCGATGGCCACCACCACGATGCTGAGCAAGAACGGGATTCGCCAGCCCCAGGAGAGAAGCGCCTGGCGGTCGAGTGCACCTTGGAGCACGAAGAACATCGCCGCCGAGAGGAGATAGGCGATGGGAACGGCCGCCTGGGTGAAGGCGCCGTAGAACGTGCGACGGTGCCGCGGTGCGTGCTCGATGGCCATCAGCGTGGCGCCGCCCCACTCGCCGCCGGCGGCGAAGCCCTGGAGCAGCCGGAGCAGCACGAGCAGTGAAGGCGCCCAGATCCCGATCGCCGCGTAGGACGGCAGGATGCCGATCGCGACGGTGGCGCCTCCCATGAGCAGGACCGTCGCCACGAGCATCGGGCGACGTCCGTACTTGTCGCCGAGGTGCCCGATGATCACCGCGCCGAGCGGGCGCATGACGAATCCCGCGCCGAAAGCGGCGAACGCGGTGAGCGTGCCCGTCGCCGGATCACTGCTCGGGAAGAAGACCTGGGAGAAGATCAGGGCGGCGGCCGTGCCGTAGATGAAGAAGTCGTACCATTCTATCGTCGTGCCGAGCATCGCCGCCGCGAGTACCCGCGCGGTGCTCACCTTTCTCTGGGGCAAAGTCGGATCTTTCGACTCGGCCGAAGCTTCGATCATGACCGTACCTCCGTTGGTGCGGTGGGATTCGAGGGTGAAAACAGGCTGCAGCTATTTCTCGTACCGGGTTTCGATCTGATCGCGGGCGCCGGAAGCGGCTTTGCTTCGGCATGCCGATGATTCGCTACGAGAGCGAAACAATTAAATGAAGTTCCGCGCGGGGAGTCGTCGATCCGTTCAGGACCGCAGCGACGGACGCGGAATCGGAATTTCCCGGTTGGTCTCCACCCGATGCCGCAGCCATTGCTCGCGCTGCCTTTCGAGCTGGTCATGGGCGTCGAGAGCGTCCCTGCTCTCGGCGACACACCCGGCCAGCTCCGGGTATTCGAGGCGGCAGACCCACTCGCCGCTTTCGGACTCGCGAGTGGACACGTCCATCATGTACGGAATGGACAGTGCGCGCTCGAGGGCGCCGTCGCCAGAGGTGCGGCCGGCGGCTTCGCTCGGCTCAGACACCGGCGGCCAGCGCGGGATCGGTCGTCGGCTTTTCGGTGCCGTCACGGAGTCCTTGCGTCGCGGTGAGCCAGTCGGCGCCGGTCGGCAGCACGACCCCGCCGGAGCGCTGCCGGTAGAGGTCGGGCTCGTTGGCACCGGGGGGAAGTTCGCCGCTGTCGACGAAGGTGCGCAGAGCTCGCAGGATCCTCCGCCGGACGCGGATGACCATCACGTCGGAGCTGCCGAGGTGTTCATGGCGGCGGTCCAGGACGCCTCCCATGCTCTCGGTCATCGCCCGGTCCTCGAGCGGCACGCTGTCGAGGCCGGTGAAGCTGCGCCCACTGCGCTGGGCGTCACGGTCGATGTCGTAGTCGTTGTCGAGCGTACGAGCGGAGCGGAACCGGCCGTGCCAGTCGGTGGTGTTCGGCAGGAGCTTGAGATTCTCGTACGTCTCGGCGCCGATCGCGAGATCGCTGGGCACCTCGTCCGCGGTGGCCAGGTAGACCATGGTGTGCTCGTCGTCGAGGGGCACCCGTGCGGTCACGGTCTTCGAGCTGCCGAGAAGCCCGGTGGGGATCATGGTGTAGAACGGGAACAGGTAGTGGGCGATGCGCCAGTAGGTCTCCTGATCGTTTCCGGCAGGTCGATACGCACCGTAGGACGAGCCGAATTCGGTGTCGACCACCTTGTACCTCGGGGCCCGGTCCTCCAGCATGTGGCGGAGGAAGGTGCCCTCGGGCGCGGCATCGTCGGCCAGGTGCCCCACGTGCAGAAATCCGAAGTGGCTCGTGTCGATGTCGCCTTCGAGAGCCTGGAGCCAGTTGCAGTTGATCTGGAAGACGTTCACCGCCTTCGTCGCACTCGGTCCGTCGTCGAAGAACTCCAATGCGGGCAGCGGCGGCGGCTCGGCCTGTGAGCCGAGGTAGGCCCACACGAGCCCGCCCCGTTCGACAACCGGCACGGACCTGGCTCGGACTTTGTCCTTGAAATTGCTCTCGGCCGGCTCGTTCGGCATGTCGAGGCACCGCCCCGAGACGTCGAACTTCCACCCGTGGTAGACGCACCTCAGGCCGCCCTCTTCGTTGCGCCCGAAGAACAACGAAGCGCCGCGATGCGGGCACTGCGCGGAAAGCATCCCCACGGATCCCGAACTGTCGCGGAACGCGATGAAGCGTTCGCCCAGAAGGAGAACGCGGACCGGGTCGCAGTCGGGCGCGGGCAACTCCGTGGACACCAGCGCGGGCATCCAGTACTCGCGCATCATCGACCCCATCGGGGTGCCCGGTCCGACCTTGGTGAGTAGCTCGTTGTCACTCGAGCTGAGCATCGCTTCTCCTCGACTTTGAGGCGCGCCGCGTACACGCAACGCACGAACGGAACCCCTGGTCCGACCCGGGGCAGGAACTCGAACATCGTTCAGCTTCGGTATTTACGCACTTGATCTCGACGCCTGTCAAGCACGTCTTTCGGCAGGTCTGCCCCCGGCAGGTCGACCGTCCGGGGCGGCGGCTGTAGCGTCAGGACGGTGTCGACAGCCCCTGAGAACTCGCCGGCGAGCCCCGCGAACGTTGCCCTCCCGCCTCAGGAACGAGGGCGGACGCGGCATGCCCGGATCGTGCGCGCCACGGCACTCTTGATCGATTCGGCGCCCTCCTCGGGGCGCCGGCCGCTGACGCTCCGCGGAATCGCCGAGGCCGCCGACGTACCCGTGGCGTCGATCTACCACTACTTCCCCGACGTGGACTCGATCGTCGCCGCCGTGGCCACCCAATACGGCAATGAACTCAGCTCCGCTGTCGAAGCCGGGGTGTCCCGCCCGACCGAATCCCCGAGTGCGCTGCTGGACACCATTTTCACCATCTATCGAGAGTTCTTCGCGGCGCGACCCGGCCTGCGCGAGCTTTGGTTCGACCGGAAAGCCTCGGAGAAGGTCGTCGAAATCCACCGCTACTTCCGCGCCGGCCTGGCCGAGATCCTGCGCTCGGGAATGCACGGGTATTCGACCGAGCCGCACGATCCGCTGGCTTATCAAACGTGGATCGAAATCACCGGAATCCTCTGGGAACTGGCTTTCCAGTCCGATCCCGAGGGGGACCCGCGCGTAGTCGCGGAGATTCGCGAAGTGTCCGAGCGCTTCCTTTGCAGGCGATTGGGTCTCGAATTTCCCCCGACTGACCGGGAAGGCCGGAAAGACCACGACCAGCCCGGCGCAAGCCTCTCGGCACCAGCGGGAGAGTCGGCGCCCCATGCCTGGGAGCTGCCACTTCCGCCACAGGCGCGAGGGCGGAAGAACAGGGCGCAGATCCTGTCGGCCGCGTCGGCGATCATCGATTCCCAGGGGCCGCACGGCCCGGACGTGAACGTCCGCGCCATCGCCAGCGCGGCCGGGACGTCACCCGGGTCGATGTATCGCTACTTCGAAGACCTCGATTCCCTGGTGGCCGCGGTCGCCGACACCTACATGCACGACCTCCTGGCAGTTCTCGACGAGGTGGAGGCCGCTTCCGAAGGACAGGACTTCGCCGCCTTCAACAAGCGCAAGATGGTTGCGTACCAAGCTTTCTTCGCGCGACGTCCGGGCCTGCGGGAGCTCTGGTTCGATCGCCACGCCTCCGAAAAGGTGCAGGAAATCCATGCCCACTATCGCCGCGTCCTCGCCGAGCGCAACCACCAGGCGATGTCCCACTACGCCCCCCGTCCTGGGGAACTGTTCGGCCACACGTTGCACATCGAGGTGACGGGTGCCCTGTGGGACCTGGCTTTCACACTGGATCCCGAAGGGCACCCGTACGTGATCGACGAGATCGAGGAACTCGGCATCGACTTCGTGCGGCGTCTTCGCGAAGGTTCGAGCTGACGAACCGACACGGATACGGGACGAAGCTTCAACGAAAGTCTGTACATCCGTCGCCGGCGGACCGCCGGGGCGACCCGGGCGAGTTCGGCCCGCTGTGGGCAGTGTTCTGCAGCGAACTCGTCAGCCACATCTGCGGTGAGAACCTCACCGTCGACGGGGCGTGCTCCAAGCGGTCCGGTCGGAGTGTTGCCACTTCGGTCACTGCCTGGAGATGCTCAGGCCGGCGCGTTCGTTTACGCCGCCGCGGCACGGATCGCGCCTCCCGCGGTGTAGATCTCGAACCGGGCCGATTCCGGTCGCGACGGCAAACCCCCGCGCAGTGGCGGCCGAGAGGAGTCGGCAACGCCTTGCCGACGGGCAATCACCTGCAGCCCCAACGCTCTGTCTTCGACCAGGACTCAGCGACCCCGATCGGCATCGGCGGCACCCCGATGACCGCCGCAGGGTTGAGCAGACTGCGCGGCTTCGGCCGCGGCGCCCGCGGCGGATTGCCGCGGCGCGCCGCGCGCTCGAAGCCCAGGACGGTCCGACCGTCCTGACGGCACACTCCTACGACGGCTCCTTGATCCTGGGCGTGGCGCGTTCGGACCGAGCTGATCCGGGCGGGATCGGAAGCCCGCGCGCCCGGTCAGTGGGGGAGGACGACCTGATCGGGCTCCAGCTCGTCCAGTGACCGGGCGCCCAGCAGTTGCAACGTACGCCGGGTCTCGGTCGCGAAGATCTCCAGTGCGCGGTCGACGCCGCGTTCTCCTCCGGCCATCAGTCCGTAGAGGTAGGCGCGGCCGACCATGACCCCGGTCGCCCCGAGGCCGACGGCGGCGACGAGGTCCGCGCCGCTGAGGACGCCGGTGTCGATCAGGACCTCCGCGCGCCGCCCCACGGCGGCGACGATCCCGGGCAGCAGTTGCAGGGGCAGCGGCGCGCGATCGAGCTGGCGCCCGCCGTGGTTCGACACGACGACGGCGTCGGCGCCCGCCTCCACGACGGCCTTCGCGTCTTCGACGTGCTGGATCCCCTTGACCACCAGGGATCCGTCCCAGGTCCCGCGCAGCCAGTGGAGGTCGTCGAGCACCGCGGCCGGGTCGAACATGTGGTTCACGAGGTCGCCGACCGTGCCTTCCCAGTGGCTCAGCGAGGCGAATTCCAGTGGCGCGGTCGTCAGCAGGTTCAGCCACCACGCGGGGTGCCGCGACATGTCGGCGAGCGTGCGGAAGCTGAGGCTGGGCGGGATGGTCATGCCGTTGCGGACGTCGCGCAGCCGGGCTCCGGCCACCGGGGTGTCGACGGTCAGCACGAGCGTGTCGTAGCCGTTGTCCCGGGCCCGGGCGATGAGCTCCTTGCCGGCGGCGCGATCACGCCACAGGTACAGCTGGAACCACCGCCGCCCCGTCCCCGACGCGGCCGCGACGTCCTCGATCGAGCTGGTGCCCATGGTGGACAGCGAATAGGGCACGCCGGCCCGCGCCGCGGCTCGCGCGACGGCGAGCTCACCCCGGTGGTGCATCATCCGCGTGAAGCCGGTCGGGGCCAGCACCAAGGGCAGGGAGGCGGCCGCGCCGAGGATGCGCCGGGTGGTGTCCACCGAGCTGACGTCTCGCAGCACTCGGGGCCGGAACCGGACTTCCTCGAACGTCCTGCGGGCGGCGGAGAGGCTGAGCTCGCCTTCCGCCGCGCCGTCGACGTAGTCGAAGACCGACCGCGGTGTCCGCGCGCGGGCCATGGCTCGCAGGTCGCTGATGGTGTGCGCCCGGTCCAGCCGCCGTTGCAAGCGATCACCCTGGGGGAGCCGTGGGTTGAGGAGCGGCTTCAGCTCCGACCACCGCGGACGACGCCTCGGCGTTCGTCCGGCTCGCACCGCGGGCGCCGACATGACCATTACAGACCTCCGGACTCCAGTGTCGCAATAGGCCGCAAGTTTGTGACACAATCTCGGCGAACGCAAGGCCTGCGGCGGGCAAATCCGCCGGGTTGCGTGCTCAGATGCCGAAAATGCGGGCGGCGTCGGTCTCCGCGCGCCGCAGCGCGGACACCAGTGCCGCGCGGCCCGCGAGCTCCAGGTCGTCCACGAGCGCCTGGATCGCGACGTCTCCGCCGACCATGACCTTGTCCAGGAGCTGCCGGTGCAGCAGCGCCAGGCGCGAGGCGTTGAACTCGGGGCGGATCACGGTGAGCAGGACCCGCACTTCGTCCTGGCAGCGACCGTAGGAGGTCAGCAGATGCGAGTTGTTCGCGGCTCGCACGATGGCCTCGTGGATGTCGCCGTGGGCTTCGGTCAGCTCGCGCCACGACGGAGGGTCCGCCTGCGCGGCAAGGCCTTCGAGCTTCTCCACGGCGTGCCGCATCGGCGAGAGATCGGCTCCGTTGGCCAGCGCCATGCGCAAGGCGCCCACCTCGAGCACGGTCCGGAAGTCGAAGATCTCGTCGATCCGCTGCTGCGTCAGCGCCGGAACGACCGCACCGCGGTTGCGTTCGTGGACCACGAGACCACGTTCGGCGAGCAGGCGCAGTGCGGCACGCACCGTGTGCCGGCCCACGTCGAAGCGGTCGGCGAGCAGTTCTTCTCGCAATCGGGTCCCCACCGGGTAGGCACCGTCGAACAGCTCGTCGCGCATCAGTGCCGCGACGCGCTCCGGTGCGGTGGCGCCGTCTCCTCCGCGCGACGCTCCAGATGACCTCGCCACGACCTCGCGTCCTCCCTCGCAGCCTGCCCCGACGTACATCAACAACACTACCGCAAAGATTTGTAGCTCAACTCGCGAGATTTTGTGCAACAATCTTTGCCGAGATAGGCCCACGAGGCCCCGACGAGAAGGTGGTCAGAGTTGACCGACTCACTGGACGACGGCCGGACAGCCGCGAGCAGGCGGCCGACGCGCACGCGAAACGTGGCTGCGGCGAGCTTCGCCGGCACGACGATCGAGTTCTACGACTTCTACGTGTACGGGACGGCCGCCGCGCTGGTGTTCCCGAAGGTCTTCTTCCCGGCGCTGGGTGCGACGGCGGGCGCGGTCGCCTCCTTCGCCACCTTCGGCGTCGCCTTCGTCGCCCGGCCGGTGGGGCCCTCGTGTTCGGGCACCTCGGAGATCGGATGGGCCGCAAGCGGACCCTGGTCGTCACGCTGCTGATGATGGGGCTGGCGACGCTCGCGGTCGGTGCGTTGCCCGGGGCCGAGACGTGGCACTCGGCCGCTCCCTGGGCGCTGGTCGCGTTGCGGCTCATCCAGGGCTTCGCGGTCGGCGGCGAGTGGGCGGGAGCGGCCTTGCTCGCCGCGGAGCACGCACCTGCTGGACGGCGCGGGTTCTTCGGGATGTTCGCCCAGCTCGGTGCTCCGATCGCGTTCATCTTCAGCAGTGTGACCTTCCTGCTCACCAGCGTCACGCTCGGGAACGACAGCCCGGAGTTCCTCTCGTGGGGCTGGCGCATCCCGTTCCTGCTCAGTGCCGTGCTCATCGCCGTGGGGCTCGTCGTCCGCCTGCGGGTCGACGAGACGCCCGTGTTCCGGGAAGTGGTGAGCCGGCAGCGGGTCCCGCGGGCGCCCCTGGTGGTGCTGCTGCGCACGCAGTGGCGGCAGGTGCTTCTGGGCGGCGGCGCGATCACCGGGGTGTTCACGCTCTTCTACATGGCTTCCGCGTACCTCACCAGCTACGGCACCGCGCAGCTGCACCACGGGCGGACGGTCGTGCTCGTGGCCGGGATCGTCGGCGGCGCCGCGATGGCGGCGACGACGGTCGGGTCCGCGGTGCTGTGCGACCGGTGGGGCCGCCGTCCGGTGATGCTCATCGGTTTCGGCGCGGCGGCAGTGTGGTCGGTGGTGCTGTTCCCGATCGTGGACAGCGGGTCGGCCTCGGCGTTCGCGATCGGGCTCGCCGGTACCTTCGCCGTGCTCGGCATCTCCTACGGGCCGATGGGCTCGCTGCTTCCGGAGACGTTCGACGCGCGGTGCCGTTACTCCGGCGCCGGACTCGCCTACAACCTCGGTGGGGTGCTGGGCGGCGCGATCCCGCCGCTCATCGCGGCACCGCTGGCGGGCGCGTTCGGCAGCATTTCGATCGGCGTCCTGATGGCGGCGCTGTCGGTCGTGAGCCTCGGGTGCGTCGTGGCCATTGCGGAGACGCGCAATGCCGACCTGCAGGTGGGCGACATCGTCCCGGTACCCGAGTCGGCGTGAAGTTCGCGGTACGGTCCGCGCTCCGCATCGCGCGGACCGCACCCGCCATCTTGCCGAAGAGCCGAAGGGAGTGGCGATGAGAACCGACTGCCAGTGCCTGTGCGCGCCGATGGGGCACGGGCGCGCGATCTGCACCGAGATTGCCGTGCCCGGGCTGACCGCCGTGCTGGGCCGGATCTCCCCGAATCCCGTGCCGGTGTGCCAGCACTGTCACCGCGCCGTCGTCAAACCCGCGTTCGCACCGCAATCGGGCTCGCTCGCGCCCGCCGCGGCACTCCAGGTCGCGGAGGTTGCTGCCGAAGGGTGCTGAGCGAACCGCGTATCGGTCCCTGACCGGCCCGGCGCCGGGTCCTTCGTCCCGGGGCCGATTTCGGTGTGCCCGCAACACTTTTGAGTCTTCTTCCGACGCTGGTATCGGCAGGAAACAGCCGGCCATTCAGATGAGGGATACGCCACACCATATAGTTGGACTTCCTACTTTATGGTGTCCAAGTGTCCATTGTGTAGGGATGACGGGGCGGCCCTGGTGCGGTCTCACCGCTGCGGGCCGGCATCGCCCGGCCGGCCGGTGTCACGGCGCACCACGGCGGTACGCGGACGGACTCCTCTCGATTCACCAGACTTTGCGCGCTCTGCGCGCACCGAGGAAAGGCAGCACGGTGACAGCCGAACTCACCCACTTCGTCGGCGGCAAGCCGGTTCCCGGTACGTCCGGGCGGTTCTCCGACGTGTTCGATCCCAGTACCGGCGCCGTGCAGGCGCGGGTCCCGCTCGCCTCGGCGGCCGAAGTGTCCGCGGCCGTGGACGCGGCGGTGGCTGCGCAGCGCGAGTGGGCGCGGTGGAATCCGCAGCGCCGGGCCCGTGTCCTCATGCGGTTCCTGGACCTCGTCCGGTCCGAAGAGGACAGTCTGGCGCGACTGCTGTCCTCGGAGCACGGCAAGACGGTGGCCGACGCGCGCGGCGACATCCAGCGCGGCCTGGAGGTCGTGGAGTTCGCGGTCGGCATCCCGCACTTGCTCAAGGGCGAGTTCAGCGACAGCGCGGGCACCGGCATCGACGTCTATTCGATGCGCCGGCCGCTGGGGGTGGTGGCAGGGATCACGCCGTTCAACTTCCCGGCGATGATCCCGTTGTGGAAGGCCGGCCCGGCGATCGCTTGCGGTAACGCGTTTGTCCTCAAGCCGTCCGAACGCGACCCGTCGGTGCCGCTGCGGCTGGCGGAGCTGTTCCTGGAGGCGGGTTTGCCGCCGGGCGTGTTCTCCGTGGTCAACGGCGACAAGGAAGCAGTCGACGCGTTGCTGGTCGACCCGCGCGTCGCGGCGCTCGGCTTCGTGGGTTCGTCCGACATCGCGCAGTACGTGTACGAGCAGGCCGCGGCGCACGGCAAGCGGGCGCAGTGCTTCGGCGGTGCGAAGAACCACATGATCGTGATGCCCGACGCCGACCTCGACCAGGTCGTGGAGGCACTGGTCGGCGCCGGGTTCGGCTCGGCCGGCGAACGGTGCATGGCGATCTCGGTCGCGGTGCCCGTCGGTGAGGCGACGGCCGACGCGCTCGTGGAGCGGCTGGCCGCGCGGACGCGCGAGCTGAAGGTCGGTGCGGCGCTCGACGAGACCGCCGACTTCGGCCCGTTGGTGACCGCGGCCGCGTTGCAGCGCGTGCGGGAGTACGTGGACCTGGGTGTGGCCGAAGGTGCGGAGCTCGTCGTCGACGGACGGGACCTCACCGTGCCGGGCCACGAGAGCGGGTTCTTCCTCGGCGCGTGCCTGTTCGACCGGGTGCACCCCGGGATGCGGATCTATCGCGACGAGATCTTCGGTCCGGTGCTGTCGGTGGTGCGTGCGGCGGACTACGAGGAGGCGCTGCGGTTGCCGAGTGAACACGAGTACGGCAACGGCGTGGCGATCTTCACCCGCGACGGTGACACCGCCCGGGATTTCACCGCGCGGGTGGACACCGGCATGGTCGGGGTGAACGTGCCGATCCCGGTGCCGATCGCCCACCACACGTTCGGGGGCTGGAAGCGCTCCGGTTTCGGGGACCTCAACCAGCACGGTCCGGACGCGGTGCGCTTCTACACCAAGACCAAGACCGTGACCTCGCGCTGGCCCTCGGGCACCCGGGAGAGCGCGAGCTTCGTCATGCCCACGATGGCGTGAGGTGACCCATGTGGCTGAGTGAGGAACAGCGCGGGCTGGGGGAGACGGCGGCGGAGTTCGCCGCCGAGCACCTCGCGCCGCGTGCGGTGGAATGGGACCGGGACAAGTATTTTCCGGTGGACGTGTTGCGCAAGGCGGCCGAGGTCGGATTCGGCGGTCTGTACCTGCCCGACGACGTCGGCGGGAGCGAGCTCGGGCGCCTCGAGGGGGTGCTGGTGTTCGAGGCGCTGGCCGAAGGCTGCCCGTCGATCGCGGCCTACGTGTCGATCCACAACATGGTCACCGCGATGATCGACCGGTTCGGCGACGAGGACCAGCGGCAGGCGTACCTGCCGCGGATGGCGACGATGGAGGCGCTGGGCAGCTACTGCCTCACCGAGCCGGGTGCCGGCTCCGACGCGGCCGCGCTGACCACCCGGGCGCGGCGCGAGGGCGACGAGTACGTGCTGGACGGGGTGAAGCAGTTCATCTCCGGTGCCGGCACGTCGGAGGTCTACGTGGTGTTCGCGCGCACCGGCGGGCCGGGCGCGCACGGCATCTCGGCCTTCGTCGTGGAGCGCGACACGCGGGGGCTGTCCTTCGGGCCGAACGAGGTCAAGATGGGCTGGAACGCCCAGCCGACCCGCCAGGTCCGCTTCGACGAAGTCCGGGTTCCGGCCACGGCGTTGCTGGGCGGCGAAGGTGGTGGGTTCCCGGTCGCGATGTCCGCTTTGGACGGTGGCCGGCTCAACATCGCGGCCTGCTCACTGGGCGGGGCACGGACGGCGCTGGCCAAGACCGTGCGGCACCTGACCGAGCGCAGCGCGTTCGGGGCGCCGCTGGCCGATGCGCAGGCGCTGCGCTTCCGCCTGGCGGACATGCGGACCGGGCTGGAGGCCGGGCGGACGCTGCTGTGGCGGGCGGCACACGCCTGCGACAGCGGTGACCCCGAAGCGACGGCCTTGTCGGCGATGGCGAAGCGGTTCTGCACCGACACGGGGTTCGAAGTCGCCAACGAGGCACTCCAACTGCACGGCGGTTACGGCTACCTCGCCGAGTACGGGGTGGAGAAGATCGTCCGCGACCTGCGCGTGCACCAGATCCTCGAAGGAACCAACGAGATCATGCAGTTGATCATCTCCCGCCGGATGCTGGCGGAGGCGGCATGAGCGACGTCGAGTTTCTCGTCCACAGTGGAGTCGGCCGGATCACCCTCAACCGGCCCCGGGCGCTGAACGCGCTGACCCACGACATGGTCCGGGCGGTCACCGAGCACCTGCTCGCGTGGCGCGTCGATCCGGTCGTGCGGGCCGTCGTGGTCGACGGGGCCGGCGACCGGGGGTTGTGCGCGGGCGGTGACATCCGGTCCATCCACGACGACGCCCGCTCGGGTGGCACCGCGTCGCTGGAGTTCTGGGCTGACGAGTACCGGATGAACGCGTTGATCGGCCGCTATCCCAAGCCCTTCCTCGCGGTGATGGACGGCATCGTCATGGGCGGCGGTGTCGGCATCGCCGCGCACGGCACCCACCGCGTGGTCACCGACCGCTCGAGCGTGGCCATGCCCGAGACCGGGATCGGCTTCGTCCCCGACGTCGGTGGCACCTACCTGCTCGCACACGCGCCGGGCCAGGCCGGCACGCACGTCGCGCTGACGGCGGGCCGGCTCTCGGCCTCGGACGCGATCCACTGTGGACTCGCCGACCACTACGTGCCCGCGCGGCGGCTGCCCGACCTGTTCGACGCCCTGGCGAGCCGGACGCCGGACGCCGCACTCGAGCTCGTCGCCGAACCGGCGCCGCCGAGCCGGCTGGCGGCGGCGCGGGCGTGGATCGACCACTGCTACGCGCCGGACACCGTCGAGGAGATCCTCGATCGCCTGCGTGGCGGGGGCGAGGAAGCGGTCTCGGCGGCGAAGGAGATCGAGGGCAAGTCGCCGACGGCGCTCAAGGTGACGTTGCGCGCGTTGCGGTCGGCCGCCGCCATGACCGATCTGGGCGACGCGCTGGCGCAGGAGTACCGGATCTCGCACCGCGCGTTCCGCTCGGCCGAGTTCGCCGAGGGTGTGCGTGCGCAGATCATCGACAAGGACCGCTCGCCCCGCTGGTCGCCGGCGACCCTGGCCGAAGTGGACGACGAGCTGGTGGCTTCGTATTTCGCCGACCTCGGTGAAGCCGAACTGAAGGGAGTGTGGGCACGATGACCATCGCGTTCCTCGGACTGGGCAACATGGGTGGCCCGATGGCCGCCAACCTGGTCAAGGCGGGGGAGCAGGTGACGGGTTACGACCCGATGCCGGAGGCCGTCAGCGCCGCTCGCGACAGCGGTCTGTCCCTTGCGGACTCTCCCGGGCAGGCGGTGGCCGCCGCCTCGGTGGTGATCACGATGCTGCCGAGCGGCAAGCACGTCCTCGACTGCTACCGGTCGATCGTGCCGCTGGCGAAACCCGGCACGTTGTTCGTCGACTGTTCGACGATCGAGGTGGCCGACGCCCGCGCCGCGGCCGAGCTGGCCGTGGCGGCGGGGCACCAGGCGGTCGACGCTCCGGTTTCCGGCGGGGTCGTCGGAGCGAGTGCGGCTTCGCTGACGTTCATGGTGGGCGGGAGCGCCCGCGCGTTCGCGGCGGCCGAGCCGTACTTGCGCGGTATGGGCGCGAAACTCGTCCACTGCGGCGATTCGGGCGCCGGGCAGGCGGCGAAGATCTGCAACAACATGATCCTCGGCGTCTCCATGATCGCTGTCAGCGAAGCGTTCGCGCTCGGACGGAAACTGGGCCTGACGGACCAGGCGCTGTTCGACGTCGCTTCGAGGGCGTCGGGCGCGTGCTGGGCACTCACCACCAACTGTCCCGTGCCCGGTCCGGTGCCGACCAGCCCCGCCAACCGCGCCTACGAAGGCGGCTTCGCCAGCGGCCTCATGCTCAAGGACCTGCGGCTGGCTCAAGCCGCCGCCGACGCCGTCGGCGTGCCGACCGCGCTGGGCCGGCACGCCACCGAGCTCTACACCGAGTTCGTCGCGGCCGACGGTCCCGGCCGCGACTTCTCCGCCATCATCACCACCCTTCTCGAGAACGGACCCGCATGAGCGAGACCATCACCGTCGGGAGTCCGGCGCCGCGGGTGGCCCTGGTGACCTTGAACCGGCCGAAGGCGCTCAACGCCCTCGACCTGCAGACCATGCGAGAGCTCACGACCACACTGGCCGAGCTGGACCGTTCGGCGGATGTCGGCGCGATCGTGCTCACCGGGTCCGAGCGGGCATTCGCGGCAGGCGCGGACATCAAGGAGATGGCGTCGCGCACCTTCAGCGAGATGCACGCCGAGGATTGGTTCGCCGGCTGGGACTCCCTGGCTCGCGTGCGCACCCCGCTGGTGGCCGCTGTCGCCGGCCACGCCCTCGGCGGCGGCTGCGAACTGGCGATGATGTGCGACCTGGTGATCGCCGCCGACACCGCCCGGTTCGGGCAGCCCGAGATCACCCTCGGGGTGATTCCCGGGATGGGCGGCTCACAGCGGCTGACCCGCGCGATCGGCAAAGCCAAGGCCATGGATCTCATCCTCACCGGCCGCACCCTGCCCGCCGGCGAAGCCGAACGAGCGGGCCTGGTGTCCCGGTTGGTTCCGGCGGCCGATCTGGTCACCGAAGCGGTCGCGGTGGCGACGAAGATCGCGTCGATGTCCAAGGTCGCGGCTGTCACGGCGAAGGAGGCCGTGAACCGCGCTTTCGAAACAGGGCTGAGCGAGGGTGTCCTGTTCGAGCGCCGCGTCTTCCACGCCCTGTTCGCCACGCACGACCAGAAGGAAGGGATGGCCGCTTTCACCGGGAAACGGCCACCCGAATTCCGCCACGCCTGATCGGCGCGGACGCTCCCGCCCGCCGAAGCTCCCACCACCGGAGGATCCCCGATGTCCGAGCACCTGCTCGCCGTCACCGCCAGCCCAGGCCGGCACGTGCCCGCGCGCATCGCGGGCCTGGTGCTGCCTTCGGACATCGAGGTGAGCGGCCTGCAGTTCAGCCGGCCACCGGGACCGAAGCTCTGGTGGATCCAGATGACGGTGCGGGTGCCTTGCCAGGAGCGGCTCGAGCTCCTGGTCAAGCGACTCAACCGGCTCGTCGAAGTGCTGCGGGTCGTCTGCGTCGAACCCGACGGGCACCTCCGGCAGTCGGTGTACGTGCGGCTCCGGCCGGACGCCGGGTCTCTCGCGCCGGTCGGTGAGCTCACCCGCTGGTTCCGGGCCGAGATCCTCGAGCTGAACAAGGACGGCCTGGTGCTGCACCTGGCCGCTGCTCCGGACCGGTGCGCGGCGTTCGTTTCGCTGCTTCGTCCACACGGGATCGTGGAGGTCACGACCACGGCCTTGTCGGGCTTCCGGGTGGCCAAAAAGACGATCAGCCACGTACCCCGGCCCGCCGCGCGCGAGTTTTCCCAGCGCTGAACACGATTCCCCGAGGAGAAGGGTTCCCATGACCGACTTGGCCGACACACCGAAGACCGCCTTCTTCGACACTGGCGGCGAGAGTTCCCCCGTGCAGCTGCTCGATCCCGCCGGGACCTTGCTGCACGGCGAGCTGAGGTCCGGCATGACCCCGGAGAAGGTTCGCGGCCTCTACCGGGACATGGTGCTCGCCCGGCGGTTCGACGAGGAGTCCTACCACCTGCAGCGGCAGGGCGAGCTCGGCCTGTGGCTGTCCTGCCGCGGCCAGGAGGCCGCACAGGTGGGCAGCATCCGCGCGCTGCGGCCGACCGACCACGTGTTCCCGTCCTACCGCGAACAGGCCGCGGCCCTGTGCCGTGGTCTCGAACCCGCCGAATTGCTGACGCAGTGGCGGGGAACCGCGCACGGCGGATGGGACCCGGCCCGCTACCGGTTTCACATCACGTCGCTCGTGCTCTCGACCCAGCTCTTGCACGCCACCGGGTACGCGATGGGCGTGGCCGCCGATCAGCGGAAGAATCCCGAGCTCGACGAGATCGTGCTCTGCTACTTCGGTGACGGCGCCGCGAGCCAGGGCGACGCGAACGAGGCCCTGAACTGGGCCGCCGTGACCAACGCGCCGCTCGTCTTCTTCTGCCAGAACAACCAGTGGGCGATCTCCACCCCGTCCAGCGCGCAGAGCCGGACGCCGCTGCACGTGCGGGCCGCCGGGTTCGGCCTCACGACGACGCTCGTCGACGGCAACGACGTGCTGGCCGTGCACGCGGCGACGACCGCCGCGGCCGGACGCGTGCGCGCGGGAGGGCCCCCGGAGCTGATCGAGGCGCGCACGTACCGGATGGCGGGTCACTCCACTTCGGACGATCCGACGCGGTACCGGGAATCCGGCGAGGTGAGTGCCTGGGAGGGGCGGGATCCGATCGATCGCGTGCAACGCCTGCTCGACGACCGGGGCTGGGCCGACGAGCGGTTTCTCCGGATGCTCGACGAAGAAGCCAAGGCGCTGTCCGAAACCACCCGGGAAGCCTGCCGCGCGCTGTCGGCTCCCCCGCTGGAGGACAGCTTCCGCAACACGCTCTCGACCGAGACCGCCGCGCTCCGCGCGGAACGCGAGCGCTACACCAAGTGGAGGGAATCCTTCGCATGAGCACCGTCACCGAATCCACCACCGAGACACTGACGCTCGGTGCCGCGCTGAACGCCGGACTCCGGCAGGCGATGGCCGACGACGAGTCGGTGGTCCTGCTCGGTGAGGACATCGGCGCCCTCGGGGGCGTCTTCCGGGTCACCGACGGCCTGCGTGCCGAGTTCGGCGAACACCGGGTGATCGATTCCCTGCTGGCGGAATCCGGCATCGTCGGCACGGCCATCGGGCTGGCGTTGCGCGGCTACCGGCCGGTGTGCGAGATCCAGTTCGACGGGTTCATCTACCCGGCTTTCGACCAGATCGTGTCCCAGCTCGCCAAGCTGCGCGCCCGGTCCGGCGGCCGGCTGAAGGTCCCGGTGACGATCCGCGTCCCGTGTGGCGGCGGAATCGGTGCGGTCGAGCACCACAGTGAGTCCAACGAGGCCTATTTCTGTCACACGGCGGGTCTGCGGGTCGTCGCGTGCGCCGGCCCCGCCGACGCGCACCGGCTGATCCAGCAGGCGATCGCCTGCGACGACCCGGTGATCTTCTACGAGCCCAAGCGCCGGTACTGGGACAAAGCCCCGGTGACACTCGGGCGGGTTCCCGCCGACGCGCCGGCCCTCGATCGCGCGACGGTCGTGCGGCCCGGCACGGACGTGACGGTTCTCGCGTACGGCCCGACTGTGCGGGTCGCGCTGGACGCGGCGACCATCGCGGAGTCGGAGGGACGGTCGCTGGAGGTCATCGACCTGCGCGCGCTCTCGCCGCTGGACCTCGACGCGCTCACGGCTTCCGCGGCGAAGACGGGCCGCGTTGTCGTCGTCCACGAAGCGCCCACGTTCGCCGGGCTGGGAGCGGAGATCGCCGCGTCGATCACCGAACGGTGCTTCTCCCTGCTGGAGGCCCCGGTCCAGCGGGTCGGTGGCTGGAACACCCCGTACCCGCCGGCGCGGGCCGAAGACCACTACCTGCCCGATCTCGACCGAGTGCTCGACGCGGTCGACGCCACCTACCAGTACTGAGCGCCACCGCGCCGAACCCCGGAGGGACCGAGATGGCGGAGAACCACCAGTTCACGTTGCCGGACGTCGGTGAAGGACTCACCGAGGCCGAGATCGTCAAGTGGCACGTCGCGGCCGGCGACACGGTCGAGGTCAACACGATCCTCGTCGAGGTCGAAACCGCGAAGTCGGTGGTGGAACTGCCGTCGCCGCACGCCGGCGTGATCGCGCGGCTGCACGCGGACGAAGGCCAGACCGTGGACGTCGGCGCGGTCATCGTCAGCTTCGGCGAAGGAACCGCCGGTGCGCAGGACGAGTCCGCGAGCGACCCGCGACCGGCCCTCGCCCCGCCGCCCGAGGCGGAGGAACCACAGGAGCAGCGGCAGCCGGTGCTGGTCGGTTATGGACCGAGCCGGGTGCAGGTGAAGCGGCGGCCCCGCAAGGCCGGGTACCGGAGCCCGGTGCCGCGCACCGCGCCGTCCGGGAAGCCGGACCGGCCGTACGCGGCGCCCCCGGTCCGGTTGCGGGCCAAGGAACTGGGCGTCGACCTGGGTGAGGTGGTGCCGACGGGCGGCCGGGGCCAGATCACGCGTACCGACCTCGACACCGCGCTCGCCCGGCGCTCGGCCGCCGCCCCGGTACCGGAGCCGGCCGAGACGCGAACTCCGGTCAAGGGCGTCCGCAGGGCGACGGCGGAGGCGATGGTCTCCTCCGCGTTCACCGCTCCGCACGTGACCGAGTGGGTCACGGTCGACGTGACGGAATCCTTGCAGCTGCTGGAACTGCTGCGTAAGGACCGCGCGTTCGCCGAAGCGCGGTTGACCCCGTTGGTCCTCATCGCGCGCGCGACGTTGTCCGCGCTGCGGGCGCATCCGGAGATCAACGCGAAGTGGGATGCCGAAGCCAACGAGATCGTCACCTACCGCGACGTCAACCTGGGCGTCGCGGCCGCGACGCCACGGGGTCTGCTCGTGCCCAACATCAAGGCCGCGCAAGCTCTCTCCACCCTTGAGCTGTGCGGTGCGCTGGCCGACCTCGTGACCCGTGCGCGCAACGGCAAGACACAACCCGACGAGATGGCCAGGGGCACGTTCACGATCACCAACATCGGCGTCTTCGGTGTCGACGGAGGCACGCCGATCCTCAACCCCGGCGAAGCCGGCATCCTCTGCGTCGGCCGGATCGTCCGCCGGCCGTGGGAGCACAACGGCGAGATCGAGCTGCGCAGCGTGTGCACGCTGTCCCTCTCCTTCGACCACCGGCTCGTGGACGGACAGCTCGGCAGCCAGGTCCTCGCGCACATCGCGCGGCTGCTCGCCCAACCCTCGTTGGCTCTCGTGCACTGATCCGGTCCGACTGTGATCCACGGCCCGACGCGGTGCGATCCGCCGGCCGGCCGCCCGCCCAGCAGCAGGAGACCGCCGAACGGGAGCGTGTAGCCGTTGACCACCCACGAAAGCCCGACGTGGGAGAAGGCGAGGTCGTGCTGGA
>NZ_JBEYSJ010000050.1:0-62348 GCF_040704195.1 Amycolatopsis sp. NPDC047767
ACGTCGCCACGTGGAAGGCGCTGGAGAAGCTCTACGCCGACGGCCGCGTGCGCGCCATCGGCGTGTCCAACTTCCAGCCGGCGCACCTGCGCCGCCTGTTCGACGAGGGCACCGTGGCGCCGGTGCTCAACCAGGTGGAGCTGCACCCGTATCTCGTGCAGCGGGAAGTGCGCGCCTTCGACGCCGAGCACGGCATCGCCACGGAGGCCTGGAGCCCGCTGGCCAAGGGCGGCGAACTGCTGAACGAGCCCGCGGTGACGCGGACGGCCGAGCGCCTCGGCCGCACGCCCGCCCAGGTGGTGCTGCGCTGGCACCTGCAGCTGGGCAACGTCGTGATCCCGAAATCCGTCACGCCCTCCCGCGTCGCCGAAAACCTCGACGTCTTCGACTTCACCCTCACCGACGCCGACGTGGCCGCCCTGTCGGCCCTCGACCGCGACGGGCGCACCGGGCCGGACCCGGACACGTTCGACCTGGTGTGAGCCCCGTCGACCGCGGACTGTGAACCGGGCGGCCATTCCCTTCGACGTGGTAAGGCCCGGCTCCAGTTCGACGCTGACAGCCTGTGCGGCGATGTCGACAGAACGTGCAGCGCATGTGGGGGCCACGGCGGCGCTCGGGGATCCCCCAGTCCTGGGGCCACCGCACTGAGCTGTCGAGGAGTGCACGACGAGGAGGGAGGGCATCATGACGGAAACCGAGGGGGAGATGTCGACGCGTGACGCAACCCGGGTGCGTGTGGTTTCGACATCGTCGTGCGCCGCGGCGTTCCCGATCCAGTCTGGGTCCGCCGGCGCGGCCGTCGCCACTGTGGAGCCCGGGAGCAAACGAGGCTGGGTCGCAGTAGGCGCCATCGCGCTCGGCGCGTTCATCGTCGTGATGACGGAGACGATGCCGGTGGGACTGCTGCCGCGGATCGCCGATGGATTGCACGTTTCGCTGGGCCTCGCGGGGTTGATGGTGCTCGTGCCGGGTTTCAGCGCCGCGGTGTCGGCGCCGCTGTTCTTCCTCGGCTCCGGCCGGTTCAACCGGCGCTCGGTCATCCTCGTGCTGGGGTTGACCGTGCTGGTGTCGAACGCGGTCGTCGCGGTCGCGCCGAACTTCGCCTTGGTGCTGATCGCCCGCATGTTCTTCGGCGCCACTCTCGGAGCCTTCTGGACGGTGGTCTCACCGGTCGGGCCCAAACTGGTGGGCCCCGCCGGCGGCACTCGCGCCATCACCATCATCGCGGCCGGTATTTCGGGTGGGACGGTGGTGGGGCTGCCGGCGGGACAGTTCCTCGGCGACCTCGTGGGCTGGCGTCTCACTTTCGCCGCCGCGGCGGCGGCGACGCTGCTTGTCGTGGTCGCGCAGGCGGTCGTACTGCCGGGTATCCCGCCGGACGGGCCCACGCACGTGCGGGATCTCGTCGCAGTGGTGACACGGCGGGCGGCACAGCTGGGGATGGCGGCGGGCGCGGTGGTGTTCATCGGGCAGTTCACCGCGTGGACGTACATCACCCCGTTCCTGATGGACCACACGCATCTGCCCGGCAGCGTGATCTCCCTGCTGTACGTCATCTACGGCTGCGGTGGCATCGTCGGCTCACTCATCGCCGGATCCCTGTTCAAGCGCACCGTGATCGGCAGCTTCGCCGGGGCGGCGACGGTGGTGGCCGCAATGGTCATCGGGCTCGCGAGCGTGGGGACTTTGCCCTGGCTGGCCGGCCTGTTGTTCGTGCTGTGGGGGTTGTTCTGGGGAATCGTGAACCCGGGAACGCTGGTCTGGATACTCGACGCGGCGGCCGAAACCCCGGAGGCCGCGTCGGCGGTCAATGTGACCAACCTTCAGATAGCCCTGGCGGCCGGGTCCGGTCTCGGGGCGGTCCTGGTTACGTCGACGAGCTTGCCCACTGTGTTCCTCACGGCCGGCTTCATCATTCTGGCCTCCGCCGTCCTCTCGGCGGTGGCGATGCGGTTCGTGACGCTCGCCCGCAGGGAGTAACGGGCGCTTCCTTCGGGAGGGGGCGGAAGTCGCGTGCACCAGCACCGCGGCCGCCACGTGCGGGCGAGCAGCTCCGACGAGAGGCCACTGGTTGACAAATAGTCCTACCAATAGTCCATACTGCTGAGCGTCGATTCGCACTCACGCCGAGGTGAGGCGCCGCCCCGTGTCGACGGGTGGTCGTCCGCGCCGAAGGGACGGGTATGAACGTGTGGCGCTCGATCTGCCGGCCGCTCGCGGCCCTGCTCCTGGTCACGGCGGTGGCCGCGTGTGGTGGTGGGGCGGGGGACGACTCGGCGGCCCAGGCCGCGGCCGACAAGCTGAGTCCCGCTCAGCTGGCGGCCGCCGCGGCCAAGGAGGGGGTCGTCGTGTGGTACACGACCTTCGCCGACACCGATGTGCAGCCCATCATCGCCGACTTCAACAAGACGTACCCGAACGTCAAGGTGAACGCGCTGCGGCCCAGCGCGTCCGAGCTGCCGCAGCGCATCATCACCGAACAGCGCGGCGGGAAGTACAACGCGGACGTCGTTTCCGGGGAGGGGCCGCAGATCGCGCAGCTCGTGCAGGCCGGTGCGTTGCAGCCTTATCAGCCGAAGGACGCGCCGCCGTTGCCGGACGGGCTGACGCTGCCGGCCGGGTACCGGGGGGTCGTCTACGTGCTGACCACGGTCCTGGCGTGGAACCCGGCCGTGGTGGCGCAGCGCGGACTGACGGCCCCGAGGTCGTGGGAAGACCTGACGCGGCCCGAGTGGAAGGGCCAATTCTCCATCGATCCGTACGCGGTGAACTGGTACGACAGCCTGATCATCGCCATGGGACACGACAAGGCGCTGGCGCTGCTGAAGGCGCTCGGGGCGAACTCACCGCGTTTCGTGCAGAGCCACACCGTGTCGCTGACGAACGTCCAGGCGGGCGAGCCGCCCGTCGCGGCGACCGCGTACGGCTACAAGGCCTCGGCGCTGAAGCGGAAGACCCCGGGCGAACTCGACTTCGCCAACGGCACTCCGCTGCCGGCTTCGCTCAGCCTGATCGACGTCGTGAAGAACTCGCCGCACCCCAACGCCGCCCGGCTTTTCGACGACTGGATCGTCTCGAAGGCCGGCCAGGAAGCCGTCGTCCGGATCACCAACCACACCTCGATCCGGACGGACGTCACGAACGACGCGGCCGTCTGGGACCCGGCCACCTGGGCCCCGGCGTGGAGTCACCCCGTGCTCGCGCAGGCGGACTACAACACCTACCTCGCGGAGATGAAAGCGGCGCTTCGCGCTCCGTGACAAGGAACGCGAAGCGCCCGGCCAGGTCAACCCGTCAACCCGTCAACCCGTCAGACCGGCAGGGAAGACAGCGGCACGGCGAACACCGAGCGCCCGCAGGTCTGGCCCTGGGCGGAACAATCCGTCGTCGACCATTCCGACTGGGACCACACCAGGCCGGTGGACCAGTCGTAGGTCAGGGCTTCCGGGTGGACTGCCCAGCGGGCCGTCGTCGCGGGGGACCCGCAGCTCGAGGAACTGCTGGCGGTGGTCGTCTGGGCCCAGAGCTGGCCGTTGAGGGTGGCGGAGCTGTGGGAGACGTACCACTTGCCGTTGTGCGAGAGGACGCCCTGCATGTTGCCGACGGAGCTGCGGAAGGCCTCGGTGGCCGCGGTGGTGCCCGAGCTCGCCAGGAGGTAGTCCGCGCCGGTGGGGTAGCGGTAGAGGCGGCCGTGGAGGGACTGATCGGCGAAGTACTCCGTGGTGACGATCGAGGCGGGCGAGGTGGTGCGGTCCAGGGACATCGAGGAGAAGCAGGGGACGCCGGTGTCCGACTGCATGCTGCAGGTGCCGCCGGCGTAGGTGTAGTAGCCGATTTGCATCATGGCGTACTTGTAGGTGTAGGCGGCGTACCCGGCGGACGTCTTGCCGATCGCGTTGGACGTCGTGTCGGTCATCTGCAGGATGTGCTTGGTGCTGAAGACGCGGATGGCGGTGGAGGTGTTGCCGACGGCCGTGACGTAGATCTTGTCGCCGTACCAGGCCATCCCGCCCATGTGGGCTTTGGCGGCGGTGAAGCTCGAGCCCGTGCTGTTCGGGACCGCGAGGTACACCATGCGGTTGGTGGGGGCGGCCGGCTTGTCGTAGTTGACGGCCATGATGCGGGCGTCGTCGTAGCGGCCGAGGGCGTCGCCGCTGTGCCAGCCGGACAGGATGATCTTGTCCGCGCCCCACATGCCGTCGTCGTCGGCGTCGCCGGAGGTGGTGATGCCCTGGGGGACCCAGGTGGCACTGTTCGCGCGGTCGGTGTCCCAGCAGAACGACGTGGTGGCTGCCGGCGCCTTCGGCAGCGCGGCCTTTTCGGCGGCGGTGCAGCCGGTGGTGGGGTAGCTGGGGTCGTTGACGACGGTGTTGAGGCTGACGTTGGGCAGCGCGTTGTCGAGCGCGGTCAACGCGGCGGCCGGGGTGGCGTGCCAGACCAGGCTCTGTTTCGTCGTGGTGGTCAGCGGATCGCTGTAGGCGGCGCTGGCGGTGCCGGGTATCGCGAGCGCGCCGGCGGCGACGGCCAGCACGAGGAGGAGCACTCGGGGAATTCGCATGAGAACCATTTCTGCATGCGATTCGGGAAAGTGTCAAACTGCGGCGTGAAACGAGTTTGTACGATTCTTGTACAATTCTTCGATAGGAATACGCTGGGGTCTTATTGGTGCTTTCAGGCGAAACCGGTGTCCGGCGGCGAGGCGATGGGATTGGATGAACGCCATGCCCGTCGAAACCGCGCTGATCGCGCTCGGCACCGTCGCCGTGCGGACGGCCACGAAGCTGTGGCTCGGCGACCACGAGATCGCCGCGGAGGTCGGCGCAGCCGTGGTCGACCGGCTGTCCGGGCAGCTTGCGAAGGAGCGCGACCGGCGCCGGCTCAAGCGGCTGCTGGACAACTTCGCCGAGGCCGTGGTCGACCGGATCGAGCCGATCGTCGACGTGGAGTTCCGCTCGCTGCCGGAGCACGAGAAGCTCGCGGCGATCGAGGCGGTGCGGGAGACGTTCGCGCTGGCGTCCGTCGACGACGCGGACCTGTTCGCGGCCGACCTCGATGCGGGGCACCTCGACCGCTCCATCCGGCAGCGGGTGCCGTCGCGGACCGCGCTGCTGTCGGCCGACGCGACGGCGTTGCACGACCTGCTGCTGCGCGAATGCTGCGGATACGTCATCGAGATCTCGCGCGGGCTGCCCGCGTTCTCGGCGAACGCGCTGACGGAGCTGCTGCAGCGCGACCGCGAGATGCTCGACGGCATCCGCGAGGTGCTCGCCCGCCTGCCGCAGCGCGACCGCGACGCCGGCTTCGACTACGACTACCGCCAGCTCGTGGCGCGCAAACTGGACCACGTCGAGATGTTCGGCGTGACCCTGGCCGACGCGAGCCGCCGGTACCCGCTGTCCGTCGCGTACATCGGGCTCACCGCGTCGACCGGCGAGCCCGGGCCGGTGCGGCGGGTGGAGGAGCTGCTGGCGGGCGCGCAGCGGGTGTTCATCCGTGGCGAGGCCGGGCTGGGCAAAACGACGCTGCTGCAGTGGATTGCCGTGCGCAGCGCGCTGGGTGACTTCCCCGAGCAGCCGGCGGGCTGGAACGCGACGGTGCCCTTCTTCATCCCGCTGCGCCGCTACGCCGGACGGGACCTGCCGAGCCCGGCGCAGTTCCTCGACGAGGGCGGCAGGTACATCGCGGACTCGATGCCGCCCGGTTACGTCGTGGAGAAGCTGCGCGACGGCAGCGCGGTGCTGCTGGTCGACGGCGTGGACGAGCTCGTCGCCGAACGCCGTGCAGAGGCCCGGGCGTGGCTGCGCGACCTGGTGGACGCCTTTCCTCTGGTCCGGGTGGTGGTCACGTCGCGGCCGTCCGGAGCGCACCCGCGGTGGCTGCACGGCGCGGGGTTCGTGGTGCTGGATCTGCAGCCGATGAACCGGGACGACGTCCGCCGGTTCGTCGGCCGGTGGCACCGCGCGATGCGGTCGATGCGGGCCGACGACGAATCGCGCCGGGCGCTCGACGAGTACGAGACGCGGTTGCTGGACCTGCTGGAAAGCCGCGGCCATCTGCGCAAGCTGGCCGGCTATCCGTTGCTGTGCGCGCTGTTGTGCGCGATGCACGAGGACCGGCGCGCCACGTTGCCCGCCAATCGCATGGAGCTCTACGACGTGGCGCTGCAGATGCTGCTGGAGCGGCGAGACGTCGAACGCCGGATCGAGCCGGTGGAAGGTCTGGGCCGCACCGAGAAGACGTTGCTGCTGGCCGATCTCGCGTACTGGCAGCTGCGCAACGGCTACGCCGACGTCGAGGCGCCGCGGGCGCTTTACCGCATCTCGCGACGGCTTTTCCAGATGCCGCAGGTGAAGGCGAGCATCCAGGACGTGTACCGGCACCTGCTGGAACGCTCGGGGCTGCTGCGCGAACCCGTGCAGGGCCGCGTCGACTTCGTGCACCGGACGTTCCAGGAGTACCTGGCGGCGCAGGACGCGATGAACACCGACGACGTGGGCACGGTCGTGCAGCACGGGCACCTCGACCAGTGGCACGAGGTCGTGGTGATGGCCGTCGGGCACGCGTCGCTGAGGCAACGCGAGGAGCTGCTGACCGGGCTGCTCGCGCGCGGCGACCTGCACCTGCTGGTGCTGGCGTCGCTGGAAACCGTGCCTGAGCTGAGCGGCGACCTGCGACGGGAGATCCAGCTGAAGACCGCGCGGCTGCTGCCACCGGCGTCGATGCACCAGGCGCGGGAAGTCGCGTCGGCGGGCGAGTTCGTGCTCGACCTGCTCGCCGCGTGCCGGCCGCAGACGATCGACGAGGTCACGGCGACCATCCGGGCGCTGGCGGAGACGCGGCTGGAGGAGGCGTTGCCGGTGATCGCGAAGTTCGCCTCGGATCCGCGGCCGCGGGTGTTCGCGGAGCTGCTGAACTGCGCGGAGCGCTTCGAGGAGCAGGCGTACGGCGAGGCGGTGCTGGCGAAGTCGTCGCGGACGAGCCTGCTCGTCGACGGCGAGCTCGGCCTGGCACCGGCACGGTACCTGGATTCGTTGAAGCAGCTGGAACTCGTGTACTTCAGCGCCGACGAGTCGCTTGTGGACCGTTACCGGGACTTGCGGCCGGTGCCGGATCTGCGGCTGTCGCGGTGGCCGGAGGAGAAGCTGTCGGTGATCGGGACGACGTTCCGGCTGGACAGCCTGAGTGTGCGGTTCATGGAGCTGACCGATCTCACGTGCCTGGGTTTCGTGGAGTCGGTGGAGGAGCTGAGGATCGAGGGCGGCGCGCTGCTGTCGTTCGCCGGGGTGGAGCGGTGGCGGGAGTCGCTGAAGCGGGTGTCGGTGGTGGGGTGCCCGACGGGGCTCGAGGCGCTGGCCGATCTGTGGCGGCGGCTGCCGGACGTCGTGCGGATGTGAGTCAGACGCGTTCGCGCGGGTGACTCCGAGGCCGACCTCCGTATCGGATGAAACCGTATCAGCCGAGGTAGAGTGCGGGCATGAGTGGGAAGCCGCGGGCCACCGGCCGGCCGGGGGACGACTCGCCGTTCGCGCTGGGGCTGTTGCTGCGGCGGGCGCACGCGCGGGTGGCGAGCACGATGACGGCCGCCCTGCGGCCGCACGGGCTGGATCTGCGGCACTTCGCCGTGCTGATCATCCTGGTGGATCGTGGGCCGACGACGCAGCGGGACCTCGTCGAGGCGACCGGTTCGGACAAGGCCGGCATCATGCGGGTCGTCGACGACCTGGAGGAGAAGGGGTTCGCGGTCCGCAAGTCCGTGCCGGGCGACCGGCGGGTGCGCGAGGTCGAGATCACCGAGGCCGGGCTGAGGGCGTTCGACGCGGCGCACGACGACGCGGCGGGCCCGGCGCAGGCGCTGGTGTCGCACCTGCGGCCGGGTGAGCCGGCGAAGCTGCTGGAGCTGCTGACGCGGTTCGCATACCCCGAATAACCGGAGCGGATGCGGCCACGGTGTCGTGAGTTTCACATGGGGAGCCAGCGGTCGGCCAGCGCCGATACCCACTCGCCGGCGACGGCCGGGTCGTCCGGCGGGCCGGCGACGAGCACCAGTTCGTCGACGCCCAGCGCGGCCAGCTGCGCGATGTCTTCGGGTTGCGGATCGCGCAGGGCGACGGCGATCCGCAGGTCGGCGAGGTCGCGCCCTTGTGCCCCGAGGAAAGCCAGGCGGTCGGCGACCTCGGGAACGCCGTCGAGGTTGAAGCCGTACCAGCCGTCGCCCAAGGTGGCGGCGCGGCGCAGGGCGGAGTCGCTGTTGCCGCCGAAGACGATCGGGATCGTGGGCCGCGGGGGCTTCGGGTAGACGCGGATCGAGTCGAACCGGACGAAGTCGCCGGTGAAGGAGGCGACGTCTTCGCGCCACAACGTGCGCAGGGCGGCGACGTACTCCTCCGTCCGCGCCGCCCGCCGCGCGAAGGGCACGCCGAGGGCGTCGAACTCCTCGCGCGACCAGCCGACGCCCACGCCGAGGGTGAGACGGCCGCCGGACAACACGTCGAGGCTGGCGGCCTGCTTGGCGACGACGACGGGGTTGTGTTCCGGCAGCAGGAGAACACCCGTGGCCACGCGGATGGTCGACGTGGCCGCGGCGGCGAAACTGAGGCCGATCAAGGGATCGAGCCAGTCCGCCTCCGCCGGGACGGCGATCCGGCCGTCGGCCGAGTACGGGTAGCGCGAGGACGCGCGGTCGACCATCACCACGTGCTCGCCCGACCACAGCGTCGCGAAGCCGGTCGCCTCGGCCGCCACGGCGACCGCGTCGATCACGGCCCGGCGGGCGCCGGCGCCGATGCCCAGTGCGTGCAGGCCGAGCTGCATCGGACCAGCTTCGCACACTCCGGGCGGGCATCAGGCGCGCTGACTGTCCGCGGCGACGCGGACGAAGCTGCGGACCTGCGGGCCCGCGCCCGTTTTCGGCCACGCCACGACGAGGTCGCTGGGCGCGTGATCGGACAGCGGGATGGCGACGAGGCCCGCGGGCAGCGGCTGGTCGGCCGGCGCGAGGGCGGCCGTGCCGTTCCAGGTGACGGCGTGGAGGCATTCGCGGATGGTGCGCAGCACGGGTGCGCCGGGGCCGGGTGGGCCGCCGGTCCAGAAGGACGTCCACGCCGGGTCGGTGGCGTCGGGGAGGTGGACCCAGCCGTGGGCGGCGAGGTCCGCGGCCGAAACTGTCGTGCGGGCGGCGAGCGGGTCGTCGGAGCGCAGGACGACGGCGACGGGGACCGTGCGCAGGACGTGGGTCGAGATGCCGGTGGTGTCGAACGGGGTGCGGGTGAGCGCGACGTCGACCAGGCCCGCGCGCAGCCCCGCGGTCGGGTCGGTGAGGTCGGTTTCGCGCACGGTGATTTCGACGTGCGGGTGGTGCTCGCGGAACCGGGGGACCAGCTGGGCGCCGACGAACTCGGCCGCGTCGGCGAGGGTGCCGACGACGAGCCGCGCGGTGCCGGCCGCGGCGGTCACGCGGCCGCGGATGCGGTCGGCCCGGGCGAGGAGCGCGACGGCGTCTTCGTGGAGAACCGCGCCGGCGGCGGTGAGGGTGACGCCTTTGGGTGTGCGCTCGAACAAGGTCGCGCCGAGCTCGTCCTCCAGCTGCCGCAACGCGCGGCTGAGCGGGGGCTGGCTCATGTGCAGCCGCCGCGCCGCACGGCCGACGTGCCGCTCCTCGGCCACCGCGACGAAGTACCGCAGCACGCGCAGGTCCACCTCGATACGATACCCGTGGGGTATCGGATCGTCGAAAACGGTCTTGGCCGAGAGCGCCCGGACCGGCCGACGATCGAAGGCATGGACAAGACACTCACCATCGGCTGCTACCGCTACGACACCACGCAGGCGCTGTTCGACGGCAGCTTCGGCGCGACCGTGCGGACCGCCCCCACCCTGCCCGAGATCTTCGAACGCGCGATCCGCGAGCACGAGTTCGACGTCGCCGAGCTCGGCCTCACGTTCTTCCTGCGACTGGTCGGCGAAGGCCTGCCGTACGTGGCGCTGCCGATCTTCCCCAACCGCGTGTTCCGGCATTCGTGCGTCTTCGTCAACACCCACGCCGGCATCACCGGGCCGGGCGACCTCGCCGGCCGGACGATCGGCGAGTTCGGCACGTACGGCCAGGACTCCGGCGTCTGGGCCAAGGGAATCCTCGCCGACGAGTACGGCTTCGAGCCCGAGCGCAACCGGTGGGTGATCGGCGGGCTGGAGCACCCGGCGCCGCCGTTCGGCTTCATCCCGCACCCGCGTCCGTCCGGCCTGGACGTTTCCGACGCGCCCGCGGGGAAAACGCTCAACGCGATGCTCGACGCGGGTGAGATCGACGCGCTGTTCTCCGCCAACGTGCCCCAATGCGTGCTCGACGGGTCGCCGAACGTCGCCCGTCTGTTCCCCGACTTCGAGCCGCTCGAACGCGACTACCACCGGCGCACGGGGATCTTCCCGATCATGCACACCATCGTCGTCCGGCGCGAGCTCCTCGCCCAGCGGCCGGGCCTCGCGCGTGAGCTCTACGCCGTGTTCACCGCCGCCAAGGACACCGCCGCCGACCGCTACCGGCGTGACCGCAGGCTCTACCAGGTCCCGGCGATGGTGCCGTGGCTCAACGCCCTCGTGGAGCGCAACGAGGAGCAGTTCACCGGAGACTGGTGGCCCTATGGCATCGAGGCCAACCGCACTGCTCTCGACACCTACCTGCGCTACCACCACGAACAGGGCCTGTCCGAGCGCCGGCAGCGGATCGAGGAGGTCTTCGCGGCCGACCTCCTCGACACCTGACCGTCTACAAGGGATCAGAGGCCAAGACCGCCGGCGCCGCAGCAACCCGCGGACCAGCAGCGGCAGGCAGATCTCGCCGCCGTTCACCGCCGCTCACGCGGCAGACCTCGCGGACTGGCTCCGGCGATCGGTCGCCGGCACGGTGGTCCCGGCAGCCGACTCGGGCTGGGGCGACCCGCGGCTGCAGGCGCTGCTGTCCCGTGCGTCGATGTCCACGCCGACCGCGCGCTGCGTGGTCGGCGCGACCGCTGATCACGAGGCCGGCCGGACACCGATCCGTGCGGCGATGACGACGGCACTCGCCCGGGTCGGCACGCTCGAGGTGGCCGACGAGCTGGGGCCAGTTGACCGTGACCGTCGCACTGGAACACGTCCGGGCTTCTGACACGGCCGTTGATCTTCCGGTGCCCTGCACCTCGGCCCGGTAGGGTTCCCCCCGATGCCGGGGCTGTGCCCGCTCGCGCCGAGGAGGAAGACCGTGACCGAGGGCCGGAAGGCGACCACGACGGGGGACGGGCCGGCCGCCCGGGCGCGGCTCGCGCGGGACTCCGTGAAGCTGGCCGTGGTGGTCGGGGCGCTGGGAGTCGTGTTCGGCGACATCGGGACGAGCCCCATCTACACGCTGCAGACGGTGTTCAGCCCGAGCGACCCGCACCCGGTGCCGGTGAGCGCGCAGAACGTGTTCGGGGTCGTGTCGCTGATCTTCTGGTCCGTGACGATCATCGTGACCGTCACGTACGTGCTGCTGGCGATGCGCGCGGACAACGACGGCGAGGGCGGCATCATGGCCCTGATCACCCTGCTGCGCCGCCGCGGCGGGCAGGGGCGGCGGCGGGTGGCCGTGGTGCTGGCGGGGCTGGGCATCTTCGGCGCGTCACTGTTCTTCGGCGACAGCATGATCACCCCCGCGATCTCGGTGCTGTCGGCGGTGGAGGGCCTCAAGGTCGTCGACGACGCGTTCGAGAGCTGGGTCGTGCCGATCACCGCGGTGATCATCGTGGTGCTGTTCCTGGTGCAACGCCGGGGTACCGCGGCTGTCGGGCGGGTGTTCGGGCCGGTGATGATCACGTGGTTCACCGTGATCGGCCTGACCGGCGTGACGGGCATCGTCAAGCACCCGGCGATCCTCGAGGCGCTCTCGCCGACGTACGCGCTGGACTTCATGGTCGGCCACTTCGACATCGCCTTCTTCGCGCTCGCCGCCGTCGTGCTGTCGGTCACCGGCGCTGAAGCGCTGTACGCGGACATGGGCCACTTCGGCCGCCGCGCCATCACGCGCGGCTGGCTGTTCCTCGTGTTCCCCGCGTGTGTGCTCAACTACTTCGGCCAGGGCGCGCTGATCCTCGAAGACCAGGCCAACCTGAGCAGCCCGTTCTTCCTGCTCGTCCCCGGCTGGGCGCGGCTGCCGCTCGTGCTGCTGGCCACGGCGGCGACGGTGATCGCTTCGCAGGCCGTGATCACCGGGGCGTACTCGGTCGCGTCGCAGGCCGCGCAGCTCGGGTACCTGCCGCGGCTGCGGATCGCGCACACGTCGGAGACCGAACGCGGCCAGATCTACGTGCCGTGGATCAACTGGCTGCTGATGTTTTCCGTGCTGACGCTCGTGTTCGCGTTCCGCAGCTCGTCGGCGCTGGCCTACGCGTTCGGCATGGCCGTGACCGCCACGATCACCATCACCACGTTGCTGTTCTTCTACATCGCCCGATCGAAGTGGAGCACGCCGCCGTGGCTGCTCTGGATCGGCGGGACTGTGCTGCTGGTGGTGGACCTGCTGTTCGTCGCCGCCAACCTCACCAAGCTCGTCCACGGCGCGTGGCTGCCGCTGCTCATCGGCCTCACCGCGTTCACGGTCATGACCACCTGGCAGCGCGGCCGCCACATCGTGACGGCCGAGCGCAGCCGGCAGGAAGGGTCGCTGCGCGGGTTCGTCGACAAGCTGCGCAACGGCGAGTCGCCGACGCAGACCGTGCCCGGCACGGCCGTGTTCCTCAACCGCGGCAACGACAGCGCGCCGCTGGCCATGCGCGCCAACGTGGAGCACAACCACGTGCGCCACGAACACGTGGTGATCATGTCGCTGGAAACCGAGCCCGTGCCCCGGATCCCGGACACCGAACGGATCTCCGTCGACGACCTCGGTTACGCGGACGACGGCATCACCCACGTCACGGCCCGCTTCGGCTACATGGAAACCCCGGACGTGCCGCGCACGCTCGCACTCGTCGACCCGGCCGCCACCGAAGGCCGCCTGCAGGTCGACGACGCGTCCTACTTCCTGTCCAAGATCGAGCTGCGCCGCGGCGACGAACCGACGATGGCGGCCTGGCGCAAGCGCCTGTTCATCGCCACGTCCTACATCACCGCCGACGCGGCCGAGTACTTCGCGCTGCCCCGCGAGCGGACCGTGATCATGGGTTCGCACATCGACGTTTAGCGCGTCAGGAAGGAGCCGACGATGACCGACCCCGATGGGGAAGCCCTGCGCGCGGCGGCCGCCCGAGGAGACTCCGACGCCGTCGACCAGCTGATCGAGCTGGCCGCCGAACGCGGCGACGCGGCCGAGCTGCGCCAGTGGGCCGCCGGCGGCAGCTCCGACGCCGCCGATCTGCTCGTCGAGCTGGCGACCGAACGCGAGGACCACGACGAGCTGCGCCGCCTGGCCTTGGCCGGCAACACGACGGCCGCGGAAGTGCTGGCGGAGCTGGAAAGCGACTAACGCGCCTCTGCGTCGCCGCGCGGCGGGATGTCGCGGGCGAAAGGGTCGTCGTCGTGGGAGTCGAGCCACGCGCCGGCGAGGCGGAGCAACAGCGCCACCAGCACGAAACCGCCGATCGCGACCAGGGTGAACGTCAGGCCGGTCATCCGTCCATCGTGCGGCGGCGGGGTGCGTCGGGCTCGAGTCCGGACGGAACTTTGACGCCCGGGAAGGGCTCGTTGACGGCGTTTTGCCTCGTTGCGGACTTTCGTGCCGCGGGCTACTGAGCCGCGTGGCTCTCGTAGGCGCCGCGGGCGGCCAGTGCGCGCAGCACTGCCTTCGGTCGGCAGGCAGGTGGTCACGCCGTGACTGTCCGGCTCGCGGCATCACCGCGAAAGCCGGCTAGTGCGCGTCGCCGGTGAAGCGGGGGCGGGTGGGGTGCGGGGTGAGCCAGTCTTGGGCGCGGCGCCACCACACGTCGGCGGTGGGGGTGAGGCCCGTGCGGTCGTCGAGGGTGCCGGCTTTGACGATGAGGGTTTCGGGGTGTTCGTGGAGGATCGTGAAGATCGGCGTGCCGCAGTCGCCGCAGAAGAGGCGGTCGCGCAGGTGGCCGTTCTCGGTGCCGGTGGTGTGGTGCACCTTGGGGGTGCCCTCGATCTTCACGGCGTCGCGGGCCACCAGGACGTTCTGCGAGAACGCCGAGCCGGTGTGGCGCTGGCAGTCGTCGCAGTGGCACAGGACGACACCGGTGGGCTCGGCGTCGAAGCGGTAGGTGATGGCGCCGCAGAGGCAGTGGCCGGTGCGGGAAGTGGTGGGGGTCATGGGAAATCTCCTTCTCCCGGCTCGGCGACCGATGCCGGAGTCGCACGTGGACGGTCCCGCGTGGCTGTGCCTCGAGTATTGCGACGGAAGAAGGTCCGAACCTGCCCTTGCCGAACGGGCGGACGCCGTGAGTACCACCGCCGGGGACAGGCTCGTCCCGGGAGAAAGTCCACAGCGGTAGACATCGTCTGTAGACATCAGGCGTAGACTAAGTGGGAGACGGTACCCGCAAGCCCGCGAGCGGGGTGGTTCGTGTCTCGGCAACCGTGAAGGAGAACGTGCCATGTCCCGATCCCACGAGGCTCCTCCGCCGACCGCGCTCGTCCTCGGCGGCGGTGGTCCGGTCGGCGCCGCGTGGATGTCGGCCTGTCCGGGTCCGGGGTCGTCGTGGGCACCTCGGCCGGGTCGATCGTCGGTGCGTGGCTGACGATGGAGCCGGCCGGGCTGACGGCGGTGCCGGCGAAGATGCGGGAGCGCGCGGCCTGGCGCGCCCGGAACGTCGCCGCCGGGCAAGGGGACCGGGCGCTGTTCCAGAGCCTCGCCCAGGACACCTCGGAGGGACCCGAGCGGGCGCGGCGGATCGGGCGGCCGCGATCGCCGCGGTGCCGCCGATTTCGGCGGAGCAGGCCGACGAGCTGTGGTCCTGGGCGTTGCCGGCCGGCCCGTGGCCGCGCCGGCTCCGGATCACCGCGGTGAGCACGGACACCGGCCTCGCCCGCGGGTGGTCGACGGCGGACGGGATCTCCGTCGCCGTCCCGGTGGCCTGTTCGTCGGCGGCGCCGGGCGTCGCACCGCCGGTGCGCGTGGCCGGCGCGACCTGGGTCGACGGGGGCGTGCGCTCGGGTACCAACGCCGACCTGGCCGTCGATCCGCAGTGGCACGAAGGCGGTGCCGCGGAGCCGGGCCGGGTGCTCGTGGTGGCGCCGATGCCGTCCGCAAATCTCGCGCGGGAGGAGGCTTTCCTCACCGCACGAGGTCACCGCGTACGGGTGATCACGGCGGATCCGTTCTACGAGAAGCCCCACGATCTTGTCGACGCGCGGTTCATCGACGTCGGGGCCGAGGCGGGCGCGCGGCAGGCGGACGGCCTGTCCGACGACCTGCTGACGTGGTGGCACGAGCCCGCGCGCAGCCTCGACTGAAATCCGCGAGATCACCCCAGCACGCAAGGAAGCACGGGATGCCCGACTCTTCGTCTCCCCGCCGTCGCGACGCGGCGGCGAGCCGCGATCGGCTGCTGACCGCCGCCGCCGAGCTGTTCGCCGACCGCGGCTACGACCAGACGACGGCTCGGGACATCGGTGAACGCGCCGGGGTCGACCCGACGATGATCGCGCGCTACTTCGGTGGCAAGGCGCAGCTGTTCATCGCCGTGCTGCGCGCCGAGGGCGAACCGGGCACGCAGCTCCCCGATGTCCTGGAACCGGCGCGGCTGAAGGACCTGATCGAACGCACGGGTACGCGCGGGCCGGGTCCGATCCTGCAGGCCGCGATCCGGCCCTACGACAACGCGGAGGCCCAGGAGGCCGCGCTCGCGGAACTGGGCCACCGGGTTCTCACCCCGCTGTGCGAGCGGTTCGTGCGCGAGGGTGTGGCCAACCCCGAGCTGCGCGCCGAGGTCCTGTCGGCCGCCTTGATCGGCGTGATCCTCGGCCGGCACGCGGGGACCCTGCCGTACCTCGCGGCCGCCGGTTCCGACGAGTTGTTCGCCCTGGCGCAGGAGATTCTCGGCGGCGAGCCGCGCTGAGGTCCGGAGAGGACAGTGCTCAGACCACCCGGCGCAGCGCGTCGAGGGTGGATTCCGGGGACGTGTTGAAGCAGAAGGTGACGCCGGGGACCAGCTCGACCAGGACGTTGACGAGCCGTTCGAACAGCAGCGTGTGCTCGGCGGCCATGCGCACGCCCGCGCCGATCATCGCCGCGGTGACCGGGTTCGCGGCCACGCAGTCGCGCACCTGCCGCTCCGCCGCGTCGGGGTCGGCCGGGACGTAACACGGCACGAAGTCGAAGCCCGCGTCGCGCACGGCGGCCTCGCCGGCGGTGATGCGGGCAGTGAGGGTGGCCTCGTCGAGGCCGGGGTGGCGGCTGTAGTCGAGGGCGGCAGGGTGCAGGCCGAGCGAGAGGATGGCCACCGGCGGGTCTCCTTTCGGGTGGAGGAGGGCCCTGCCGAGGCTAGCGGCGCGGTGGCCGGCCGGGCGGCGGGCGCCAGTAAAGTACGCCGAATGGAGAACCTACGGCAGCAGATTCTCGCCGAGCTCGGCGTCAAGCCGGTCATCACGCCGAAAGCCGAGATCCGGCAGCGGATCGACTTCCTCAAGGATTACCTGCGCTCCACGCCGGCCAAGGGCTTCGTGCTCGGCATCAGCGGCGGCCAGGACAGCTCGCTGACCGGCCGGCTCTGCCAGCTGGCGAGCGAGGAACTGCGCGAGGAGGGGCACGAGGCCACGTTCGTCGCGGTCCGGTTGCCCTACGGCGTGCAGGCCGACGAGGAAGACGCGCAGATCGCGCTGGAGTTCATCAAGCCCGACCATTCGGTCACGGTGAACGTGAAGCCCGGCGCCGACGCCGTCGCGACGGAGGCCGCGCTCGGGATGAGCGAGCTGCTGGGCCACGCGCCCGGCCTGCGCGACTTCGTGCGCGGCAACATCAAGGCCCGCGAGCGCATGGTGATCCAGTACTCGATCGCCGGGCAGCTGAACCTGCTGGTCGTGGGCACCGACCACGCGGCCGAGGCCGTCACCGGCTTCTTCACCAAGTACGGCGACGGCGGCGTCGACCTCACGCCGCTGACCGGGCTGACCAAGCGCCAGGGCGCCGCGCTGCTGCAGGAGCTGGGCGCGCCGCCGAGCGTCTGGCAGAAGGTGCCGACCGCCGACCTCGAGGACGACCGGCCCGCCCTGCCCGACGAGGTGGCCCTGGGCCTCAAGTACGCCGAGCTCGACGACTACCTGGAAGGCCTCGACGTGACCCCGGCGGTCGCGGAGAAGGTGGAGTCGATCTTCCTCCGGACGCGCCACAAGCGCACCGTGCCGGTCACCCCGCTCGAGGACTGGTGGCGGAGCTGACCCGAGGGTGAACGGCGGCCGGGTCCGTGAACCCGGCCGCCGTCGTCACTTGCCCGCGGGATCCTTCCGGACTTGCGCTTGCAGCGAAGGCCAGTACTGGTACAGCGAGCTCGGGTACTCCTGCCCCGGGAAGTACCGGCGGTACAGCTTGAGGAACGTGCCGTCGTCGACCACGGCGGCGAGCTGCTTGTCGTAGTCGGTCAGGAACCTGTCGAGTCCTTTTCGGACGGCCATCGCCTCCGGCAGCGGGTTCTGCACGGAGACACCGACTTTCAGCCGCCCGGGGTGCCGGGTGAAGACCGTGATGGCCTGCACGGAGCTGACGACGAAGCCGTCGAGGTTGCCGTTGAGGAGCTGGTCGATGCCGGTGGCGTTGGTCTGGACGCTCACGACACTGGCCTGTGGCAACGTCTTCGCGGCGAAATCGGCCTGTGCGCTGCCGATGCCGACGCCCACGCGCTTGCCGTTCAGGTCGGCGACGGTCTTGGCCGGGGAATCGGAGCGGACCAGCACGTCGTTGGCGTCCACGTAGAACGGCGTGGTGAAGGCGACGTTGCGCTTGCGTTCCTCGGACATCGTGAGGTCGGCGATCATCATGTCGTACTGGCCGGCGGTGACCAGCGGCAGACCCGCGCCGACGGTGGAGAGCTTGTAGGTGATCTTGAGGCCCATGCGCTTCGCGATGACGTCGTTGAGGTCGATCAGCATCCCGGCCGGCTTGCCGCTCGCGTCGGGTGACACGAACGGCGCGTCGCCCTGCGGCACGCCGGCGGTGATGGTGCCGGGTACCGCCAGGCCGTAGGGGTCCGGGCTCGCGGAACCCCCGCCGCCGCACGCGGAAACGGTCAGCAGCGCGGCCGCGGCGAAGGCGGCGCGGAATCGTCGGCGCATTTCATCTGCCCTTCTGGATCTGGTCTCGGAGCTGGGGCCAGTACGTGAACATCTGCGCCGGGTAGGGCTCGCCGGGGAAGTACTTGTCGTACAGGCGAAGGAAAGTGCCGTCGTCCATCGTGGTCTTGAGCTGATCGCCGTAGGCCTTCTCGAACGCGGTGAGCTTGCGGTTGACCGGCATCGCCGACGCCTGCTCGTGCGGCGCGGAGTAGGCGATCCTGACCCGCCCGGGGTTCTCCTGGAGCACGGTCGGGACCTCGGTGGAGGCCAGGACCATCGCGTCGAGATTGCCGTTGAGCAGCTGGGTCACGCCCGCGCTGTTGGTGGGCTGCGAGATGAGGGAGGCGCCGGGGATCTTCGCGGTCACGAAGTCGGCCTGCGCGCTGCCCAGCCCCGCGCCGACGCGTCGACCGGCGAGGTCTCCCGCGCCTTTCACGGCCGAGTCGGTGCGGACCACGACGTCGTCGGAGGCCAGGTAGAACGGCTTGGTGAAGTCGACGCTCTTCTTGCGCTCCGCGGTCGGCAGCATGCCGATCGCGAGCATGTCGAGCTGCCCGGCCGTGACCAGCGGCAACCCGGCGCTGACGGTGGTCATCCGGTAGGTGATCTTGAGGCCCATCCGCTGGGCGATCACGTCGTTGAGGTCGACCAGCAGGCCCACCGGCTTGCCGGTCGCGTCGGGGGAGACGAACGGCGCGTCGCCCGCCGTGACGCCCGCGGTGATGGTGCCGGGTTCGGCCAGTCCGAGGCCGTCGGGTTGGCCGCCCGACCCGCACGCGGCGAGCGAGACGAGTGCGGTGGTCGCGATTAGGATCCGCCGGATCCGCAGAGCTGTCATAGCTCCCTCCAGGCACCGGCTCGCGGGCGCGGGCTCGGTGGTCTGGTATTTCTTAGGCTCATAAGACCAGGTTGTCAACTGCCGGGATCGCGCTCGCGTCTGGTAGACGTCGTGGCATGACAGACCTCATCGACCTGGCCGGCAAAACGGTCATCATCACGGGCGCCTCCTCGGGAATCGGCGCGTCGACCGCCCGGCGCCTGCACGCGGCGGGCGCGTTCCCCGTGCTCGCCGCCCGCCGCGCCGACCGGCTCGCCGCACTCGGCGACGAGCTCGGCGGCGCCCTCACCGTCCCCACCGACGTGACCGACCCCGCGCAGGTGGCGGCCCTCGTCGAGGCCACCCTGGCCCGCCACGGCCGCATCGACGGCCTGGTCAACAACGCCGGCGCCAGCCTCCACGGCCCCCTCGACCAGGTCGACCCCGCCGCCTTCGGTGCGACGCTGGAACTCAACGTCGTCGGCTTGCTCGCCGTGACGCAGGCCGTCCTGCCCGCCATGCGGCGCCAGGGTTTCGGCCGCATCGTGAACGTCAGCTCCGGCACGACCCGCCGCGTCGCGGTCGGCGTGGGCGCCTACGCGGCGAGCAAGGCGGCCGTGAACATGCTCAGCGCGGTGCTCACGCAGGAGCTCGCCGCGGACGGGATCGCCGTGTCGCTGCTGCTGCCGTCCATCACCGCGACGGAGTTCGCGGACGGCCTGTTCAAGCTCGGCGCTTCGCCGATCCCGGGGATGGTCGTGCAGAGCCCGGACTACGTGGCCGGGGTGATCCTGCGGCTGTTGCGGACGGGGGAGGAGTCGTTCGACATTCCGCACGGGGTGGAACAGCCGGAGATCGCCCGCGTGCCTGAATGATCCCGAAGTAGGTCCATTGTGGATGGTCGGCCATCCACAATGGACCTACTTCGTCCGCAGGGTCGACGCCCGCACCACCAGCTCCGGAAGGTACGTCACCTGCCGGTGCACGTGTCCCGGGTCCGACGTCTCCTGGATGAGCAGCTCCGCGGCCGTGCGGCCGAGGCGGTGGCGGGGCTGGCGGACGGAAGTGAGGGGCACCGTGGCGGCCGCGGCGAAGTCGATGTCGTCGTAGCCCACGATGGCGAGGTCGGCCGGGACTGAGATGCCCAGCGCCGCGCAGCTGCGCAGAAGGCCGAGGGCGAGCAGGTCGTTGGCGCAGAACGCCGCGGTCGGGCGGGTGGCGGACGGCAGGCCGGCGAGGCGCTGGCCCGCGTTGCTGCCGTCCTCGACGGTGAGCTGGGGAGTGGCCAGGTCGACGAGGTGGTCGGGGCCCAGGCCGGCCGCGAGCAAGGCGCGCAGGGCGCCCTCGCGGCGGTCGCGGACCTGGCCGAGCGTGAGCGGGCCGCCGACGAAGCCGATGCGGGTGTGGCCCTGGTCGAGCAGGTGGCGGGCGGCGAGCTCGCCGCCGCGGACGTCGTCGACGGCGACGGAGCAGTGGTCGGTGCCGGGGCGCTTGCGGTCGACGATGACCACCGGCGTGCCCCGGCGCGCGAGCTCGGCGAGGGCGGGGGAGTCCGGGTCGACCGGGGTGATGAGAACGCCCTGCACGCGCTGCTGTTCGAGCCGGCGGAGGTAGGCGGTCTCGCGTTCGGCGAGGTTGGCGCTGTTGCACACGAACAGGGACAGGTCGTCCGCGGCGGCCGCGTCCTCCATGCCCGCGGCGACGTCGGTGAAGAACGGATTGCGCCCGTCGAGCATCACGTAGGCGAGCACGCTGCTGTGCCCGGCGCGCAGCTGGCGCGCGGACTCGTTGCGCACGAAGCCCAGCGCCGCCATCGCGGCCTCCACTTTGGCCCGCGTCTTCGGGCTCACGCGCTCGGGCCGGTTGAGCACGTTCGACACCGTGCCGAGCGAGACGCCGGCGGCCGCGGCCACGTCCTTGATCCCGGCCGCGCGGGGTGCGGGGGTCACGACCTCGCTCGAGTCTTCCACTGTCACCCCACCCTGTGTTGAAACGTGACAATCACGGGTCGCTGCCTGAAAAACCGCGACAACGTCGAGATACCGCTGTCATTGACTTCCCGTTCGAACGCATAGTAGCGTCACCGCGCCAGGTTTGTGAAACCTTTCAATCCCGGAGGTCGCGATGACGCGGCAGGAGCGCGACCGAGTGCCACTGCTCGAGGTCCGCGGGGTCACGAAGTCGTTCGGCGCGGTCGCGGCGGTCGCGGGCGTTTCCTTCCCCCTCTACGCCGGCGAGGCCCACGCGCTGGTCGGCGAGAACGGCGCGGGCAAGTCCACGATCGTCAAGATGCTGGCCGGTGTGCACCGTCCCGACCAGGGCGAGCTGCTCCTGGACGGCCGGGAAGTGGAGTTCTCCTCACCCGCCGACGCGAAAGCCGCGGGCATCGCGGTGATCTACCAGGAACCGACGTTGTTCCCCGATCTCACGGTCGCCGAGAACATCGTGATGGGCCGCCACCCGCGCGGCCGGCTGGGGATGATCGACCGCTCGGCGATCCGCGCCGAGGCCGAACGGCTCTTCGCCCGCCTCGGCGTGCGCATCGACCCGAACCGCCCGGCGCGCGGGCTGTCCATCGCCGACCAGCAGATCGTGGAGATCGCCAAGGCGCTCAGCGCCGACGCGCGCGTGCTCATCATGGACGAGCCGACCGCCGCGCTGAGCCTGGTCGAGGTCGAGCGCCTGTTCTCCGTGGCCCGGGCGCTGCGTGACGAGGGCGCGGCCATCATGTTCATCTCGCACCGCTTCGAGGAGATCGTCGACCTGTGCCAGCGCGTGACCATCATGCGCGACGGCCGCCACGTCTCCACCGACGCGATGGAAGACGTGACCGTGGACGAGATGGTGCGCCGCATGGTCGGACGCGACCTCGACGCGCTTTTCCCCAAGCAGGACGTGGAACCCGGCGCCGTGGTGCTCGAAGTGGACGGTCTGACGCGCGAGGGCGTGTTCCGCGACGTGTCGTTCTCCGTGCGGGCGGGCGAGATCGTCGCGTTCGCCGGGCTGGTCGGTGCCGGTCGGTCCGAAGTGGTCCAGGCGGTGTTCGGAGTGGACGAACGCGACGCCGGAGTCGTGCGGCTCAACGGGAAGAAGCTCAAGCCCCACTCGCCGCGCGCGGCGATGGCGGCGGGCATGGCACTCGTGCCGGAGGACCGCCGGCAGCAGGGCCTCGTCATGGACCTCTCGATCGAGCGCAACGTGACACTTCCGCGAGCGAGAGCGCTGTCGAAGCTCGGCCTGCTCCTCGGCCCGGGCGAGCGCCGGGAAGCCTTGCGCTGGACCGAACGCCTGCGCACCAAGTACGGCCGCCTCGGCGACGCGGTGGGCACGCTCTCGGGCGGCAACCAGCAGAAAGTGGTGCTGGCCAAGTGGCTCGCGATGGCGCCGCGCGTGCTGATCGTGGACGAGCCGACGCGCGGTATCGACGTCGGCACCAAGGCCGAGGTGCACCGGCTGATGTCCGCGCTGGCGGCCGAAGGCGTGGCGGTGGTGATGGTGTCGTCGGAGCTGCCGGAGGTGCTGGGCATGGCCGACCGGGTGCTGGTGATGCGCGAAGGCCGGATCGTCGCGGAGATCCCGCGCGCCGAGGCCGACGAGAACTCGGTGATGTTCGCGGCGATGGGACAGGGAGCGGTGGCGTGAACGCGACGAAGGTGGCGGCCCCGCCGCCCCGCCAGGCGAGCCCGGGGGAGCGGCGATCGGTGTTCGGAACCGTGTTCAAGGCCCGCGAGTCGGGCATCGTGCTGGCGCTGATCGTGATCGTGGTGTTCACCGCGACGCAGAACTCCCGGTTCCTTTCGGGGCAGAGCATCCGCGACATCCTGCTCGGCACGGCGATCCTCGCGGTGCTGGCCGTCGGGCAGGCCGTCGTGATGATCACGCGCAACATCGACCTGTCCGTCGGGTCCGTGCTCGGTCTGTCGGCCTTCGCCGTCGGCACGATGCTGCGCGACAACCCCGGCCTGCCGGTGATCGTGGCCCTGCTCGCCGGCCTGGTCGTCGGCGCGGCGTGCGGCCTGATCAACGGCGCGGTCGTGCGGTTCGGCCGGGTCCCGGCCCTGGTCGTCACGCTCGGCACGCTGTACGCGTTCCGCGGCGCGGTCTACTTCTGGGCCGGCGGGCAGCAGATCAACGCCGACAAGCTGCCGCGTTCGTTCCTCGACTTCGGAGACGCGTCGGTGCTCGGCATCCCGTGGCTGGTGCTCATCGCGGTGCTCGTGATGGTGATCGCCGGCATCGTGCTGCGCAACTACCGCGGCGGGCGTGAGCTGTACGCCATGGGCTCGAGCCCGCAGGCCGCCCAGCTGGCCGGCATCAAGGTCGGCCGCAACACCACCATCGCGTTCCTCGTCAGCGGAGCGCTGGCCGGCCTCGCCGGGGTGCTCTTCGCCGCCCGGTTCGGCACGGTCGACGCCGCGGCCGGCACGGGGTACGAGCTCAACGTCGTGGCCGCCGCGGTCGTCGGCGGGGTCGCCGTGTTCGGCGGCAGCGGTTCGGTATGGGGCGCGAGCCTCGGCGCGCTCCTGCTGACGGTGATCGGCAGTGCGCTGGCCGTGCTGGACATCGACCAGTTCTGGCAGCAGGCGATCGTCGGCGCCCTGATCCTGCTGGCCATCGGCGCCGACCGGCTGGTCGCCGTGCGGGTCGCCAAGGCACTGAAGAAGAGGGACTCCCATGTCTGACCCCACCACCGCCGCGCGGCGCCCCGCCTGGCTGGCGCGGCTCGCGAGCTGGGACGTCGCCGTCATCGCGATCGCGATCGTGGTCCTGCTCGTCGCGTCGGGCACCATCGACAACTTCGGCACCGGGCGCAACTACACGTTCCTGCTGCTGGACCTGCTGCCGATCGCGTTGATGGCGCTGCCGATGACGTTCATCATCGTCACCGGCGAGATCGACCTGTCGGTGGCGAGCACGCTCGGGCTCACGTCCGCGGTGATGGGCTCGCTGTGGAACTCCGGCCTGACGATCGAGTCGATCATCCCGCTGTGCATCGTGCTCGGCGCGATCCTCGGCGCGGTGAACGGTTTCTTCGTCACGGTGCTGAAGCTGCCGTCGCTCGCCGTCACGATCGGCACCATGGCCCTCTACCGCGGCCTCGCGTTCGTGGTGCTCGGCGACAGCGCGGTGGCCGACTTCCCGCAGTCCTACACCGCCTGGGTCACCGGGACGATCGGCGGCAGCTCGATCCCGAACGTGCTGGTGCCGCTGGTGATCCTCGCGATCGTCTTCGGGGTCGTCCTGCACGCCACCCCGATCGGCCGCGGCGTGTTCGCGGCCGGCGCGAGCGACACCGCGGCCCGCTTCGCCGGCATCCGCACCGGGCGCACGAAGTTCTCGCTCTACGTCGTCAGCGGCGCCGTCGCCGGGCTGGCCGGGGTGCTGTGGACGCTGCGCTACTCCAGCGCCCGCGCCGACAACGGGTTCGGCCTCGAGCTCGCCGTGGTGGCCGCGGTGCTGCTCGGCGGCGTCTCGATCTTCGGCGGCAAGGGCACACTGCCCGGCGTGCTCGGCGGGGTGGTGCTGCTTTCGGCGCTGCAGAACGCGTTGCGGCTGCAGGACGTGTCGAACGAGGCGCTCAACATCGTGACCGGCGTGCTGCTGATCATCTCCGTGCTGCTGCCCAACATCCTGTCCTCCGCCCGTGCCGCGCTGCAGCGGCGCAGGCGGCGATCCCCGTCCCCGAAAGCCGGAGCTCTCGCCGGCGCCGAGCAGTAACCCAGAAAGGTGACGAAGATGTCCCGACGAATCCTGACCGGCGTCGTGTCGCTGGCGAGCGCGGCAGGCCTGGTCCTGAGCCTCACCGCGTGCGGAGGCACCACGAAGAACGACAGCACGGGCTCCGGCCCGGCCGCGTCCACCGCGTCCGCGGACCCGAACGCGGCGAGCAAGACGGGCGTCAAGATGGCGTTCCTGCCCAAGCAGCTCAACAACCCCTACAGCGACATCGAGGTCGGCGGCGGCAAGGCCGCGCTGGACGAGCTCAAGGGCGAGTACAAGCTCGTCGGCCCCAACGACGCCAGCGCGTCCTCACAGGTCAGCTACATCAACACGCTGATCCAGCAGCAGCAGGACGTGATCGGCATCGCCGCCAACGACCCGAACGCGGTGTGCCCGTCGCTCAACCAGGCCCGCAGCGCCGGCATCAAGGTCGTCGCCTTCGACTCCGATGCGGCGAAGAGCTGCCGCGACGTGTTCATCAACCAGGCCAGCACCCAGGGCATCGGCGAGCAGCTCGCGAAGATGGCCAACGAGCTGGCCGGCGGCGAGGGCGAGATCGCGATCCTCTCGGCGACGCCGAACGCGACCAACCAGAACGCGTGGATCGCCGTGCTGCAGAACGAGCTCAAGAAGCCCGAGTACGCGAAGCTGAAGCTGGACAAGATCGCCTACGGCAACGACGACGACCAGAAGTCGTTCCAGGAGGCCCAGGGCCTGCTGCAGTCGTTCCCGAACCTCAAGGTGATCGTGTCGCCGACCACCGTCGGCATCGCGGCCGCGGCCCGCTACGTGAGCTCGTCGAGCTACAAGGGCAAGGTCGCGATCACCGGGCTGGGCACGCCGAACCAGATGCGGGCGTTCGTGAAGGACGGCACGGTCAAGGAGTTCGCGCTGTGGAACCCGGCCGACATCGGCTACCTGGCCGCCTACGCGGGCGTGGCGCTGAGCTCGGGGCAGATCACCGGTACGCAGGGCCAGAAGTTCAAGGCCGGCAAGCTCGGTGAGTACACGATCGGCGCGGACGGCGAGATCGTGCTCGGCCCGCCGACGGTCTTCAACGCCGACAACATCGACAAGTTCAACTTCTGAGGCGCGGCTCCGGCCGGGCCCGCTCGGCCCGGCCGGACCTCCCGAGTCCACAGAGTCCACTGGATCCACTGAGTCCACCGAGGACGGAGATCGTGGCGCGATACTGCTTCCAGCTGCAGGTCCGGCCCGAGCGGATGGCCGAGTACGCCGAACGCCACCGCGCCGTGTGGCCGGAGATGCAGGCCGCCCTGCGCGAGACCGGCTGGCGCAACTACTCGCTCTTCCTGCGTGAGGACGGCCTGCTGATCGGTTACGTCGAGGCCGACGACCTCGCCGCGGCACAGGCCGCGATGGCCGAGACCGAGGTGAACGCCCGGTGGCAGGCCGAGATGGCGCAGTTCTTCACCGGCCTCGACGACCGCGGACCCGACGAGGGGTTCGCCCTGCTCACCGAGGTTTTTCATCTGGACGACGAGCGCGCGAGCGCGTGAGAAGGAAAAGACGTGATCGACTTGCCCGACCTGGCAGCCGTGAAATCCGCTCTGCGGGCGCAGCGGATCGAGACCCCCTCGTGGGCGTTCGCGAACTCCGGCACCCGGTTCAAGGTCTTCGCCCAGGCCGGGGTTCCCCGCACGCCCGAGGAGAAGATCGCCGACGCGGCGACCGTGCACCGCTTCACCGGGGTCGCGCCGACCGTCGCGCTGCACATCCCGTGGGACCGGGTCGACGACTTCGCCGCCCTGCGCTCGTACGCCGAGGACCTCGGCGTGGGGATCGGCGCGATCAACACCAACGTGTTCCAGGACAACGACTACAAGCTCGGCTCGGTCACCAACCCCGACCCCGGCATCCGGCGCAAGGCGACCGACCACCTGCTCGAGGCGATCTCCATCATGGACGCCACCGGCTCGCGGGATCTGAAGCTGTGGTTCTCCGACGGCCTCAACTACCCGGGCCAGGACGACCTGCAGGACCGCCAGGACCGGCTCGCGGCCGCGTTGCGCGAGGCGTACGACCGGCTCGGCGACGACCAGCGGATGCTGCTGGAGTACAAGCTGTTCGAGCCCGCGTTCTACGCCACCGACGTGCCCGACTGGGGCACCTCGTACGCGCACTGCATCGAGCTGGGCGAGAAGGCGACCGTGTGCATCGACACCGGCCACCACGCGCCGGGCACGAACATCGAATTCATCGTCGCGTTCCTGCTGCGGGCCGGGAAGCTCGGCGCGTTCGACTTCAACTCGCGCTTCTACGCCGACGACGACCTGATGGCCGGCGCCGCCGACCCGTTCCAGCTGTTCCGGATCCTGTACGAGATCGTGCGCGGTGACGCGCTGGACCCGGCGTACGGCATCAACTTCATGCTCGACCAGTGCCACAACATCGAGGCGAAGATCCCCGCGATCATCCGCTCGGTGATGAACGTGCAGGAGGCCACGGCCAAGGCGCTGCTCGTCGACCGCGACGCCCTGCGCACGGCCCAGCAGTCCGGCGACGTGCTCGGCGCCAACGCCGTGCTCATGGACGCCTACAACACCGACGTGCGGCCGATCCTGGCCGAGATCCGCGAAGACGCGGGGCTGGACCCGGACCCGGTCGCCGCCTACCACCGCAGCGGCTACCAGCAGAAGATCGAGGCCGAGCGCGCCGACGGGCAGCAGGCCGGATGGGGAGCATGAGCATGACCGTGCCCGAGGAGCTCATCGCCCGCAGCAACGCGCTGGGCGCCGATCCGCGGAACACGAACTACGCCGGCGGCAACACCTCCGCGAAGGGCGAGGTGCTCGACCCGGTCACCGCGAAGCCCGTCGAACTGGTGTGGGTCAAGGGTTCCGGCGGCGACCTCGGCACCCTGAAGGAATCCGGGCTCGCCGTGCTGCGACTGGACCGGTTGCGCGCGCTCGTCGACGTCTACCCGGGGGTCGAGCGCGAGGACGAGATGGTCGCCGCGTTCGACTACTGCCTGCACGGGCGCGGCGGGGCGGCGCCGTCGATCGACACCGCGATGCACGGTCTCGTCGAGGCGGCGCACGTCGACCACCTGCACCCGGACTCGGGCATCGCGCTGGCCACGGCGGCCGACGGCGCTGCGCTGACGAAGGAGTGCTTCGGCGACCGCGTCGCCTGGGTGGACTGGCGCCGGCCCGGCTTCCAGCTCGGCCTGGACATCGCGGCCGTGAAGGCGGCCAACCCGCAGGCGATCGGCGTGATCCTGGGCGGACACGGGATCACCGCGTGGGGCGCGACTTCCGAGGAGTGCCGGCGGAATTCGCTGGAGATCATCCGCACCGCCGAGAAGTTCCTGGCCGAACGCGGCAAAGCCGAGCCGTTCGGCCCCGTCGTCCCCGGTTTCGAGGGGTTACCGGAGGATGAGCGCCGCGCGCGGGCCGCGGCGCTGGCGCCGCTGATCCGTGGGCTCGCGTCCACGGATCAGCGCAACGTCGGCCACTACACCGATGCCGACGTGGTGCTGGAGTTCCTTTCGCGGGAGAAGCTCGGGCGGCTCGCCGCGCTGGGCACGTCGTGCCCGGACCACTTCCTGCGCACCAAGGTCCGCCCGCTGGTGGTCGACCTGCCCGCGACCGCGCCGCTGGAGGACGTCGTCGCGCGGCTGAAGGAGCTGCACGCCGAGTACCGCGAGTCCTACCGCGCCTACTACGAGCGGTACGCGACGCCGGACAGCCCGGCGATGCGTGGTGCGGACCCGGCGATCGTGCTGGTGCCCGGCGTCGGCATGTTCTCCTTCGGCAAGGACAAGCAGACCGCGCGGGTGGCGGGGGAGTTCTACGTCAACGCGATCAACGTGATGCGCGGCGCGGAAGCCGTGTCGACGTACGCGCCGATCGCGGAGAGCGAGAAGTTCCGCATCGAGTACTGGGCGCTGGAGGAGGCCAAGCTCAAGCGCCTGCCGAAGCCGAAACCGCAGGCCGGGCGGATCGCGCTGGTCACCGGCGCGGGCTCTGGCATCGGGCGGGCCATCGCCGAACGGCTCGCGGCCGAAGGCGCCTGCGTGGCCATCGCCGATCTCAACACCGAGGCGGCCGAGGAGGTCGCCACCGGCATCGGCGGCACCGACAAGGCCATCGCGGTCACGGCGAACGTGACCGACGCGGCCGGAGTGGCAGCGGCGGTCGACGCGACCGTGCTGGCGTTCGGCGGGCTCGACCTGGTGGTGAACAACGCCGGGCTCTCGATCTCCAAGCCGCTGCTGGAGACGACGGAACGCGACTGGGACCTGCAGCACGACGTGATGGCCAAGGGCTCGTTCCTGGTCTCGCAGGCCGCGGCGAAGGCGATGATCGCCCAGGGCCTCGGCGGCGACGTCGTGTACATCTCGTCGAAGAACTCGGTGTTCGCGGGCCCGAACAACGTCGCCTACGGCGCTGCGAAAGCCGACCAGGCCCACCAGGTCCGGTTGCTCGCGGCCGAGCTGGGCGAGCACGGCATCCGTGTCAACGGCATCAACCCCGACGGCGTCGTCCGCGGCTCCGGCATCTTCGCGGGCGGCTGGGGTGCGCAGCGCGCCGCAGTCTACGGGGTGCCGGAGGAGAAGCTCGGCGAGTTCTACGCCCAGCGCACGATCCTCAAGCGCGAGGTGCTGCCCGCGCACGTTGCCGCCGCGGTGTTCGCGCTGACCGGCGGCGACCTCACCCACACCACCGGCCTGCACATCCCGGTCGACGCCGGGGTCGCCGCGGCCTTCCTCCGCTAGGGAGAGCATTTCATGACCGACACACTCGGGCAGCCCGTCCCGGCAGTGCCCTCTGTGCCGTCCGCTTTGGACCGCATCACCCCGCGCCGCACCCGCGTCGGCCTCGTCGCCGGCGGGCTCGGTGCGTACTGGCCGCAGTTCCCGGACCTGCTGCCGCAGCTGCAGGCCTCGGCGCGCCGGGTCGCGGAGCGGCTGTCGGGAATGGACTGCGAGGTCGTCGACGCCGGGTTCGTCTCCGACGCGGCCGAAGGCGCGGCCGCCGCGGAGAAGCTGCGGGTGGCCGACTGCGACCTGATCATCGGCTTCCTCACCACGTACCTGACGTCGAGCATGCTGGTGCCGATCGCGCAGCGCTCGGGCTCGCCGGTGCTGCTGCTGAACCTGCAGCCCACCGAGGCGATGGACCACGCGTCGTTCGACACGGGCGCGTGGCTGGCCTACTGCGGGGCCTGCCCGCTGCCGGAGATGGCCAACGCGTTCCGCCGCGTCGGCGTCGAGTTCCGGTCGGTGTCCGGGTACCTGGAGGACGAACGGGCCTGGGTGAAGATCGCGCGCTGGATCACCGCGGCCGGCGTGCGGGCGGCGTTCCGGCACGGGCGTCACGGCCTGCTCGGGCACCTGTACCCGGGGATGATGGACGTGGCCACCGATCCGACGCTGGTGTCGGCGCAGCTCGGCGGGCACGTCGAGATCCTGGAGGTCGACGACCTGCGCGTGCGCGTGGAGCAGGTCACCGACGCCGAGACGGCGGCCCGGATGGCCCTCGCCCGCGAAGTGTTCACTGTGGACGATTCGGTCGTCGAGGAGGACTTCGCCTGGGGCGCCAAGGTTTCGGTGGCGCTGGACCGTCTCGTCGGGGACTTCGGGCTGGACTCGCTCGCGTACTACCACCGCGGGCTCGACGGGGAGACCCACGAGCGAGTGGGAGCCGGGTTCATCCTCGGCGCCTCGCTGCTCACGGCCCGCGGCGTGCCCACGGTCGGCGAGTACGAGCTGCGGGCGTCGCTCGCGATGCTGCTGATGGACCGGCTCGGTGCCGGCGGTTCGTTCACCGAGCTGCAGGCGCTGAACTTCCGCGACAACGTCGTGGAGATGGGCCACGACGGCCCGGCGCACCTGGCGATCAGCGCGCGCAAGCCGCTGCTGCGCGGGCTCGGCGTCTACCACGGCAAGCGGGGCTGGGGCGTGTCCGTCGAGTTCGACGTGCAGCACGGCCCGGTGACGTTGTGCGGCCTCGGCCAGCTGCGCGACGGCACGTTCGTGCTCGTCGCGTCCGAAGGCGAGGTCGTTCCGGGGCCGCTGCTGCAGATCGGGAACACGACCTCGCGGGTGGACTTCGGCTGCGACCCCGGCGAGTGGACCGACGCGTGGTCGGCCACCGGCGTGAACCACCACTGGGCGCTGGGGACCGGCCACCGCGTCGCCGAGCTGAAGGCGGTGGCGGACCTGCTGGGACTCGGGCTGACCGTGGTGTCCGGCTGATGGATGTGCGGGTGCTGCGCCTGGCCGCCGTCGACCTCGGCGCGACGAGCGGGCGGGTGATGGCCGGGACGGTCGGGCCCGGGCGGCTCGACCTGGAAGAGGTGCGCCGCTTTCCGAACGGCGGCGTCCGGGTCGCCGGTGCCACCGGCTCCACCCTGCACTGGGACGTGCTCGGGCTCTACCGCGAGGTGCTGGCCGGGCTCGGCGCCGCCGGCGCGGTGGCGGGCGTCGGCATCGACTCGTGGGCGGTCGACTACGGCCTCCTCGACGCCGACGGCCGGCTGCTCGCCAACCCCGTGCACTACCGGGACTCCCGCACCGACGGCGTGGCGGAGTTCGTGCACCGGACGATCCCCGCGGCGGAGCTGTTCGCCGTCACCGGCTTGCAGGAGCTGCCGTTCAACACGCTCTACCAGCTGGTGTCCGAAGGCGACCGGCTGGCGGCGGCCGAGAAGATGCTGCTGATCCCGGACCTGCTCGGCTACTGGCTGACCGGGAGCGTCGGCGCCGAGCGCACCAACGCGTCCACCACGCAGCTCTACGACGTGCGCGAGCGGACGTGGGCGGGTGGCCTCGCCGAGCGGGCCGGCATCCCGGCACGGCTGCTGCCCCCGTTGCGCGAGCCGGGCGACCGGATCGGGACGCTGCTGCCGGCGTTGGCCGAGGAGCTCGGGAAGCCGGAGCTGCCGGTGATCGCCGTCGGTTCGCACGACACGGCGTCGGCGGTTGTGGCGGTGCCCGCCGAGCCCGGTGCGAACTTCGCCTACATCTCCTCCGGCACGTGGTCGCTGGTCGGGCTGGAGCTCGACGAACCGCAGCTCGGTGCAGCGGCGCTGGCGGCCAATTTCACCAACGAGACCGGCGTCGACGGCAAGATCCGCTTCCTGCGCAACGTGATGGGCCTGTGGGTGCTCACCGAGACCCTGCGGACCTGGGCCGCGCGCGGCGAGCCCGCGGACCTGGCGACGGTGCTCGCGGAGGCGGCCGCCGCACCGCCCCTGGCGGCCGTCGTGGACCTCGACACCCCCGAGTTCCTCCCGCCCGGAGACATGCCCGCGCGCATCGCCGCCGCGTGCCGCGGAACCGGGCAGCGGCCGCCGCGGAGCCGGGGCGAGCTCGTGCGGTGCATTGTGGACAGTCTCGCGCTCGCGTACCGCCGCGCGGTCCGGCAGGCCGCACAGGTCACGGGCCGTCCGGTCGACGTGGTGCACGTCGTCGGCGGTGGCGCCCGCAACGAGCTGCTGTGCCGCCTGACGGCCGACGCGTGCGGCGTGCCGGTGCTGGCCGGGCCGGTCGAGGCGGCGGCGCTGGGCAACGTCCTCGTGCAGGCGCGGGCCCTCGGCGCCGGCCTGCCGGACCTCGCGGCCATGCGTAGGCTGATCCGCGAGACCCAGCCGCTGCGGCGTTACCAGCCGGGCGGCGGGAACTGGGCTGCCGCCGAGGCGCGGCTGAGCGGAGCGGGGGTGGTGGCGTGAAGGTCGCCGTGCTCGTGACGTGCATCAACGACACGATGTTCCCCGACACCGGCAAGGCGGTGTTCCGGCTGCTGCGGCGCCTCGGCGTCGACGCGGAGTTCCCGGAAGCGCAGACCTGCTGCGGCCAGCCGATGGTCAACACCGGTTACCTCGACGAGGCCGTGCCCGTGGTGCGCGCCTTCACCGACGCCTTCGCCGGCTACGACTGCATCGTCACGCCGTCCGGGTCCTGCGCGGGTTCGGCGCGCCACCAGCACTCGCTCGTCGCGCGCCGCGCGGGGGAGCCGCGGCTGGCGGAGACCGGGCCGAAGGTCTACGAGCTCAGCGAGTTCCTGGTCGACGTGCTCGGCGTGACCGACGTGGACGCCTACTTCCCGCACCGCGTGACGTATCACCCGACGTGCCACTCGCTGCGCATGCTCGGCGTCGGCGACAAGCCGTTGCAGCTGTTGCGCAACGTGCGCGGGCTCGACCTCGTCGAACTGCCCGCTGCCGAGGAGTGCTGCGGGTTCGGCGGGACGTTCGCGGTGAAAAACGCCGAGACGTCCACCGCGATGGGCGCGGACAAGGCCCGCCACGTCCGAGACACCGGCGCGGAAGTCCTCGTCGCGGGTGACAACTCGTGCCTGCTGCACATCGGCGGCCTGCTCTCGCGCGAGCGCTCCGGCGTGCGGGTGCTGCACCTGGCCGACGTACTGGCTTCGACCGAGGAGAACGCGTGAGTGCCACGTTCGTCGGCATGCCGGCGTTCCCGACGGCCGCGCGCGAGGCCCTCGCCGACAGCCAGCTGCGCCGCAACCTCGCCCACGCCACCGGCACGATCCGCGCCAAGCGCGCGGCCGTCGTCGGCGAGGTGGACGAATGGGAAGAACTGCGGCTGGCGGGCGCGGCGATCAAGGACAACACGCTGCGGCACCTCGACGAGCACCTGCTGACGCTGGAAGCGGCGTTGCAGTCCCGCGGCGCGACCGTGCACTGGGCCCGCGACGCGCGGGAGGCGTGCGACATCGTGGCCCGGATCGCCCACGGCCACGGCGTCGGCGAGGTCGTGAAGGTCAAGTCCATGGCCACGCAGGAGATCGGGCTCAACGAGGCGCTCGCCGAGCAGGGCATCACCGCGTGGGAGACCGACCTCGCGGAGCTGATCGTGCAGCTCGGCGACGACCTGCCCAGCCACATCCTCGTGCCCGCGATCCACCGCAACCGCGCGGAGATCCGCGAGATCTTCCGCCGTCGGATGGCCGCCGCGGGCCGGCCGGCACCCGAGGACCTGACCGACGAACCGGCCGAGCTGGCAGGTGCGGCGCGGCTGCACCTGCGCGAGAAGTTCCTGCGCGCCAAGATGGCCGTCTCCGGCGCGAACTTCGCCGTCGCCGACACCGGGACACTGGTCGTGGTCGAGTCCGAGGGCAACGGCCGCATGTGCCTGACGCTGCCCGAGGTGCTGGTTTCGGTGGTGGGCATCGAAAAGGTCGTGCCGACCTGGTCCGATCTGGACGTGTTCCTCCAGCTGCTGCCGCGCTCCAGCACGGGCGAGCGCATGAACCCCTACACCTCCACGTGGTCGGGGCTCACGCCCGGCGACGGGCCGCAGGAAATGCACGTGGTGCTGCTCGACAACGGCCGCACGCGAGCGCTGGCCGACGAGGTCGGGCGGCAGGCGCTGCGCTGCATCCGCTGCTCGGCGTGCCTCAACGTGTGCCCGGTCTACGAACGCACCGGCGGCCACGCCTACGGCTCGGTCTACCCGGGCCCGATCGGCGCGATCCTCAACCCGCTGCTCAAAGGCGTCGGCGTCGACGAGCAGACCGATTCGCTGCCGTACGCCTCCAGCCTGTGCGGCGCCTGCTTCGAAGCCTGCCCGGTCCGCATCGACATCCCCGAAGTGCTGGTCCACCTGCGCTCGCAGGTCGTGGACGCCCACCGCGGCGGCGCGCCGAAACCCGAAGCCGTGGCGATGAAAACCGCGTCCTGGGTGCTGTCGGACGCCCGGCGGCTCACCCTCGCCGAACGCGGGATGGGCGCGGCGGGCAAGGCGTTGAACCGCTTCGGCCGCGCGGTTCTGCCCGGCGGCCGGCGCGCGGTGCGGCGGCTGCCGTGGCCCGCCTCGCTGTGGACCGGCGCCCGCGACCTGCCCGCGCCGCCGCCGGAGTCCTTCCGCGCGTGGTGGCGCCGGACGGGCCGCCGATGAGCGCGCGCGACGAGATCCTCGCGGCCGTCCGCGGTGCCTTGCGCGAGGCCGACCGCGCCGAGGCGCCCGTGCCTCGTGGCTACCGCAGCGCGCCCCCGCCCGCGGACGTGGTTTCGCTGTTCGCCGAACGCGTGGTCGACTACCGCGCCACGCTGAGCCGGTGCGCGCCGGCCGACTTGGCCGACACTGTCCGCGCCGCGCTGGGGCCGGCTGAAAACATCCTGGTTCCGGACGGTTTCCCCGTCGACCTCGGCGGAACTCCGGACGCCGAGGACCTCGACTCCTGCGACGCCGTGGTCACCACGGCGGCCGTCGGGATCGCGCGCACCGGCACGCTCGTGCTCGACCACGGCCCGGGCCAGGGCCGCCGCGCACTCAGCCTGGTGCCGGACGTGCACGTGTGCGTCGTCCGGGAGGACCAGATCGTGCCGGGTGTGCCCGAGGCCGTCGCGCTGCTGGATCCGAACCGGCCGCAGACGTGGATCAGCGGTCCCAGTGCCACGAGCGACATCGAGCTGAACCGCGTCGAAGGCGTGCACGGGCCGCGGACCCTGCACGTGGTGCTCGTCGGTTCGTGACACGCCGAGCGAGTTGGTGACGGCCGAAGCGCTATGGCACGATTGTCCACCTGAGTTCCGCGGCATCCGGGCAACACCGCGGCGAAAGCGGTGGTGGCGATGACGGTGCCACGAGTGGTCCTGGCCGAGGACGACGTACTGCTGCGCGAAGGCCTGGCGAGCCTGCTCGACCGCTCGGGGTTCGCCGTGGCCGGGCAGGCCGGAGACGCGACGGCGCTGCTCGATCTCGTGCGGGAGCACCGCCCCGACCTGGTCCTGGTCGACGTCCGGATGCCCCCGACCCACACCGTCGAGGGGCTGGAGGCCGCGCGCACCATCCGTGAGGAGCTCCCCGAGATCGGCATCCTGGTCCTCTCGGCCCACGCCGACGTCGACCACGCGATGGAGCTGCTGGCCGGCGGCCGCGGCATCGGCTACCTGCTCAAGAGCCGGGTCGCCGACGTGGGGGAGTTCCTCGACACGCTCCGGCGGATCGCCAAGGGCGGCTCGGTCGTCGAGCCGGCGCTGGTGCAGGAGCTCGTCGAGGCCCGCCACCGCAACGACCCGCTGGCCGCGCTGAGCGCCCGGGAACGCGAGGTGCTGGGCCTGATGGCCGAAGGCCGCTCCAACGCCGGGATCGCGCGCCGGCTCTGGGTCACCGAAGGCACCGTGGAGAAGCACGTCCGCAGCGTGCTGGCCAAGCTCGACCTGCCGGAGACCACCGACGACCACCGCCGCGTGCTCGCGGTGCTGGCCTACCTCGACAACCGCTAGCCGGCCGCGCCGAGCAGGCCGCGGATCGCCCCCGCGGACAGGATGGCTTTGGGCAGGAACCCCACCGCGGGACCTTCCGCGATCACGTCGCGGTAGTCCTCTTCCTCGTGGGTCGAGATCACGATGATGTCCGACGAGCCCCCGGCGTCCGTGTGCGCCAGGCGCACCACGAGGTCGAGGCCGCTTTCCCCGCCGAGGTCGATGTCGACCAGCACGACATCGGGTCGCAGCTCCGCGACGGACCGCAATGCTTCCGCCCCGCCCCGGGCCACCCCCGCGACCGTGACTCCCTCACGCTCCAGCAGCCGACGAGCCGCGGCCAGGAAACCCGGACTGTCGTCGACGATCAGGCACCGCACGTGTTCACCCTCCCAGAACCGCGCAGCGCGCGCATTCCCGCTAACCGGTACGGCCACGGCCGGTCACCCCGTCCGCATACACCTCGTCGAGCTGGTGCAACCGGATGCGCCGCAGCGCCTCCGAGAACGTGCAGGCGCCGTACCAGAACCAGCCGCAGGCGTCGCAGTGGCTGTGCCAGCGCCCGCACCGGGTGCAGTACCTGTTGCTCGCGTGGTGGTGGACTGTCATGACCGGACTTCTTCCCGAGGAACCTTCTTTGCCCCCGCCTGGTCACCCAGTGTGGTACCCCGACCGGGTCGCCGTCGTCACGGCGAGCGGGAATTCCCGGGCCCGGCCAGTGGGTAGCTCACCTACCGGCTGGCCGGTACGCCTGCTCAGCCGGCCCGCCCGACCAGCGGGAACTCGGCGCGAAGCACCGTGCCGTCGCCGGGCGGGCTGTCGAGGAAGATCCGCCCGCCGAGCGCCTCTACACGGTCCTTCAGCCCGGCCAGCCCGGTGCCGCGGGCGAAGTCGGCGCCGCCCGCGCCGTCGTCGCGCACGGCGATGCGCAGCGCGTCGGCGCGGGTCTCGACGACGACGGTGATCGCGGTGGCCTGCGCGTGCTTGGCCGCGTTCGTGAGTGCCTCGGCGACGACGTAGTACGCGCCGACCTCGATCGGCTCCGGCAGCCGTCCGTCGGCGCGGACGTCGAGCTCGACGTTCTGCGGCGCGCGCCGGGCGAGGGCCTTGAGCGCGGGCACGAGCCCGAGCTCGGCCAGCAGCGCCGGGTGGATGCCGCGGGCCATCTCGCGCAGCTCGTCCAGCGCGTCGGACAGTCCGTCGGCGATGCGATCGAGCTCGCCGCGGGCCTCGAGGGCCTCGTCGGGGATCAGCGCCTGCACCGCGCGCACCTGGAGGGCGAGCGAGACGAGCTGCTGCTGGGCGCCGTCGTGCAGGTTGCGTTCGATGCGCCGGCGGGTCCGGTCGGCGGTGGCGACGATGCGCGCGCGGGAGGCCTGGAGCTCGGCGCGGGCCTCGGCGTTCTCGACCGCGGTGGCGACGAGCTCGGTGAAGCTGGCGATCTGCGCCTCGGTGTTGTCGGGGAAGCGCTCGGCGCTCTTCGTCGACGCCGCGATCACGCCCCACAGCCGGCCGGACACCGTGATCGGGCAGCCGACCGACGAGCGGATGCCCAGGCTGCGGGCTTCGCGCGCGATCGCGCCCGTCTCGCCGGCGAAGCTCGCGAGCCGCACCGGCCGCCCGGTGGCGCGCACGTCGCGCGCGACGCTGAGCCCGTCGAGCTCGATCTTCGTGCCGACGGCGAGGTGCACGGGCACGCGGCTCCACGCGGCGACACCCGTCACCGTGCCGTCCACTTCGTACCGTTCCATGCGGGCCAGGTCGGCGTCGCAGAGCAGGCCGACCTCCCGCGTCACGGCTTCGAAGACCTCCGGCGGCGACACCGATCTCGCGACGAGCGTCGCGACCCGGCGCAGGGCCGACTGCTCGGCGGTGAGGCGTTCGGAGATCAGGGCCGTGCGCTGCAGTTGCGCCGCGAGGGTCCCCACCACCACCGCGGTGATGAGGAAAACCCCCAGTGCGACCGCGTTCTGGGCGTCGACGAACTGCAGCGAAAACGGCGGCGGGGCGAACAGGACCGCGTAGACACCGACGCTCAGCAACGAGGTTCCCACGGCCAGCGCGGTTCCCCAGATCACGGCGACCGGCAGCACCACGACGAGGTACAACATCAGCAGGGACACGGAGTCCACATGCGGCTCGAGCAGCAGCGCCACACCCGTGACGACGGCGACCGCGACCACGGCGGCGAGCGCGCCGCTGGAGCGCCGCCGCATGCGCTCTCCGGTCCGGCGACGCTGCACCATCGTTTCGTCGGACACGCGCAACACCCGTCCCGAGAATAGGCGCCGCCCGCGCGGACAGCCAGCCCCCGGCCCGCGGGTGAAAGTCCCGGTAGCGGGGGCGAGGGACTCCAGGTGGCAGGAATGCGGACCACAGCCGGTCGCGGCGATCCTGTGAGGACTCGAAAGCCATGGCGGTAGCCGGCATCGGGTCGTCAAGATGCCGCCCGCCCCCCGAGTTCTCCTCCGGATCGGAAGGTGGAAGCGTGATGCGCCAGCACGGCTTGCCCGACCGGGGACGCACGGCCACCCTCCGCCGCGTCCCGGCCGGACCTCGGCAGCGGATGCGTTCGGGCCGGCTGCCGCGAGGCAGCGCCACGGCCGTGCTCGGTGCTCGGGGCCGCACGGATGCGCAGAGGACGAGCCATGCCTGAGCCGTTGTCCCGCTGGGGTTTGCAGCTCTTCGGCTGCCCGTGCTCGGTGTGCGGCCGCCCGGCCGAGCGCCTGTGGTTCCTCGCCGACAGCCGCGTCGTCTCGCACCCGGGCGGCGGGCCGCTGTGCCGGCTGGCGAACCCGCAGGCCGACGAAGACGTTTCGGCGCCGGCCGACCCGCGCGGGATGAGTGCGGCGTGACCGAGTACGCGGGCCCGCGGCGCTGGTGGTCGAGCGACCGGCTGCTGGGCTGGGACGACTTCGATCTGCGCGGCCAGGCGGCGCGGCTCGGACTCCCGGCCGGCTGGCTGCGCGACCGGGCCGAGCGCGGCTCGGGTGAAGGCTCGCCGCAATGCGCCGACTGCCGGGGAATCCCCGGCGGGCGGTGAAAACCGGGACGGACCACCGTCCCCATAGCTACCCGGCCGAGGTCGCGTGTCCCCCGCCCCGCGACTTCGGCCGGGTTCCCAATCCGTCGGCGGCGAGGCGGGTCCGCGACCCCACGGACCTCACGGGCGCACCCAGGTCTCGTTGGGCACGACGGCGAGGTCTTCGAGGTTCAGCGGCTCGCCGGAGTCCGTGTGGGGCGCGACGCTGACGGATTTTCCGGAGCGGCGCTCGACGATCCGCACCGGGCCGCCGTCGGGCTGCAGGTGCTTGTCGGCCCACTGCATCAGCGCCAGCACGACCGGGAAGAGATCGCGGCCCCTCGGCGTGAGCACGTATTCGTCGCGCGGCCGCGCACCGGGTTCGCGGTAGGGCTGCTTCTCGAGCGCGCCGAGCTCCACGAGCTGCTTGAGTCGGGCGGCCGCGACGCTGGGGGAGAGGTCCGTGCGGTCGACGAACTCGTCGAAGCGTGTCGTGCCGTAGAAGGCCTCGCGCAGCACGAGCACGGTCGCGCGGGCGCCCACGACCTCGATCGCCTTGGTGATCGAGCAGTTCTCGGCCCGCCAGCCGCGCCGGTCGGTGACCGCGCCCTCCAGAGTCATCGCCATGCTGCGAGTCTACCCCTGAGTTGCGACTGTCGAAGTCAGCTGCGTAGAGTCTGACTTCGACAATCCGAACCCAGAGTGGGGGACCTCGATGCAGGCGGACTGGACTTACGCGACGGCCGGCGAACTGTCCGCCGCCCTGCGTGCGGGCAAGGTGAGCGCGGCCGGGCTGACGGAGGCGGCGATCGCGCGCATCGAGATGTACGACCCGGAGCTCAACGCGGTGTGCGTGCGCGACTTCGACCGGGCACGGGCGGCGGCGCGGGAAGCCGACGCGGCGCTGGCGCGCGGGGACGACCGGCCGCTGCTGGGGATTCCCGTGACCGTCAAGGAGTCGTTCAACGTCGCGGGCCTGCCGACCACGTGGGGGATCCCGCCGTTCAAGGACTTCGTCGCGACTGAGGACGCGCTGCCGGTCGCGCGGCTGAAGGCGGCGGGCGCCGTCGTGCTCGGGAAGACCAATGTCCCCTTGGGGCTCGGGGATCTGCAGACCTACAACGCGATCTACGGCACCACGAACAACCCGTGGGACCGCACGCGGACGCCGGGTGGTTCGTCCGGGGGCTCGGCCGCCGCGCTCGCCGCCGGGTTCGGCGCGCTGTCGATCGGGTCGGACATCGCGGGTTCACTGCGGGCCCCGGCGCATTTCACCGGGGTGTACGCGCACAAGGCGTCGCAGGGTGTGCTGCCCTCACGCGGGCACACCGCGCCGCCGAACCCGCCGCTGCCGTCCGAAAAGGACCTCACCGTCATCGGGCCGATGGCGCGCACCGCGAGCGACCTCGCGCTGCTGCTCGACCTGCTCGCCGAGTCGGATCCGCTCACGACGCCGCGTGGTGCGTCGGGGAAACTTCCGCCTTCGCGGCGCACGGCGCTGGCGGATTACCGCGTGCTCGTGGTCGAGGACCACCCGGTGATGCCGACGTCCGCGAGTGTGCGGGCCGGGATCCGGCGGGTCGCCGACGTGCTGACCCGCGCCGGCGCGCGGGTGGAGCACGACAGTCCGCTGCTGCCCGATCCGGTCGAGGCCGCGCGGACGTTCGTGCTGCTGTTCGACTCCGTCGTCGGCGCGAGCTGTCCGCCGCCGGTCTACGAGCAGTTCCGGCAGCGGGCCACTTCGGTGGCGCCCGATGATCACAGTCTCGCGGCGGAGCACCTGCGCGGCACGGTGATCAGCCACCGCGACTGGCTGGCCGCCGACGCGGTCCGCCAGCGGCACCGCCAGGCGTGGCGGGAGCTGTTCGAGGAGTTCGACGTCGTGCTGTGCCCGCCGATGCCGACTCCGGCGTTCCCGCACGACCACAGCGAAGACCAGCGGGGCCGGACGATTCCGGTCGACGGCGTGGCGCACCCGTACCCCGGCCAGCTCGTGTGGGCCGGGATCGCGTCGATGCCCGGGCTGCCGGCCACGGTCGCGCCGGTGGGGCTGTCCGACGAGGGGCTGCCCGTCGGTGTCCAGCTGGTGGGGCCGATGTTCGAGGACCACACCACGATCCACCTCGCGCGGCTGCTCGAAGGCGAGCTCGGCGGGTTCACCGCGCCACCGTGGGGTTGAACATCCCGGATTGACTTCGGTCGCCGGCGGTTTCTAGACTCGTTCCGGTGAGAACGATCGTTCTCGGAATGGAGCCGGTGGGCGTGACGATGCAGCAGGTCCGGGTCGAGCGGCTCGCCGAACACGATTACCTCGTCAGCGTCCCCAGCGGCGAGGACGAGGTCCTGATCCGGCTCAGGTCGGACAGCACGACGGTGTCCGAGCTGGAGTTCGGCGGGATCGAGGAGGAGCGGCTGGTGCGCGCGATCATGGCGTACCTGCTCGCGCGCCAGGACGCGGACGACCTGCCGGGCGAGCTCGACCTGGAGGACGTCGCGGCGGCGTACGACGATTTCGGTCCCGTCGTGCGCGGCTCGCTCACGGAGTGAGGACCAGGCGGCCGCGCAGGCCGCCGGTCCGGAACCGCGGGTAGGCGGCCGGGGCCTCGGCCAGCGCGACGGTGCCGGCGCGGCGCGCTTCGAGCACGCCCTGCTGGGTGAGGGCGAGCATCCGCGTCAGAGCGGCGGCGTCGGGGAAGACGACCGCCGAGGTGACGTCGATGCCGCGTTCGGGTGCGGGTTCGCGACCCGGGAAGATGCCGACGTAGGAACCGTTGGCGCGCACCGGCTTCAGCGCGGCCTCGTTGAGGAGGGCGGTGTCGAACACCGCGTCGACCTCGGGTGCCTGCGCCAGGTCCGTGATGATGTCGTGCGCTCCGCCGCGGGTGAGGAACCCGGCGTCCGACGCGCGAGCCAGGGCGACGACCGACCAGCCGTCCTGTGCGGCGAGGGCCACGGCGTAGCCCCCGACCGCACCGGCGGCGCCGGTGACCAGCAGCCGTTGTCCCGCCGCCGGGCCGAGGAGGGCGAGGAGCTGTGCCGCGGTCAGGGAGTTGCAGGGCACGGTGGCGGCGTCGAGGAGGTCGACACCGTCCGGCACCCGCGCGGCGTCCTGGGCCGGCACGAGCACGTACTCGGCGGCGGCACCCGCGACGGCGTGGGGCGCGTGCGGGAACTGCAGGGCCGCGACGCGGTCGCCCACGGCGAACCCGGTGACTCCGGGGCCGACTTCGTCCACGACCCCCGCCACGTCGAGCCCGAGCCCGACACCCGTGTGGCCGCTGTCGATCACGTGCAGGTCGGCCGGGTTCACCGCCGCGCCGGCCATCCGGATCCGCAGCTGCCCGTCCGTCGGGTGAGGGTCGGGCAGGTCCACGACCTCCGGCTCGCCCGGGCCGGTGAGGATGACCGCACGCATGACGTGGTCCTTTCTGGCGGCGTACACTCGACGTCGGCCGGAGCACCGCTCCGGTGCACTTCAAAGCTACGGAGCAGTGCTCCGCGACGTCAAGGCGGGAGAGCTCGCGTGACCGAAGCCACGCCGTCCGGGGTGCCGCACAACCGCGACCTCCTGCTGGCCGCCGCACGCGAGGCCTTCGCGGAACAGGGCACCGATGCGTCGCTGCGGGACGTCGCCCGCCGAGCCGGCGTCGGCATCGGCACGCTCTACCGGCACTTCCCGACCCGTGCGGCGCTGCTGGAGTCCCTTTTGGACAGCAACTTCGCCGCGTTGCGCACGCGGGCGGAGGCACTGGCGGACACTCCCGACCTCGCGGCACCCGACGCGTTGCTCACCTGGCTCGGCGAACTGGCGACCGGCGCGCGCACCTACCTGGGCCTGCCGGAGTCGATCATGGCGGCACTGGCGGACGAGGAGTCCGCGCTGCACGCCTCGTGCGCCGCGATGCGCTCGTCCGCAGGCCGGCTGCTCGCGCGCGCCCAGGACTCCGGCCGCGTCCGCGCCGACGTCACCGTCTACGAGGTCATCTCCCTGGCCCTCGGCCTCGCCTGGGCGGCCCAGCAACCCGGCGGCCCCGCGGACCTGATGGAACGCCTGCTCTCCACGGCCATGCACGGCCTCGCCGTGTCGAGCTGACCCGCGGCGGGCCGGCTCGGCCCACCTGCGCCGCGCCGCCAAGTCTTATGACCGGAGACGAGCCCCGTTCGATGAGCCGCTCCGGGTGGGCCGACCTGTGCCGAGGTCGTCCAGCGGTGGCGGACCTCCGCGGAGGGCCGGGAAGTTCTGCTGTCCGGAGAAGGGAAAGCCGCCGCGATGGGCTGGCGCGCCGCCCTCGCTCTCGACCTCAGGAAGACGCCGCGGGTGCTCCCGCCGGTTGCGGACCTGCCGAAGTCCCGCGGCGCCTGGCCGGGGTCAGTGCGAACCGGCCGCCGGGGTGTAGCCGACGTCGATCGCGTTCGGCAGACCGGCCGGGTGGTGCTGGCCGGTGAGGACGGGGTCGAAGTCGGTGCGACCGTTGAGGAAGCGCTGGAAGAAGGCGGTGACGTAGGCCGACGTGATGGCGCGCTGCCGGGGCTCCGTGAGCCGGGGCTGGTCCTGCTGCGGGCCGTCGGGGAACTGTGACCGGCAGGTGCCCGGGCGGGTGCCGAGGACGGCGTCGTCGTAGCTGCCGACCTGGTGGCCGCTCGGGGACCACTGGGTGTTGTAGTTGTCGTGGTTGCCGCCGGTGAGGGTGAAGCGGTAGATCGGGACCTGGTTGCGGCCGGAGTTGCTCGTGAAGTAGCGGCCGGTGTTGACCTGGTCGCACGTGCCCCACATCTGGGCGAACGGCACCTGCGTCACGGCCTCGTCGTTCCAGTTGTCGGTGGGCGCGAGGGCGAACACCGCCTTCACGGTCACCCCCGCGGGCCAGTCGCCGTGGCGCTGGTCGGCGGCCTGCTGCATGACCCCGCCGCCGCCCATCGAGTGGCCGATGGTGCCGACGTCGTCCAGGTTCAGGTGGCCCTGGAAGCCCACGGCACGCGGCTTTCCGGTGGCCGGGTCGGTGAAGTGGCCGCGCAGCGGTCCCTGCCCGGTCGACGCCAGCTGCTGCCACAGGGCGAGCTGGGCGTTGAGCAGCGCCGCCCGCGCGTAGTAGACGGTCGGGGCCTGGCCGCCCGCCGTCGCGTTGATCCCGTTGGTGCCGAGGGACACGACGACGAACCCGAGCCGCGCGAGCTGCCGCCCGAGGTAGTCGTAGCCGGCCTCGCTGGGCAGCGGCGGGACGCCGGGGGCGCACGGCCACGCCCACATCCGCGCGGACGTCTGCTCGACGATCGCGCTTTGCCGCGCCGCTTCCGCGTCGTCGCCGGCCTTTTGCGCCGCGGCCAGGGCGGCCTGGGCCGCGGCGTTGGCGTCGGTCGCGGCACGGTCGGCGCAGGTCTGCCACGAGCCGTGTTCGATCATGATCACCGGATGGGTGCCGAGCGCTAAGTCGGATGGGTAGTAGACGACGCCGTCGAGCTCGTTCTTGCCTTCGTAGCCGAGGTCCGCCGGTGGCGTGAACGCCTGGTCACCCAGGTCGTAGGCCACCGTCTCGACCCGGCGGGTGGCCGCCGGGTCCCCGGTCGCCACCGCCGTGCCGGATCCCGTCACGATCGCCGCGACGGCGAGCACCGTCGTCTTCATGATCAGCCGCATGGGCGGGGACGGTAACCGAAGATTGTCAGGAACCCGTTTGCCCGCCGAACCGCGTCCTCTGAGAACGACCATTCTCACCGTGTTGTACGTTCGGGTGGCTCCGGCCAGGTGGGCCGGTGGGCGAGGGGAGTGGCATGACCGGCTTGCTCTCGGGCGTTTCGAGCCCGGAAGACGTGCGGCGGCTGAGCTTCGAGGACCGCGTGGCGCTGTGCGGTGAGATTCGCGAGTTCCTGATCCGGACCGTGTCGGCGACCGGGGGCCACATCGGGCCCAACCTGGGCGTCGTCGAGCTCACGGTGGCGCTGCACGTGGTGTTCGACTCGCCGGCCGAGCCGATCCTGTTCGACACGGGGCACCAGACGTATGTCCACAAAGTCCTGACCGGGCGCCGGGCCGGCTTCGAGCGGTTGCGCCAGACCGGCGGGCTGTCCGGCTACGCCGCCCGTGCGGAGAGCGCGCACGACTGGATCGAGAACTCCCACGCGTCCACGGCGCTGTCCTACGCCGACGGCCTCGCGAAGGGCCTGGAACTGCGCGGCGAGACTCGGTGCGTGGTCGCGGTGACCGGCGACGGCGCGCTCACCGGCGGGATGACCTGGGAAGCGCTCAACAACATCGCCGCGGCCCGGCGGCCCGTGGTGATCGTGGTCAACGACAACGGCCGTTCGTACTCGCCCACCGCCGGCGCGCTGGCCGACCGGCTCGCCAAGCTGCGCCTGCAGCCGGGCTACGAACGCGTGCTGGACTCCGTGAAGGGGGCGCTGGAGAAGGCGCCGCTGGTGTACGACGTGCTGCACGGCGTGAAACGCGGCGTCAAGGATCTCCTGGCGCCGCAAGGGATGTTCGAGGATCTCGGGCTCAAGTACGTCGGCCCGGTCGACGGCCACGACCTCGCCGCCCTCGAACGCGCGTTCACGCTGGCGAAGAACTTCGGCGAGCCGGTGGTCGTGCACGCGGTCACGCGCAAAGGTCACGGCTACGCGCCGGCCGAAGACGACGACGTCGAGCAGATGCACGCTCCCGCCGCCTTCGACATCACCACCGGACGGCCGCTGGCCGCGAAAAAGCGCACGTGGACCTCGGTCTTCGCCGACGAGATCACCGCGCTGGGCGCCGAACGCGAGGACCTCGTCGCCATCACCGCCGCGATGCGCGAGCCGACGGGCCTGGGCAAGTTCGCGCGCGCGTTCCCCGAGCGCTTCCACGACGTCGGGATCGCCGAGCAGCACGCCGTGACCTCCGCGGCCGGCCTCGCTTCCGCCGGCGCGCACCCCGTGGTGGCGCTGTACTCGACGTTCCTCAACCGCGCGTTCGACCAGCTCCTCTTCGACGTGGCGCTGCACCGGCTGCCGGTCACGCTCGTGCTCGACCGCGCGGGCGTGACGGGCGCGGACGGGCCTTCGCACAACGGGGTGTGGGACTACGCGTTGCTGGGGATGGTGCCGGGGCTCGTGCAGGCGGCGCCGCGGGACGAACCGACGCTGCGAGCTGCGCTACGGGCGGCGGTGGCCCACGACGAGGGGCCGAGCGTCGTGCGGTTTCCCAAGTCTCCGCTGGTCGCCGGCGTGCCGGCGATCCGCCGCGAGGGCGACGTCGACGTCCTGTGGGAGTCCGGCGAAGGTGACGTCGATGTGCTCGTCGTCGCCATCGGCACCATGGCCACGGACGTTCTCGCCGCGGCTCCGGGAATCGCCGACGCCGGGTTCACGGTCCGCGTGGTCGATCCGCGGTGGGTGAAGCCGCTGCCCGCCGCGCTCGTCTCCCTTGCTCGCGGTGCGGGATTGGTGGTCACCGCGGAGGACGGTGTGGTCGCCGGAGGAGTCGGCTCGCGGATCGGTCAGCAGCTCCACGCCGCCGGCGTCGACACCCCGGTCCGCGAAATCGGGGTGCCGGACGAGTTCCTCGCGCACGGCAAGCTCGACGACGTGCGGGCCCGCGTCGGAATGTCCGCGCAGGCCGTCCGCACCCGGATCACCGAGTGGGGCGCCGCTCTCGCGGTGTCCACAGAGGAATCCACCGCACCGTCGGCATGACGGCCGCGGCCGCCCGCGCTCAGGACTGGGCGCGGGCGGCGCCGCGGCGACGGGGGCCGGGTGTTTCGGCGCCGATGATGATCTCGGCTGTCCGGCGGGCCTCCGCGGCCGGGGTGGCGGTGCGCTGGACGGCGGCCGCCGAGACCGCGCCCTCCGCCAGCAAGTACACGGCGTTGCCGGCTTCGCGGGAGAAGCCGGCGTCGGTGACGATGCCGGACAGCAGCTTGCGGAACTCGCGCTGGTGGTGGTGCACCTCGGCGGCGACCGCCGGGGTCGTGGCCCCGAGCTCGCCGAACGCGTTCATCCACGGGCAGCCGCGGAAGTCGGCCTCGCAGAACCAGCGGTGCAGCCAGGTGAAGATCGCGGCCACGCGGGCGTGCGGCTCGTCGGCCTTGGCGACGAAGTCGGCGATGCTGCCCATCATGCGCTCGTGGCGCCGGCGCAGGAAGGCGACGACGAGGTCGTCCTTGCTGGGGTAGAGCTGGTAGATCCGCCGCAGCGGCAGGTTCGCCGCGGTCCGCAGCCGGTCCATGCCCACGGCCTGGATGCCCCGCGAGTAGAACACTTGCTCCGCGGCGTCGAGCAGCTGCTCGCGGACGGGGTCTCGGAGTTCCTCGGCGCTGGTCACGGCACCTCACGTAAGCGGACGTTGACGGTCGGAAAAGTGAACCCTAGACTATCACCACCGTGAGAATGAACGTTCTCACCGACGACGAGGACACCATGGACCGTCACTCCGGGGTCGAAGCGGGCCGGGAGATCCGGGAAGCGCTGACCCGAGCCGCCGACACCGTGCTCACCTCCAGCCCCGACGGCACCGTGACCCGCACCGGCGAAGACCTGCTGCGACGGGCCCGGGCGCTGGCGGGCCGGCTGGTCGAGCGCGGGCTGACGGGCGCGACGGTCGGCCTGTCGTTCCGCAACAGCGCGGCCGCGCTCGAGGCGTTTCTCGCCACAGAGCTGGCCGGGGCCACGCGCCTGCCGGTCGAACCGTCCGCGGCGACAGCCGAAACCCGGGCGATCTTCGACGCCGGCGGCGCGCGGGCGGTGCTGACCGACGGCCACCACGACGACGTCCGCGACGATCCGACGGGCTGGACGAGCACGGCGCTCGGTGCCGCGACTCTGGTGCACCACGACGCTTCACCGGCACCGGGCCCCGAGTGGTTCGACCGGGTTTTCGTCCGCGCGGAACAGCCACTGGTCGTCTACCCGCGCGCGGTCCGCGGCGGCGAGCTCTTCGGCATCCCCACCAGCTACGCCAACTGGCGCGCCATCATCGATATCAACGTGGACCTCCACCGCGCCGGTGGCTACGGCCCGCCGCTCGCCGCCGGCGAGCGCTACCTGACCGTCGTCCAGCTGATGCACGCGACCGGCCTGGTCGGCAGTTTTCCCTTCCTGCACCTGGGTTTGCCCCAGGTTCTGCTGCCGCGGTTCTCCGCCGGCGCGATGGCCGAGGCGATCGAACGGCACCGGATCACGACGGTGTTCGCCGTTCCCGGAATGCTGAGCCGCGTCGCCGACGCGGTGGGCGACCCCGGCCGCCTGGCTTTGCTGCGCCGCGTGCTCTACGGCGGCGCGCCGGTGGAAACGGCCGAGCTCGCCCGTCTGCACCGCGTCTTCGGCGGCACCCTCTGCCAGCTCTACGGCCGCTACGAGGCCGGCTGGCCGCTCACCGTCCTCAGCCCCGACGACCACGGGCGCCTGCTCGCGGGCGACGCGCAGGTGGCCGGGACGTGCGGCCGCCCGATCCCCGCCGTCGACCTGCGGATCGTCGGCGGGGAAGTCCGCACCCGCAGCCCGATGGTTTCGCCCGCCTTCGCGGACGTGGACGGCTGGTGCCGGCTCGGCGACACCGCCGAGCTCACCGGCGCCGGTTACCTGCGGCTGACCGGCCGGCTCGACGGGATGATCAACACCGGCTCGTTCCACGTCTACCCGGACGAGGTGGAAGAGGTCGTTCTCACGCACCCGGCCGTCACCGCGGTCCGGGTGACCGGGGTCGCCGATCCGCGGTGGGGCGAGACGGTGGCCGCGTACGTCGTCACCACCGATCCGGCGGTCGGCTCGACGTTGCGCGAGTGGCTGCGCGATCGCCTCGCGCCGTACAAGGTCCCGACGGTGGTGCACGTCGTGGATCGCTTGCCACACCACTGATTTCCCCCGGATCCGGGGCCGGGCGAACGGTCCTCTTCCGGGGCGTAGACTGATGCCGAGCGGTGAGAACGAGCGTTCTCAGGGAACAGGAGCTGGATCGAAATGGCGGGCACGGACGTCGACGAGGGGTCCCCGGCAGGGTTCGGGGTCAACGAGTGGCTGGTGGAGGAGCTGTACGACCGGTATCGGCAGGACAAGACCTCGGTGGACCGGTCCTGGTGGCCGGTCTTCGAGAACTACCGGCCCGAGGCGAACACCCCGGACACTCCGGACACCCCGGACACCCCGAGCACCCCGAGCACGCAGCCTCCCGTCGCACCGGCGCCCGGTGAGCAGCCGGACGGAGACGTCACCGTCCTGCGCGGCACCGCGAAAACCCTGGCGTCGGCCATGGACGCGAGCCTTTCCGTGCCGACCGCCACGAGCGTCCGCACGGTGCCGGCGAAGCTCCTGGTCGAGAACCGGATCGTCGTCAACGACCACCTGCGCCGCACCGGCGGCGGCAAGGTCAGCTTCACGCACCTGCTCGGCTGGGCACTGGTGCAGGCCGTGAAGCGGTTCCCCGGCCAGAACGTCCACTACGCCGTGGTCGACGGAAAGCCGGCCGTCGTCACGCCCGAGCACGTGGGGCTCGGCGTCGCCATCGACCTGGCGCGCCCCGACGGCCGCCGCACGCTCGTCGTGCCGGTGATCAAGGCCGCCGAGCCGCTGACGTTCGCCGAGTTCCTGGCGTCGTACGAAGACCTCGTCGAACGCGCCCGCGGCGGCGCGCTGAAGGTCGACGACTTCGCCGGCCTCACGCTGTCGCTGACCAACCCCGGCGGGATCGGCACCGAGCACTCCGTGCCGCGCCTGACCCAGGGCCAGGGCGCCATCATCGGCGCGGGCGCGCTGGAGTACCCGGCGGCGTTCAAGGGCGCGAGTGCCGAGTGGCTCGCGGACAACGGCATCGGCAAGACCCTCACGCTCACCAGCACCTACGACCACCGCGTGATCCAGGGTGCGGGCAGTGGCGAGTTCCTGCGCCTGGTCGAGGAGTTGCTGCTGGGTGAGCACGGCTTCTACGACGACGTCTTCGCCGCGCTCCGGATCCCGTACGAGCCGCTCCGCTGGGCCGCCGAGGTCACCGGAGCGGTCGACAAACCGACCCGGGTCCACGAGCTCATCGACGCCTACCGCGCCCACGGTCACCTCGCCGCCGACACGGACCCGCTGGAGTACCGGCAGCGCTCGCACCCGGACCTCGACCCGGCCACCCACGGCCTCACCCTCTGGGACCTCGACCGCGAGTTCGCGACCGGCGGCCTCGGCGGCCGCGAGCGGATGGCCCTGCGCGACATCCTCGCTCTGCTGCGGGACGCCTACTGCCGCACGCTGAGCATCGAGTACACCCACATCCAGGATCTCGAGCAGCGCAGGTGGCTGCGTGAACGCGTCGAGCAGCCGTTCGCGAAGCCCGGGCGAGACGAGCAGCTGCACCTGCTGGGCAAGCTCATCGAAGCCGAGGCGTTCGAGACGTTCCTGCAGACCAAGTACGTCGGCCAGACGCGCTTCAGCCTCGAAGGCGGCGAGTCGGCGATCGCGCTGCTCGATGCGATCCTGGGCCGCGCGGCCGGCGAAGGCCTGGCCGGTGCCACCATCGCGATGGCGCACCGCGGCCGGCTCAACGTGCTGGCCACCATCGCCGGCAAGACGCACCGCCAGATCTTCGACGAGTTCGAGGACAGCGCCGAGGCGGGTGGCGGTTCTGGCGACGTGAAGTACCACCTGGGCACCGAGGGCGTCTTCACCGCCGCGGACGGCGCCGAGCTGCCCGTGTACCTGACCGCCAACCCGTCGCACCTCGACGCGGTGGACGGCGTGCTGCTCGGGGTGGCCCGCGCGCGGCAGGACCGCAGCGGCGACGGGCGGTTCTCGACGCTGCCGATCATCGTCCACGGCGACGCGGCGCTCGCCGGCGAAGGCGTGATCGCCGAGACGCTGCAGATGTCGCAGCTGCGCGGCTACCGCGTCGGCGGCACGATCCGCGTCAACATCAACAACCAGGTCGGGTTCACGACGCTGCCGCAGGACGGGCGTTCGTCGGTGTATTCGACCGACGTCGCCAAGACGATCCAGGCGCCCGTGCTGCACGTGAACGGCGACGACCCCGAGGCCGTCGTGCGCGCCGGGCGGCTCGCGTTCGCCTACCGGCAGGAGTTCGGGCGCGACGTGGTGATCGACCTGATCTGCTACCGCCGTCGCGGGCACAACGAGGCCGACGACCCGTCGATGACCCAGCCGCGGATGTACGCCGTGATCGAGGCCAAGCCCTCGGTGCGCAAGCTCTACACCGACGTCCTCACGCGGCGCGGCGACCTCACCGCGGACGAGTTCGCGGCCGCCGAGCGGGACTTCCGCGACCGGCTGGAGCGGGCGTTCGCACAGACCACTGTGGACAGTGTCGCCTCTTCGGAGACTCGGCGCGCCGCGCCGGTGCGGCCGACCGCGATCTCCGACGTGACCGTGAAACAGATCGCGACGGCGTTCACCGATCAGCCCGAGGGTTTCACCGTGCACCCGAAACTCGCGCCCCTGCTGGCGAAGCGCGCGGAGATGGGGGAGAAGGGCGGCATCGACTGGGCGTTCGCGGAGCTGCTCGCGTTCGGCTCGCTGGTGCTCGACGGCGTGCCGGTGCGGCTCGCGGGCCAGGACAGCCGGCGCGGCACGTTCGTGCAGCGCCACGCCGTGCTCCACGACCACGAGACCGGCCGGGAGTGGACACCGCTGGGCGCACCTCGGCGAGACGCAGGCGCCGTTCCGGATCTACGACTCGCTGCTGAGCGAGTACGCGGCGCTCGGGTTCGAATGCGGCTACTCGGTCGAGCGGCCGGACGCGCTCGTGCTGTGGGAGGCGCAGTTCGGCGACTTCGTGAACGGTGCGCAGGTGATCGTCGACGAGTTCGTGAGCTCGGCGGAGCAGAAGTGGGGCCAGTCGTCGTCGGTCGTGATGCTGCTGCCGCACGGGTACGAGGGCCGCGGGCCGGACCACTCGTCGGCGCGGATCGAGCGGTTCCTGCAGCTGTGTGCCGAGGAGAACCTGATCGTGGCGCAGCCGTCGACGCCGGCGTCCTACTTCCACCTGTTGCGGCGCCAGGCTTTCGCACCGGTGCGCAAGCCATTGGTGGTGTTCACGCCGAAGAGCATGCTGCGGCTGCGGGCCGCGACGAGTGCCGTCGCGGACTTCACCGAAGGTGCCTTCGCGCCGGTGCTCGACGACCCCCGCGATCTCGATCCCGCCGCCGTCGAGAAGGTCGTGCTGGTGTCCGGAAAGCTGTACTACGACCTGCTCGCGCGGGCGGGCGGGAACGTCGCGCTGGTGCGGCTGGAGCAGTTGTCGCCGTTGCCGCAGGCGGAGCTGACGCGGGTGCTGTCCCGTTACCCGAACGCGGACCTCGTGTGGGCGCAGGAGGAACCGAAGAACCAGGGAGCGTGGTCGTTCCTGCGCGGCGAGTTCGAACCGCCGGCCGGCAAGCGGCTGACGGTGGTGTCGCGGCCCGCGGCCGCGTCACCCGCGACGGGTTCGCACCACCGGCACCAGAAGGAACAGGCCGAGCTGGTGCGGCGGGTGCTCTGAGGCTCAGACCTCAGGGAGGATCCGGCCGTCTTCGAGGACGTTCGCGCCGGGGATCTCGGTGAGGAAGATCGCGACGCTTTCCTTGGCGTCGCCGGTGATCGCGCACCAGTCGTCGGCCAGCCGGTGCAGCAGCCGGGCCCGAAGCTCCGGCGGCCGGCCGGAGCGGAGGAAGCCGACCAGACGCGGGCCTGTCACCGGCTCCCCGGCGACGAAGATGCTGCCCGGCGCGACCTCGGTGAACGAGCAGTGCACGTAGACCTCGGGCGCGCCGGTGACCTCGGCGTGGACTTTCGTCACCGCCGCCGCCACTTCCGCCCGGTGCTTCAGCGTCGCGCCACCGCTCGGGACCGTGAACTGGTAGAAGGGCATCGTCGTCCTCTCGGCCGCCGGGACTCGGATCGAGTCCGACTCTAGGGGGCAGCCACGATGCCCGCAACCAGGTAAGACTCGAAAGTTGTCCTACTCGGCCTTGTCCTACGATGGCTGCCATGAAGCACGACGAGCTCCAGGACGTCTACTGCTCCGTCGCCCGCACGTGGTCGGTCATCGGCGAGCGCTGGACGATGATGATCCTGCGTGAGTGCTTCCGCGGTGAGCGGCGCTACGACCACTTCCGCACCAAGCTGGGCCTCGGCAGCAACGTGCTCAACGACCGCCTGCGCCTGCTCACCGCTGAGGGTGTCCTGGACCGCGTGCAGTACCAGGACACCCCGCCGCGGCACGAATACCGCCTCACCGAGAAGGGCGCGGACCTCTACCCGATCCTCCTCGCCGTCATGTCCTGGGGCGACAAGTACCAGAACGAGGTCCCCCCGGTCCGCCTCCACCACCGCGACTGCGGCCACCCCGCCGACCCCCGCCCGACGTGCGCCCACTGCGGCGAACCGGTGGGCTGGCGCGACCTGACCGCGGAGTTCGAACCGGGCGCCTGGTGAGCGCGCCTTCGCGAAATTCGGTGGGCCACGGGCGCTTGACCGTGCTCGAATGTTCTCGATGACTGAAGCTGACTACCGCCGACGAGACCTCGAACGGCGCGCCGAGATGCTGACCCTGCCCACTGTCCGGCTCCGGCACCACGCGAAGATCCTTGCCCCGCAAGAAGGTGACGTGCGGGTGACCGCGTCGATCGGCCCCTCCGGCGAGGCCGTGGCCCTCTGGTCGACGCCCGAAGATCTCGCGGCGCTGCGGTCCACGACCACGCAGCCGGGCTGGGCCACGTTTCCCGATGCCGTGGCGCCCCATGCGGTCGCGGCCCGCGTGAGCGTGCACGCACCGGAACCGATCGGCACCACGCGGATCGCACGGCTTCCGGTGGCGCACCCCCACGTGCAGCCGTTGCCCGACGGCCGGACGCTGATCGTCGGCGCCCGGTGCCGGTGGCGCGAGGGCGGCCCGGACCGCAACGCGATCGTCTTCGACGCCGACGGAACGCCGGTGATCGAACAGACCCTGGGCGACGGCATCGAACACGTGGCCGCGACGCGCCGGGGCGAGATCTGGGCGGGCTACTTCGACGAGGGCGTCTTCGGAAACTACGGCTGGGGTGGCGAAAACGCCGACGAACCCCTCGGCGATCACGGGCTGAACCGCTTCTCCGCCGATTTGACCCTGACCTGGCGCTTCCGCCCGCCCGACGATCACGGGTCTTGGGGGATCAGCGACTGCTACGCCCTCAACGTCGACGGCGACACGGCGTGGACCTGCCACTACACCGACTTCCCCGTCGTGCGCATCCGAGACGGTGAGGTGACCGGTTGGCACAACGACGTCCACGGCGCCAGGGCCCTGGCCGTCGGCGGTTCCCGGGTCGTGTTCTACGGGGGCTACGGCGCCGAGCGCGACCGGCTCGTCGTGGGTGTCCTCGGCGACGACCGCGTGCACGTGACCGGCGAGTACCGCCTGGTCCGGCCGGACGGCCGGGAACTGCCCGCCGTCCGCGCCATCGGCCGTGGGCCGGACCTGCACGTTCTCCTCGAGCACGACTGGCTGCGGCTGTCCGTCGAGGACCTCCCCGGCGAAGAGCCGCGGTAGCCGGCCGTCCGGCGAAGACGTCACGACGCTTCCGCCGCGGGGGCCGGAGCGGGTTCGGCCGCGGGCACGACCGGACGCCGCACCAGGCCGAGTTTCCCGGCCGCCGCGTAGAGGACGAACCCCGCCACCAGTGACGTGATCGCCGGGCTTCCGAAGCCCGCCAACGCGCCCGCTAGCGAAGCCAGCACCCACACCACCAGCGCGGCCGGGACCCAGCGGGGCGCCTCGGGCGGAAGCTCGTCCGTGGCGCGGCCCCGGTCGAGCAACGGACGGCACGAGCGGACCACGAAGTACTCCGCCAGCATGATCCCGGCCACCGGCGGGAAGATGTACCCCAGGGCCGCCGCGTACGAGGTGAACCAGTCCAGCGCGCCGAACGCCGCGGTGACACTGCCGACCACGCCGACGGCGATCGTCACCGCCGCGCGGTGGACCTTGCGGCGGAAGATGATCTCGACGAACGACACCAGGGCGAGGCTGGCGCTGTAGAGGTTCCAGTCGTTGATCTTCACGGTGCCCAGCAGGATCACCAGCACCCCGACCCAGCCGACGGACGAGACGATGATCGCGATGACGTCGCTGGAACCCGCCGCGTGGGCGAGCAGCACGCCGGCCAGCCCGATCACGTACTCGCCGAGGGTGATGCCCACGACGGTCTGCTTCACGACGTCGCCGACGGACCGGTTGAAGCGCGCCATGTCGGGCGTGATCACGGCGCCGGTGATGAACGAGCCGGCGACCAGCGCGGCGCCCTGCGCGAGCGTCATGGCCGGGCCCGGCGGGGGAGAGGCGACCAGGTCCGACAGCGAGTGCCGCGACAGCTCGGTGCCGACCGACCACGCCACGAGGGCGAGGAACACCGGCACGGCCAGGTAGGCCGTCCACGCCATCGACGTCATGCCGTAGACCACGATGCCCGTGACCACGAGCCCGAACACGATCGCCCACGCCCACAGCGGCAGCCCGCCGAGCAGCGACAGCAGGCCCTGCGCCGAAACGCCCGACTGCACGCCGAACCCGATGGTGATGGACAGCCCCAGCACGAGCGACAGCAGCGCCGAGCCGCCGGTGCCGAAGCCCGTCCACCGCGCCAGCAACGCGGTCGGCAGTCCTTCCCGCACGGCGATCACGCCGACCAGGACGGACACGAGCTCGATCACCAGCGCGCCCAGCGTGAGCGCCCAGAACGCGGTCCAGAAGTGCATGCTGTAGCCGAGAGTGGCCCCGATGAGGAACTGGATCAGGGCCGAGAGCTGGCCGAACCGCTGGACCGCGATCCCGAACCAGGAACGGCGCGCGGTGAGCGGCACGCGCGCGAGGGAGTAGTCGTCAGAACCCGCCGAACTCATGACAGCCTCCAAGGCCGGCTCGATGTGGTGGATCCCCCCTGCAACGATGGGTGGTCAGGGCTGGTGCGGGACGCCTTCGGACAGGTGCGCGTGCACGACCTTCCAATCGCCGTCGACGCGGCGCAGCACCGCGGTGAAGCGGGCGTCGATCACGCCCTCGTCGAGCAGGTCGACCCGCGGCGAGTCGAAGATCCACGCGACGTCACCGTGCACGAACCCCTGCGGGTCCGAGACCAGCACCTCACGCGGCTGGTACTGGCGCAGGTGGTCCAGGAACTGCGCGAGGGTGAGCGCGCCGTCGGGACCGGAGGCGACGGTGTGGACGAAGTTCTCGTCCTCGGTGTGGGAGTGCTTCGTGATGAACTCGACGTCACGCCGGTGGCCCGCGGCCAGCCAGTCCTTGACCAGGTTCACGACTTCGTCAGGCGCCTTTGCCATGGGGGACTCCTCGGGGAAGGGGATCAACGGGTGCGGACGAGGTGCCCGCGTTGCCAGACTTGCGCGACGCGCTTGCCGTAACCGGTGAGGTCGAGCGGGTCGCCGTCGACGACCACGAGGTCGGCGACCTTGCCGGGTTCGACGCTGCCGAGCTCGTCGCCGAGGCCGAGCAGCCGTGCGGCGGAGGAGGTTCCGGCGCGCAGAGCGTCCACAGGGGACAGTCCGGCCTCGCCGAGCAGCTCCAGTTCGTCGAGGTTCGAGCCGTGCGGGAACACACCGCTGTCGGTGCCCAGCGCGATCGGCACGCCGGCGTCGACCGCGCGGCGGATCGACTCCAGGTGCTCGGCCGTCACGGCGCGGGCCTTGTCGAGAACGGCCGCCGGCAACCGCGTGGTGCCCGCGTCGACGTCCCGCAGCAGGGCCCGCCCGGCGATCAGCGTCGGCACGAGCCAGGTCCCTCGTTCGAGCATCAGGGAGATCGCCTCGTCGTCGAGGTGGACGCCGTGCTCGATCGAGACGACCCCGGCACGCACGGCGTTCTTGATCCCGGCCGTGCCCTGGGCGTGGGCCATCACGCCGAGCCCGGCGGCGGCCGCCTCGGCGACGCAGACGTCGATCTCCTCGGGGGAGAAGTGGCCGTGGCGCGGGTCGTCGCTGGGGGAGAGGACTCCGCCGGAGGTGCAGATCTTGATCACGTCGGCGCCGGCGCGCACGAGTTCCCGGACGCGGCGACGCATCTCGTCAGGGCCGTCCACGATCATGTCCGGCCGGCCGGGGTGCGGCACGAGCAGGCGCACGGTCTCGCCGCTCGCGCTCCAGCCGTCGGTGTGGCCCCCGGTCTGCCCGAGCACGGTGACGGCCGTGCGCAGCCGCGGCCCCTCGATCAGGCCGTCGGAGAGCGCTTTCTTGATCCCGGCGTCGGCCCCGCCTGCGTCGCGGACGGTGGTGACGCCGGTGTCCACAGTGGCCGCGAGGTTCCGCGCGGCGGCGTAGAACTGGTAGGAGAACGGCTCGTGCTGCATCCGGAACGGGTCGACGCCGGAGAACACCACGTGCACGTGGCAGTCGATGAAGCCGGGCAGGATTGTGCGGCCGGTGACGTCGACTTCCTCGTCGCCGTCGAGGCCGAGCCCGACTTCGGCGATGCGGCCGTCCTCGATCACCACGTCGCCGTCGGCGGGCGCGGCGCCGGTGCCGTCGAGCACCCGGCCGCCGCGCAGGACCGTGCGGCTCATCGGGCCACCGCACCGGTCTCGACCGGCGTGAAGTCCACGTCGTACCCGAATCGCCGCGGGCCGGAAGCGCGCAGGCCCGCCTCGGTGCGCCACCGCTCGTCGCACGGCAGCCCGATCACGGCCACGCGGTAGCCGTACCGCAGCTCCTCCGCGGGAATCGGTGCGCCGGTCTCGCGTTCCAGCGCCATCAACAGGTCGGGCGTGGTCGCGACGATCCGCCCGTCGCGCCGGCCCACCAGGTACTCGTTGCGGAACCCGAGCCGGAACTCCTGCCCGGCGAACGCGTCGAGGCCCTGCAGCACGGCCTCGCCGACCGTCCAGCCGCCCTCGGTGGCGCGCTCGACACCGACCACCTTCCCGTCGAACAGCCGTGCCCCGCCACGTTCGGCGACGACGGCGTCCACCGGCGAGGTGTGCTCGGCCCTCGCGGTCCGCACGACTTTGCCGAGCCTCGCGGCCAGGCTGAGCGCACCGCGCACCAGCCACTGCTTGGCCTGCGCGCCGGTCATCGGGTACAGCGCCGACATCATCACGCAGCCGGAGGTGATCATCGCGGACCGGGCGATGCGGTCGGCCCAGTCGTTGGACTCCGCGGTGATGACCAGCCGGTTGCCGTGTTCGTCCACGAGGGACATGGGCGTGGTGGACGCGCCGTAGAGGGCGGGGGTGACGAGGTCGAGCGTCGGGAAGGCGCGGCCCATCCCGTCGGCGTCGAGCATCGGGATGCCGTGCAACGCGGCCGCGGTCACGGGGATCACCGCGTTGAGCCCGCCCGCTTCGGCGGGAGCGACGTGGGTGAAGCGGTAGCCCAGGTGCTGTTCCAGGGTTTCCAGCGCGGCCACGATTTCGCTCGCCCGCGGCAGTTTCTCCACCACGACGCTCGGCGCGCCCATGCCGGCGACGAACACGACCCGCGCGTCGTCGGGAATCCCGGCCACGTCGAGCAGCGGCACCGGGCCGTGCTCGCGGATCGACAGCCGTGCCATCAGCTTGCCCAGGTAGGGATCGCCGCCGCCACCGGCGGCGAGGATGGTGGCGCCGGTGACCAGGTCGTCGAGCACGGGTTCATCGAGCTGCATGGAGCTGCTCCTCACGTGGGGGCACGAAGGTGCCGAGGTCGCCGACGGCCCGGACGCGGACCCTCGTGGTGTGCTGCAGGTAGGCGAGCGGGAGGTCTTCCTCGTCGACGATCCGCACCGTCCCGGCGACGGCGCCGGCCTCGACCGCGCGTTCGTGCGCCCTCAGGCGGGCCTCGGCGAGCACGTCGTCGCGGGAGCGCTCGGCGAGGGAGTAGATCCGGTCGACCTCCGCGCCGACGTTCGCGGTCGCCGCGCCGACGGCGTTCGCCACGGGCGCGTGGCCAGGTCGCAGCACTGCCGACACGCCGGGCATCTCGTCGCCGACCACGAAGGCCCCGCCGCCGACGGCGATCACCGGGATGGCCGCGGCGCTGAGTTTCGCGCGTTCCACGGCTTCGGCGATCCGCTCGTGCACGTGCGCCAGCACCCGGCCGGTGAACTCGGCTTCCAGGTGGGCGACGAGGGCCGGGTCGCCGACGTCGGCGAGGCCGGCCGCCACCGCGACGTCGGTGAGGGTGAGTGTGTCGCCGCCGAAGACGAGCGCGCGTTCGGTGAGCCGGTGGCCGACGCTCTCGGGCCCGACGCTCACCTGGCCGTCGTGCTCGGCGACCAGGCTGCCACCGCCGATGCCGAGCGAGACGACGTCGGGGATCCGGAAGTTGGTGCGCACCCCCGCGAGGTCGATCGCGATGGCCGACTCGCGCGGGAACCCGCCCTGCACGAGGCCGATGTCGGTGGTGGTGCCGCCGACGTCGGCGACGATGCAGTCCGTCTCGGCCGACTCGAAAGCCGCTCCGCGCAGGGAGTTCGTCGGCCCGGAGGCGATGGTGAGGATGGGGAACGCCCGCGCCAGGGCCAGGTTCATCACGGTGCCGTCGTTCTGGGAGAGGAACAGCGGCACCTCGAGGCCGACGTCGGCCAGGGCGTCGGCGAAGCCGGTGATCACGCGGACGGCCAGTGGCCGCAGCGCGGCGTTGAGGATCGCGGCGTTCTCCCGCTCCAGCATGCCGAGGCGGCCGATCTGGTGCGACAGCGTGACCGACGCTCCGGGACGCACCCGGTCGATGAGATCGCGGGCTTCGCGCTCGGCGTCCGGGTTGACCGGGGAGAACGTGCCGCTGACCACGAACTCGCAGCCCTCGGGCGCCGTCCGGGCGATCTCGCGGACGGCGTCCGCGTCGAGCGCCTGCAGCGGTTCACCGGTGAACTGGTGCCCGCCGCCGACCACGTGAGCCCGCGCCCGTACCGCGGCGGCCAGGGGCGGCGGCCAGTCGGTGAACGGTTCGAGCGTCTGGGGCGGCGTGGCCAGCCGGATGACGACCACCGGCGCGAGGCGGCGCGCCTCCACCACGGCGTTGACGAACTGTGTCGTGCCGATCACCACGGCCTCGACCGCGGCGGTGCCGACCTGCGCGACCACTGCGGCGAGTGCCGTGGCCACGCCGGTGAGCACGTCGGCCGTCGTGGTGGTTTTCGTCCACGCCACGACCCGCTCGCCGTCGAGCGCGACTGCGTCGGTGTTGGTGCCGCCGACGTCGATTCCGATGCGCATCGTTGCCCTTCCCGGACCACGGGGCAGGGCCCGCCGCCGCTATCCAGTAAACAGAACGTGAATCCAGTAAACTGAACACTGAACTTGCGGCGTACAGTACGAGCCGAGTTCGCGCGGGTCAACCGCTTGCCGGATAACGGATGCGTCACCGCGGCGGCGGGGAAAGTTCACAACACCGGACACGACTTCCAGAAAACTGGACGATCGGGTACCGTCCCGGACCATGTCATCCGGGTCTCTCGACGAGGCGGTCCCCGAGATCGGTCCCTACCTGCGCGCGTGCCGCAAGCGGCGCGGGCTTTCGCTGCAGCAGGTGGCGCTCGCGACGGGGATCTCGAAGTCGTTCCTGTCCCTGGTGGAGAACGGCACCAACGACATCACCTTCGGCCGCCTGCACCGGCTGCTCACGCTCTACGGCGTGGACCTGGCGGACCTGATGCCCGCCCGCGATCCGGAGGAGGGGATCGTGGTGCGCGCCGCCGAGCGTCAGCGGGTCTACAGCCCGGCCGCCGGCATGAGCGTCTACCTGGCCTCCCCGGATACCCGCCGCACGCTGCTGTCGGGTATCGCCCTGCTGGAACCGGGCGCGGTGATGGCCGAGGACTCCGTGCACGACGGTGAGGAATGGGTGCACGTCGTGCGCGGTGCGGTGCAGCTCGTGCTCGACGGCGGGGAGTCCGAAGTGGACCTCGAACCCGGCGACAGCGTCTACCTGCGCACGGGACGGCGGCATCGCTTCGCGAACCGCGGGGACGTTGCGGCGGAGGTGATCACCGTGCTGTCGCAGGGTGGCTTCCCCGGTGGCGGTCCGGCCGACTGAAACCCTTGCGTCGAGCGGGGTTCGAGCCAGGCCCGAACCCCGCCCGCGGTGATCAGTCGTGGGGCCGCACGACCGGGAACTCGTTGTCGGTGTCGGCGACGATGTTGAAGTAGTTCGTGAGGACGTTGAGCGCGAGGTTGCCGACGACCTCGCCGATCTCGGCGTTGGTGACGCCGGCTTCGCGCGCGGTCTTGAGCACGGTCTCGTCGATCGTGCCGCGGCCGCGGGCGATGGCGTCGGACAGGGTGAGCAGGGCGGCGACGTGCGCGTCGGCCGAGTCGGCATGGCGGGCGCGCTCGATCTCGTCGGCGTCGAGCTTGGCGACCTTCCTGCCGATCATCGTGTGCGCCGACAGGCAGTACGTGCACTGGTTGTACTCGGCGGTGGCGAGGGCGAGGCGCTCGCGGACGGCGGCGGGCAACACCCCGCCGGCGAGCGCGCCGGACAGGCCGAGGTATCCCTTCAGCAGCGCGGGGCTGCTCGCCATGGTCTTCGCCATGTTCGGGATCGCGCCCATGTTCTTCTTCGTCTCGGCGAGCAGGACCGCGGCCTGGCCGGTGGCGTGCTCGAGCTCGATCTGGGGCAGCGTCGGCATCTCGAAGCCTTTCTAATGTTTGGAGTCTTGTTAACCGTTAGGTCAAAGTGGCACGGGTCGCTCCGCGCTGTCAAATGGTTGTGACGCAGACTTCCATTAGGAAGTGCTAGAGTGGGTGCCATGACGACCGCTGCCCTGCTCGGCGAACCCCTCCCGGTGGAGCTGATGAACACCGTGAACGCCGGCCGCGACGGCGTGACCGACGCGTTGACGGACGACGCCGACGTCGTCAGCTGGCTGGCCGCCGTCGCTCCTCGTCTCGAAACCGAGGCCGGCGTGGCGCTCGACGACGACTCGGCGCCCGTCGCCGACCGGCTGCGACGCCTGCGCGACGCCCTGCGCGCGCTCGCCGCCGAGGCCACCGACGACCCCCGCCCCGTGGCGGTCGAGGTGGCCCGGGCCGAGGCGCTGGCCACGCTCAACGACCTCGCCCAGACGCGCGCCGAGCTGGTCTGGCCCGAGGACGGCGAGCCCGCCCGCGTACTTCGCTCAGGCGGTACCCCGGCCGAACGCGCGGTGGCTTTCCTGGCGCACCAAGGCATCGACCTGCTCGGCGGCGAGCAGCGGCAGAAGCTGCGCGCCTGCCTGGCGCCGAACTGCCTGCTGTTCTTCGTGAAGGACCACTCCCGGCGCGAGTGGTGTTCGGCCGGGTGCGGCAACCGGGCGCGGGTTCAGCGGCACTACCAGCGGCACCACGCCAAGAGCTGACGGCCTAGGTGTATTTGGCCAGGACGTTGGTAGCGGAAGGTTCTGGTTGACGTGGGGAGAACCTCCGGTTGAGGTGTGGCTTGTCTAGGACCCACGTCAACCGG
>NZ_JBEYSJ010000051.1:0-59850 GCF_040704195.1 Amycolatopsis sp. NPDC047767
GTGAGCCGTTGTCAAGGCGGGAAAGCGTGCCTTGACAACGGCTCACCGGCCGCAAGGAGGCTTCGGATCGGGGTGCCGGGGCGGGGCTGGGGGTGCAGGTTTCGTCGCGTGGTTGGGCGGCGGTTGGGTGGGTGGCGGTGTGTGTCGCCTGGGGTGTGTGGTCAGAGGGCGAGTGCGATTGCGCTCAGGACCGCCCACGCGAGCATGGCCAAGCCCGTGTCGCGCAGTGCCGGGATGAGTTCGCGGCCCACCTTGCCGCCGCCGACGGCGCGGATCGACTTCAGCAGCATGGGGGCGGTGATCAGGGCGATGAGCTGGAGCGGGTGCCAGATGCCGAGGATCACCGTCAGGACGTAGGGCACGGTTACCAGGGCGAGGTAAAGGCGGCGGGTGCCCTTGTCGCCCAGGCGGGTGGCGAGGGTGCGTTTGCCCGATTCGATGTCGGTGGGGATGTCGCGGAGGTTGTTGGCCGTCAGCACGGCCGTGGAGAAGGTGCCGACGGCGACGGCGCAGGCCAGGCCGGCCCAGCTGACGTGGCCGGCCTGGACGTAGACCGTGCCCAGGACGCCGGCGAGGCCGAAGAACACGAAGACGGCGATCTCGCCGAAGCCGTAGTAGCCGTAGGGCTTCTTGCCGCCGGTGTAGAACCAGGCGCCGAGGATGCAGACGCCGCCCATGATCAGCAGCCACCAGAAGCCGGTGAGGGCGACGAGCAGCAGGCCCAGCACGCCGGCGAGGCCGAGGCACACCAGCGCCGCCGTGAGGACGGCTTTCGGGGCGGCCGTGCCGGAGCCGACGAGGCGCAGGGGGCCGACGCGGTTCTCGTCGGTGCCGCGGACGCCGTCGGAGTAGTCGTTGGCGTAGTTCACGCCGATGATCAGAGCGAGCGCGACCAGCAGCGCGAGCACCGAACGCCACCACGAGAACGCGTCCAGCGCGATCGCCGCACCGACGCCCGCGACCACCGGCGCGATCGCGTTGGGCAGCGTCCGCGGGCGGGCGCCTTCGATCCACTCACTCACTGTCGCCATGGTCGTTATTCAACGCCATGCGATCTTCACCCGATCAGGAACCCGTGACCTGCCACGTGAGAGTCCCACTGGTGTTCGGTTCGTCGGCCGACGCGGCGCCCGCGCCGATGAGCAGCCCCACCGCAAGAGTCACGACCGCGACGGCCGCCTTGGTCCACCTCGTCATACCCCGAGGCAACCGCGATCACTGGCACCCTGTCAACGATCCGGCGGGATTTCACGCCATCCGTAGGTCGAAGTGGGCTTTGACGGCTGCCCGGTCGATCTTCCCGGGGCCCCGCAGCGGCAGCTCATCCGCGAACTCGATCTGCTTCGGCGTGGCCGCGGCGCCCAGCTCCTCGCGGGCGACGGCCTTGATCGTCTCGGGCGCGACCGGTCCCTCCGCGACCACCAGCGCGACCACGGTTTCACCCCACTGGGGGTCCGGGATCCCGACCACGCAGACGTCGCGCACACCCTTGATCGCGCCGAGCACCCGCTCCACCGACCCCGCCGACACCTTCACGCCGCCGGTGTTGATCACGTCGTCGGCGCGGCCGAGCACCTCCACGCGGCCGTCGTCGAGCAGCCGGCCGCGGTCGGACGTGCGGAACCAGCCGTCCTGGAACGACTCCGCGGTCAGCTCCGGCGCGAGCCGGTAGCCGTGGGCCAGCACGGGCCCGGAGATCCGCAGCCGCTCGTCCGCGTCCGGCTCCACGCGCACCCCGTCGAGCGGCACCCCGTCGTAGACGCAGCCGCTCGCGGTCTCGCTCATGCCGTACGCGGGAACGATCCGCACGCCGGCCTCCATCGCCCGCGTACGCAGCTTCGCGGACGTCGCCGCCGCGCCCAGCACGATCCCGTCGAACGCCTGCGCTGCGGACAGCCCGGCCCCGCCGTCGTCGAGCAGCCGGACGAGCTGCGTCGGCACCAGCGCCGTGTAGCGCGGCCCGGCCTCGGCCAGCACGGGCGCGGCGGCCGCGGCGAACTCGTCCGGCCGGAAGCCCGTGCCGGTCAGGAACGCGGGTTTCGTTCCGGCCAGCCGAGCGCGGACGAGCACCTGCAAGCCGCCGATGTAGTGCGCCGGCGTGGCGAGCAGCCAGTGGCCGGCGCCGCCGAGCCGGGCGTGCGTGGCGGTGGCCGACGACGTCAGCGCGCCCGGTGACAGCAGCACGCCCTTGGGCGCGCCCGTCGACCCGGACGTGGCGATGATCACTGCCGTGTCCGGTTCGACCGGGCGGTCGGGCGCCATCGCGTCGAGGACGCCGGACGCCGCCGGGTCGGCGCTCGAAAGCGGCAGCACGGCCTCGCCACCGTCGAGCGCGGCCGCCACCGCCGTGTCCAGCGTGGACACCGCTTCGGCGCTCCCGTCGAGCCACACCACACGCACAAGGTCCCCCGGAGGATCAGTAGTAGTACGGGACGTCGGACCAGTCCGGGTCCCGCTTCTGCAGGAACGCGTCGCGGCCTTCCACGGCTTCGTCCTGCATGTAGGCGAGCCGCGTGGTCTCGCCGGCGAAGAGCTGCTGGCCGACGAGGCCGTCGTCGATCGCGTTGAACGCGTACTTCAGCATGCGCTGCGCCGTCGGGGACTTGCCGACGATGGCCCAGCCCCACTCCAGCGCCACCTTCTCCAGGTCGGCGTGGGGGACGACCTCGTTGACCGCGCCCATGTGGTGCATCTGCTCGGCGGTGTAGTCGCGGCCGAGGAAGAAGATCTCGCGGGCGAACTTCTGCCCGACCTGGCGGGCGAGGTAGGCGGAGCCGTAGCCGGCGTCGAACGAGCCGACGTCGGCGTCGGTCTGCTTGAAGCGCGCGTGCTCGGCGGAGGCGAGCGTGAGATCGCACACGACGTGCAGCGAGTGCCCGCCACCCGCGGCCCAGCCCGGGACGACCGCGACCACCGGTTTCGGCATGAAGCGGATCAAGCGCTGGACCTCGAGGATGTGCAGCCGGCCGGCGCGTGCGGGGTCGACCGTGTCGGAGGTCTCCCCGCTCGCGTACTGATACCCGGAGCGTCCGCGAATACGCTGGTCACCGCCGGAACAGAACGCCCAGCCGCCGTCCTTGGGCGACGGCCCGTTGCCGGTGAGCAGGACGCAGCCGACGTCGGAGCTCATCCGGGCGTGGTCGAGGGCGCGGTAGAGCTCGTCGACCGTGTGCGGGCGGAAGGCGTTGCGGACCTCCGGACGGTCGAACGCGACGCGGACCACCCGTTTGCCGGAGCGGCTCTCGGCAGAGCGGTGGTAGGTGATGTCGGTGAAGGCGAAACCTTCGACCTCGGTCCACGCGGCGGGGTCGAACAGCTCGGAAACTCGGGCGTCATCCACGTTTGGGAGAATAGGACCTGTGGACATCTCTGCTGTGCCTGATGCCGCCTCCGCGGGAGGTAGCGCGTCCGTGGGCGACTTACCCGGAGCCTGCCGGTGAACCCCTCCACCGCGCAGGCCAGGGTCATCGTCGACGAACTGGTCCGTAACACCGTGTCCCACGTCGTCCTCTGCCCGGGCTCGCGTAACGCGCCGCTGTCGATCGCGCTCTACGACGCGGCCGCGGCCGGCCGGCTGAAGCTCCACGTCCGCATCGACGAGCGCGGCGCCGCCTTCCTCGCGCTCGGCATCGCCGCCCGCACAGGCCGGCCGTCGGCGGTGGTCTGCACCTCCGGCACGGCGGCCGCGAACTTCCACCCGGCCGTGCTCGAGGCCGACCGCGCGGGCGTGCCGCTGATCGTGCTCACCGCCGACCGGCCGCCCGAGCTGCGGTCCGCCGGCGCCAGCCAGGTGATCGACCAGTACCAGCTCTACGGCGACGCCGTGCGCTACTTCGACGAGCTTGCCGTCGCCGAGCGGCGCGCCGGCCAGAACTCCTACTGGCGCAGCCAGATCTGCCGCGCCTGGAACGCCGCCTACGGCGAGTGGCGCAGCGGCCCGGTGCACCTGAACATCCCGTTCCGCGAGCCGCTCGTCCCGGACCTCGACGACGACGGCGAGTGGTACGAATCCACCGAAGGCCGAGCCGACGGCGAACGCTGGACCGAACTGCCCGACTTCGGCGCCCTGCCGTCGTTCGTGGTGCCCTCGGCCCGCCACGGCCTCGTGATCGCGTGCGACACCGGCGTGCAGGCGGCCAGCGAGTGGGCCGAGCAGCACGGCTGGCCGGTGGTTTCGGAAACCGGTGGTCTGGGCCTGTCCGGCTCCACGGCCATCTCGTCGGGCGCGTGGCTGCTGGGCGTCGAGGAGTTCATCTCGCGGCACAAGCCGGAGCAGGTCCTGTGCCTCGGCCGGCCGACGGTGTTCCGGCAGGTCCAGAAGGTGCTCTCGGACCCCGCGGTCGAGGTCCTGCTCGTCCGCCCGGACTCCGACTGGCCCGCGCCGGCGCACAACGTCCGCCAGGTCGGCCAATGGTTCGCCGAGCCCACGAAGCCTGCCGACCCGGAGTGGCTCGCCGGCTGGCAACGCGCCGACGCGGCCGCCGCGGCGGCCGTTTCGTCGGCTCTCGCCGCGGAACCGTGGCCCAGCGGGTTGAGCGTCGCGTCGGAACTGGTGGACGCCTTGCCTCAGGGCGCTCTTCTGGTGGTGGGCTCCTCGAACCCGACCCGCGATGTCGCCCTGGCCGGGACCCTGCGTCCCGACGTGCTGGTCCACCGCAACCGCGGCGTCGCCGGCATCGACGGCACCGTCTCCACGGCCATTGGTGCGGCCACCGTGCACCGCGCGCCTTCGTACGCGTTGCTGGGCGATCTGACGTTCCTGCACGACGCTTCCGGCCTGCTGACCGGTCCCGCAGAGCAACGTCCGGACCTCACCATCGTCGTCCTGAACGACGACGGGGGCGGGATCTTTTCCTTGCTGGAACAGGGCGCGCCCGAACACGCCGACAGCTTCGAGCGTGTGTTCGGCACTCCCCACGGCGCCGACCTGGGCGCGCTGTGCGCGGGCTACCGGGTGCCGCACGTGGTGGCCACCTCGGTGTCGGAGTTCCGCGCCGCGCTGAAGCCCGCGCCGGGCCTGCGCGTCGTCGAGGTGCGCGTGGACCGCTCCCGCCACCGCGACCTGCACGCGCGCCTGCGCAAGGCCGTGGCCTCGGCCGTCGGCCACGGCTGAGGTTCAATCCAGCGCTGCTCGCCACGCGTCCTGGTGGGCGTCGAGGTAGTCGGCGGTCGCCAGCCAGTACGGGCCGTCCTCACGCCAGATCCGTGACCACGGCCGCGTGCCGGCGTTCGCACGCAGGAAGTCGTGCATCGCCCGGGCGCGGCGGCCGAGCGCGGCCGGGAGTTCAGCACGCCGGCGCTCGTCGAGGCCGTAGCCGTCGGTGAACGCGCGCAGACGGGCGGCGGATTCCGCGACCGGCCGGTCGGCGCGCAGGTCCGCGGCGGTCTGCGCGGTGTGGGCGAGGTCCCACACCGTCGAGGCCGGCGCGGTGCAGTCCCAGTCGATCAGCACCCACCCCCGCTCGGCTCGCACGAGGTTCCACGGCGCGACGTCGTTGTGGCACACGAGTTCCTCACGGTCCGGCGGGATGAGCCGCTGCCAGACCGCGCCCGGCGGCGGCACGAAGCCGGCCAGCGCCAGGTGCAGCTCCGCCAGCGTGCGGCCGAGCTCTCGCAGGTCGCCGGGGGAGTACGGGCCGCCCACCTCACCCGGCACGAACTCCAGCACCTGCCGGCCGCGCTCGTCTCGCCCGAGCGGCCGCGGCGCCGCGCGGAAGCCGGCCGAATGCAGGTACCCGAGCAGCGCGTCGACGGCTTCAGTCCACGGCCCCGCCGGGCGCCGCACCGTGTCGCCGACGCGGACGATGCCGCTCGTCATGTTCCCGACCAGCGGTTCTTCCATCACCCGACTGAGTTTCGCCACCCCGTCAAGTGATTACCTTCCGCGGTCCCAGCGGGTAAGAACCTCCCAACGGACGTACCTCGCAACTCGAACCCTGGCTACGTTCGAGCGCGTTGATCACCGTCTGGGAGGAAACGCCATGCGTGGAAGAGGTCGGGCCGGGCTCGGGTTGGTCGCGGCGGGAGTGGTGTCGGTGCTGGTGGCGGGGGTGGCGTCGGCCGCGCCGCAGCCGGGGGCGCCGGGGGTGGGTGATCCGTATTACCCCAACGCCGGCAACGGCGGCACCGACGTCCTGCACTACGACATCCGCCTGACCTACCAGCCGGACACCGACCGGCTGGCGGGCACGACGACCCTGCTGCTCACCGCGACGCAGGACCTGTCGCGGTTCGACCTCGACTTCGCGCTCAAGGCCAAGAGCGTGCTGGTCGGCAACGAGGCCGCGACGTTCGCCAACCAGAACGGCAACGGCGAGCTCGTCATCACGCCCCAGCACCCGTTGCTGAAGGGCCAGACCACCACCGTCGTCGTGGCCTACGACGACACGCCGTCCACCGAGGCCGTCGACGGGTTGCACGGCTGGAAGCACGGCGCGTTCGGCGCGCTGGGCGTCGACGAGCCGCAGAGCGCGCAGTGGTGGTTCCCGTCCAACGACCACCCGACGGACAAGGCCACCTACGACGTCAGCATCGAGGCGCCCGACGGCAACGCGGCCATCACGAACGGGACGCTCGTGCGCAAGACCCAGTCGCGCGCCGGCTGGACGCGGTGGAACTGGCGCAGCACGAAGCCGCAGGCCACGTACCTGACGTCGTTCGTCGTGGGCAAGTACGAGGTCAACCAGTCGACGACGCCGGACGGCAAGCCGTTCATCACCGCGTACGGCTCCGACCTCGGCGACTCCCTCTACGCGGCCAAGGCGAGCGTCGAGCGGACGCCGGAGATCGACGCGTTCCTGGCCACGCAGTTCGGGCCGTTCCCGTTCGAGGCCGAGGGTGGCGTGGTCACCAGCGGCATCACGTTCTCGCTCGAGAACCAGACCCGCCCCACCTACGGGCTGAAGAACTTCCTCAACGGCTCCAACACCACCCTCATCGCCCACGAGAACGCCCACCAGTGGTTCGGCGACAACGTCTCCCTCGGCAAGTGGAGCGACATCTGGCTCAACGAGGGCTTCGCGTCCTACGCCGAGTACCTGTGGTCCGAGCACGAGGGCGAGGGCACCACGGCCGAGCTCGCGCAGTACGCCTACGACTCCTACGCCGCCGACGACGCGTTCTGGCAGGTCCTGCCCGGCGACCCGGGTGAGGAGAACCAGTTCGACGGCGCCGTCTACGACCGCGGCGCGATGGCCCTGCAGGCGCTGCGCACCACCGTCGGCGACGACGCGTTCTTCGCCATCCTGCAGAAGTGGCAGGCCACGAAGGTCGGCGGCAACGGCGTGATCCCGGAGTTCGAGGCGCTGGCCGAGCAGGTGTCGGGCAAGCCGCTGCAGGCGTTGTTCCAGACGTGGCTGTTCACGAAGGGCAAGCCGGCCGTCGGTCCCAACGGTGCCGCGGCTCGGTCTGCTCGGGCGGCCCACGCTCTGGTCAAGCCGAAGTCCTACGACCAGATCCGGGCCAACCACCGCATGCTCGCTGCCGCGGGCGAACGGTGACGCTCTCCTGTACCGATCGTTACCGATCGGACCACAGTCACGGCCGAATGGCTTCGTAGCAACGGTTACGTGCCGAGCGGGCGTCGGCCTGCTTTCGGCCGGATTGGTAGCCTTGCGACGTGACGGTCAGGCGTGAGCGGGCGAGGCGCATCGGATGGTTCGCCGTCCTCGGTGTCGCCTCGCTCCTCACCGTCATGTGCGTGAGCCTGCTCTTCGCGGCGATCCGCAACGACAACGCCATCGAGTCCCACCTCGGCACGGCCACGGCCACCGTCGAGTCCGTGAACTTCGATCGCACGATCATCCAGTTCCAGAGCCCGGACGGCATCGTCCACAGCCCGGCCAACGGCGTCCTGTACCCGTCCGGCCTCCTGGCGGGCCAGCTCGTGGCCATCGAGTACGACGTCACGAACCCCGACCGCACCGCCCGCGTCGCCGGCCGCACCGCGACGCTCACCCTCCTGCCGCTCGGCACGACGATCCTGATCACCTGGCTGGTCGCGGGCCCGCTGATGTGGTGGCTGCGCCGCCTGATCAAGCGCGACCGGGCCGCCCGGGCGGCGACCGAGGTGCCGGAGGTCCCGGTCGCCTGACGCGGCCGCGCTCGGTGGTCTCTGCCGGCGGCGCCTGACCCTCTTGCTGTGCGCCGCGGCCGTTGTCGCGCGGGTGGCTGTGGGCTTCGTGTTCACCCGCCGGCGGGTTCGCCGCGATCAAGCGTAGCGCTCAGGCGACCGTGCCCCGGCCGCCCGAACGCCGCGTCAGGTCGTGGCGACCGTGGCCGTCTCCTGCCACCAGCTCAGCACCTCGTCGGCGACCCCCGGAGCGGCCACCAAGAGGCCGTCTGTCGGCAGCGTCGTGTCTTCGCCGTGCTTGTCCAGCACCACCGCACCGGCCTCGATGGCCATGGCGACGGAGCCGGCGACGTCCCATTCGTGGTAGCTGTGCAGCACCGCCGCGGCCGCGTGGCCGAGCGCGACCTGCGCGATCGACAGCGCGGCCGAGCCCAGCACCCGCACGCCCGCGTGGGCGGCCGCCGCGCGCTCGATGAAGCCGCCCATCCCCGGCCACGGCCCCTTGCGCGCGAGCTCGGTGCAGACGATGGCGCCGGCCGTCACGCGACGGTCGACGAGCTGGATGGGCTTGCCGTTGGCACGGGCGCCGCGGCCGCGGGCGGCGGCGTAGATCTGGGCGCGGTACGGGTCGGCGACCACCCCCACCACCGGCCCGGACGCGTCGATCAGCGCGAGGCTGTACGCGCACCACGGCACGCCGGCGACGTAGTTGGCGGTGCCGTCGACGGAGTCCACGACCCAGCGGTACTCGGCCACGTCGGCGCCGTGGTCGGCGCCGAACTCGTGACCCACCACGGGGATGCCGGGGAACTCGGCCGTCAGCACCCGGCGGGTGTGGCGCTCGAGGATTCTGTCGGTGTCGGTGACCCAGTCGAACGGGGAGTCCAGGGTCGAGGGGTGGGCTCCGCGGCCCGCCGTCGCGGTGATCACGTCGGTGGCGTCGTTGGCCAGCCGGCCGGCCACCTCGAGAGCCCTCGAGAGCAGCCCCGGCTCCACGGGCTGCGACGGCCTGGAGGACAAGAGGGTCATGCCTGCTTAGTCTGGGCCGTCCTGGTTTCCGGGACACGACCTTGAGGTGACATGTCGTGGCGAATCTGTCGACGGACTGTATTCGGACCCGGACGCTTCGGAGTGTTCGAACACCGTTGGCCCATCGGTCACGAAGGATTGGTCCGGTTCGCGCACGCCGGTGCGACAGTGGCCGGGTGCGAGTCGCCATAGTCACCGAAAGTTTCCTGCCCCAGGTGAACGGCGTGACGAACTCCGTGCTGCGGGTCGTCGAGCACCTGGTCGACCGCGCCCACGACGTGCTCGTGGTGGCGCCGGGACCGGGGCCCGAGTCCTACCGCGGCGCACCGGTCGTCCGCATCCCCGCTCTGGATGTGCCCGGCGTGCACTCCCTGCCGATCGGCCTGCCGACGCGCACGGTGCTCACGGCGCTCAGCGGCTTCCGCCCGGACGTGGTGCACCTGGCCTCGCCGTTCGTGGTGGGCGCTCGCGGCCTGGCCGCCGCGCGGCGCCTGCGGGTGCCGTCGATCGCCGTCTACCAGACCGACATCGCGGGCTTCGCCACGTCGTACGGCTTCGGCATCGGCGCGCGCGCCGCCTGGCGCTGGGTGCGCCGCGTGCACTCGCGCGCCGACCGGACGCTCGCGCCGTCGTCCGACTCCGTCGAGCAGCTCCAGCTGCACGGTGTGCCCCGCGTGCACCGCTGGGCCCGCGGCGTGGACATCGACCGCTTCTCGCCTTCGCACGCCGACCCGGCGCTGCGGGCCGAGCTGGCGCCGAACGGCGAGCTGCTCGTGGGCTTCGTCGGCCGCTTGGCGCCGGAGAAGGAGGTCGACCGGCTCGTGTCGCTGGCCGGCGTGCCCGGCATCCGCGTGGTCGTGGTCGGCGATGGCCCCGAGCTGCCCTCGCTGCGCGAACGTCTCCCCGGCGCCGCCTTCCTCGGCGCGAAGTACGGCGACGAGCTGTCGGTGGCCTACGCGAGCCTCGACGTGTTCGTCCACACCGGACCGCACGAGACGTTCTGCCAGGCCGTCCAGGAAGCCATGGCCTCCGGCCTGCCGGTGCTCGCGCCCGACGCGGGCGGCCCGAAAGACCTCGTCCTGCCCGGCCGCACGGGCTACCTGCTGCCCGCCGACCGCGACGAGTTCGGCCGCGCCCTCGTCGAGCGCATCGACGACCTGCGCGACGCGGCCCTGCGGGCGCGGCTGGGGGAGAAGGCCCGCAAGGTCGTACTGGGCCGCACGTGGCCCGCGGTGTGCCGAGAACTGGTGGGGCACTACGAGGCCGTGCAGGACCGGGCCGCGCGCGCGGCCTGAGCGATGCACATCGTCCAGCTGGCGAACTTCTACGGGCCGCGCTCGGGAGGGCTGCGGACCGCCCTGCACCACCTCGGCGCGGGTTATGTCGCCAGCGGGCACCGCGTGACCCTCGTCGTGCCGGGCACCCGGTACGCGGTGGAGACACTGCCCACGGGCGTGCGCCGGTACTCGCTGCCGGCGCCCCGGATCCCCGGCACGGGCGGCTACCGGGCCGTCGACCCGCACCGCGTGCGGTCCGTGCTGCGGCGGCTCTCGCCGGACCGCCTGGAGGTCTCCGACCGGCTGACGCTGCGCGGCATGGGCACCTGGGCGCGTCGCAACGGGGTGCCCAGCACGGTGATTTCCCACGAGCGCCTCGACCGTCTGCTGGAGCAGTTTCTCCTGCCCCGACCGGTCGCGCGGGGCGTCGCGGACGTCGCCAACCGCCGCATGGCCGCCAGCTACGACACGGTCGTCTGCACCACTGCTTTCGCCCGCGCCGAGTTCGACCGGATCGCGGCACCGAACGTCCGTCGGGTCCCGTTGGGTGTCGACTTGGCGACCTTCGCCCCGTCGATGCGCTCGGACTCGTGGCGCCATTCCCTGGCCGATGGGGCGGATGCCTTGTTGGTCCACTGTGGACGATTGTCTCCCGAGAAACACGTCGAGCGCAGCGTGGACACCGTGGCGGAACTGACGGAGTCCGGCGCCCGCGTGCGCCTGGTGATCGCCGGCGACGGGCCTCGAAGACGCGCGCTGGAACGCCGCGCCCGCGGCCTCCCCGTGACGTTCCTGGGCTTCCTCTCCGGCCGCGACGAAGTCGCCCGCCTGCTGGCCACCGCCGACGTGTCGCTCGCCCCGGGCCCCCACGAGACCTTCGGCCTGGCCGCCCTCGAGGCCCTCGCCTCCGGCACCCCCGTCGTGGTCTCCGCCTCCTCCGCCCTGCGCGAAATCGTCCGCCCCGGCTGCGGCGCCGCCGTCGACGACCACGCCCCCGCCTTCGCCACCGCCGTCACCGGCCTCCTGGACAGCCCCGAAGACCTCCGCCGCGCCGCCGCCCGGGCGCGCGCCGAGGAATTCGCCTGGCCGGAGTCGGTGCGGGGGATGCTCGCTGCGCTTGGGTGAGGTTTCGCTTGGGTCGGTTCGGGTTTGGTCCGTGGGGATCAACCCATCCCGGACCAGCCCACTCGGACTGACCCGGGGTCCCAGCCGAACCGCGACCGGTCCCCTCGCACCGCCCAACGGGCACGAGTGGACCGGTCGCGCCGTGCCCGGGTCGCGAGGGGACGGTTCGTGCCGCCTGCTGGGTGCGAGTGGTCCGATCGCGCCGCGTCGGTGGGGCGAGGTGACCGCTCGTGTCGCGCACTGGGGGTACGAAGGGACGGTTCGGGAGATGCGATGAGCGCGATGGGACCGTTCGCGCCGGCCCGCTGGGTGCGAGTGGTCCGATCGCGAACGGTCCAGTCGCGCCGACCCGGCTGCGCGAGTGGACCTTTCGCGCCGGTGGCCGCGCGCGAGAGGACCGATCGCGCCATCCGAGGGTGCGAGGGGACCGTTCGCGCCATCCGAGGGTGCGAGGGGACCGTTCGCGCAGGTTGCTCGGTGCGACGGGACCTTTAGCGCCGCGCGGCGGGCACGAAGGGGCCGCTCGCGGTGTGCAAGCGGCGCGAGTGGACCGTTCGCGCCGTGCCGCACGTGCGAGGTGACCGCTCGTGTCGCGCACTGGGGCACGAAAGGACCGTTCGCGCCGTGCGCGGGTCGCGAGGGGACGGTTCGTGCCGGCCCGCTGGGTGCGAGTGGTCCGATCGCGAACGGTCCACTCGCGCCGACCCGAGCGGCGCGAGTGGACCTTTCGTGCCGTCGTTGGCGCGCGAGGGGACCGATCGCGCCGCGTTGGTGGGGCGAAGGGACCGTTCGCGCCGGTGGTGGCGTGCGAGTGGACCGTTCGTGCCGTTGGCGGCGCACGGGGAGACCGTTCGTGCCATGGCCGAGGCGCGATAGGGCCCCTCACGCCGCGCCAACCGTCGCGATCGGACCCCCGTGACCGCGACGGAGCCCCGCCGTCGCGGCCCGACCCCGCCGTCGCGGTCCCGGACCGGGCCCGGACCGGACCGGGCCCCGACCCAGCCCTCCTGACCAGCGCCTCAGCCACCCTCAGCGTCCAGTCCGCACGCCAGTGTCTAGATTCGAGGCATGCCCCGCGCCAGTCTGGACAAGGATCCGCACGAAGTCGCCGCGATGTTCGATGGCGTGGCGTCCGGTTATGACCGGGCGAATTCGTTCATGACGTTCGGGTTCGACCGGCGGTGGAGGACCACCACGGCGCGGGTGCTGGACGCCAAGCCGGGGGAGAAGGTGCTGGACCTGGCGGCCGGCACGGGCGTCTCGACGGTCGAGTACGCGCGCAACGGCGCCTACTGCGTCGCGGCCGACTTCTCGCTCGGGATGTTGCGGGCGGGACTGCGGCGGAAGCTGCCGATGGTCGCGGCGGACGCGTTGCACCTGCCGTTCGCGGACGACTCGTTCGACGCCGTCACGATCTCCCTCGCGCTGAGGAACTTCGTCGACACCAAGGCCGCCCTCACGGAAATACTGCGGGTGGTCAAGCCCGGTGGCCGACTGGTCATCTGCGAGGTCTCCACGCCCACCTTCGCGCCCATCCGGTTCTTCTACCGGCGCTTCGTCCTGAAGCTGCTCACCTGGGTCGGCAGCCGCTCGTCGACGAACCCCGAGGCGTACTCCTACCTGGCCGAATCCATGCTCGCGTGGCCCGACCAGCGGGCGCTCGGCGAGATCATCGCGAGCGCGGGCTGGATCGAGGTCGAGTGGCTGAACCTCACATTCGGCGTCGTCGCCATTCACCGCGCGAAGAAGCCCTCCGTAGACTCGTGACATGACGATCTCCCGCCGCAGCCCGGACCACGACGCCGAAGTGATCGTGGTCGGCGCCGGACCGGCCGGTTCCACCGCGGCCACGTACCTCGCGCGCGCGGGGGTCGACGTGCTGTTGCTGGAGAAGACCGAGTTCCCGCGTGAGAAGGTCTGCGGCGACGGCCTCACGCCGCGTGGCGTGAAGCAGCTGATCGACCTGGGCATCGACACGAGCGAGGAGAACGGCTGGGTCCGCAACCGCGGCCTGCGCATCCTCACCGGCGACCTCACGCTGGAGCTCGACTGGCCCGACCTCACCAGCTACCCGCCCTACGGCGTCGCCCGCACGCGCCAGGACTTCGACGACCTGCTGGCCAAGACCGCGGTCAAGGCCGGCGCGCGCCTGTACGAGCGCACCACCGTCACCAACGCCATCACCAGCCCGTCCGGCCGCGTGATCGGCGTCGAGGCGAAGGTCGGCCCCGAGAAGACGCCGGTCAGCTACCGCGCGCCGCTCGTGCTGGCGTGTGACGGGGTGTCCGCGCGGCTCGCGCTGAGCGTCGGCATCGAGAAGAACGAGAAGCGCCCCATGGGCGTCGCCGTGCGCCGGTACTACAAGAGCCCGCGCCACGACGACCCGTTCATCGAGGGCCACCTCGAGCTGTGGGACCGCTCCGACCCGCGCAACCCCAAGCTGCTCCCGGGCTACGGCTGGGCCTTCCCGCTCGGCGACGGCACCGTGAACGTCGGCCTCGGCATGCTCTCCACCTCGGCTTCCTTCCGCAACACCGACTACCGCGCGCTCCTGCGCCAGTGGCTCGACGGCACGCCCGAGGAATGGGGCTACCGCGAGGAGAACGCCATCGGCAAGGTCGGCGGCGCCGGTCTCCCCATGGGCTTCAACCGCACCCCGCACTACCGCGACGGCCTCCTGCTGCTCGGCGACGCCGGCGGCATGGTCAGCCCGTTCAACGGCGAAGGCATCTCCGCCGCGATGGAGTCGGCGCAGCTCGCGTCGGAGGTCGTCGTGCAGGCGCTGGCCCGCCGCGAAGGCCCTTCGCGCGAGCGCGCGCTGCAGGGTTACCCGCGCGCCGTCGGTGAGCTGATGGGCGGCTACTACCGCCTCGGCAACGTCTTCGCGAAGCTCATCGGCAACCCCAAGGTCATGCACGCGTGCACCAAGTACGGCCTGCGGATCAACAAGATCCTTCCGTTGGTGTACAAGGGACTTTCCGGCTGCTACGACGCCAAGGGCGGCGACGGCGTCGACCGCCTCATCTCGGCCCTCGCGCGGGTCACGCCCACTCCTCGCTGACCGAGCCGACTACCCCCAGCGACCGGCCGGAGGACCCCGCTCCGGCTCGCTGCCGTCCCACGAGCCGGTGCGCCGATACCCGGCTGGAGCAATGGTTGCCCGGCCGGTCAGGTGGGATACGTCACAAGATCACGTCCGGATTGTCCCCGGCTCATCCGGTAATCAACCCCTAAATCGCTGGTCCCGCGAGTGCGACCGGCGCCGCACCGTCCTGGCCGGGCGGTCAAGTTAGGTAAGCCTTATACCACGGCCCCTAGAGACGGCCGTGTGAGTCGCGTCCTACACTCCCCCCATGCTTGTGAATCGCTTCACATCCACGACGAGTGGCTTGTGAACTATTTCACAAGCACCCCGTGGCCCGGCCACGGGCCGTAAGGGTGCCCTGACCCTCGGCGGTGTGACCCAGCTCCCTTAGGGTGCCGACGAGGAAGCGGACCACCACCCGAGAAGCAACCCGCAGCGGCGCGGAAAGGATGGCGAAGACCCCGTGCTGATGTTGCCCGTGCTGGCGCAGGCCGACCCCAGTGGAGCTGCGGCCGCGCCTGGCCTGAAGGTGTACCTGCCGCTCGTCCTGTTGTTCGTGCTGGCGCTCGCGTTCGCCACCCTGTCGGTGCTGCTGGGCCCGCTCGTCGGCCCCAGCCGCTACAACAAGGCGAAGCTCTCGGCCTACGAATGCGGGATCGAGCCTTCGCCGCAGCCGCTCGTCGGCGGCGGCCGGATGCCGGTGGCGTACTACATCACGGCGATGCTCTTCATCCTGTTCGACATCGAGATGGTGTTCCTCTACCCGTTCGCCGTGAACGCGAACGCGCTCGGTGTGTTCGGCCTGGTGGAGATCGTGCTGTTCATCGTTACGGTCGGGTTCGCGTACGCCTACGTGTGGCGGCGCGGCGGCCTGGATTGGAACTGAAGCCATGGGCCTCGAAGAGAAACTCCCCAACGGCATCCTGCTGGCCAGCCTCGAGGGCCTGGTCAACTGGGCGCGCAAGAACTCCCTGTGGCCCGCCACCTTCGGGCTCGCGTGCTGCGCGATCGAGATGATGACGGTCGGCGGTTCCCGCTACGACATCGCGCGCTTCGGCATGGAGCGCTTCTCCGCCACCCCGCGCCAGGCCGACCTGATGATCGTGGCCGGCCGCGTGACGCAGAAGATGGCGCCCGTCCTGCGCCAGATCTACGACCAGATGGCCGAGCCGCGCTGGGTGCTCGCGATGGGCGTGTGCGCCTCGTCGGGTGGCATGTTCAACAACTACGCCGTGGTGCAGGGCGTCGACCACGTGGTGCCGGTCGACATGTACCTCCCCGGCTGCCCGCCGCGCCCGGAGATGCTGCTCGACGCGATCCTCAAGCTGCACGCCAAGATCCAGGACGAGCCGATCAACGCCCGCCGCGCCGCGATCCGCGCGGCCAGCGGCGCGCGCACCGAGCTGATCCCCTCGTCGATCAAGTACGCGAAGAAGTGAGCCCGGTGGCCGACAACCCCGAAAACGCAGAAACCCCCGAAACCGGTGGCGAGCAGTCCAGCGCCGAGCGCCCCGAAGCCGGTCTCGAGCCGCAGGGCACCACGCCCGCCGCTCCGGTGGAACCCGTTGTCGCCGGCCGCGCCCGCAAGGGCATGTTCGGCGTCACCGGCAGCGGTGACACCTCCGGCTACGGCGGCGTGCGCCTGCCCGCCTACAGCCCGCCCCCGGCCGAGCGCCCGTACGGCGGCTGGTTCGACGAGTTCGCCGACGAGTTCTACGCGGCCTTGGCGGACAACAAGGTTCCGGCCGCGGCGATCCTGCAGACCACGGTCCACCGCGACGAGATCACCTTCTACGTCGACCGCGAGCACCTGCTGGAGGTCGCCCGCGTGCTGCGCGACGACGCCGGCCTGCGCTTCGAGCTGCTGAGCTCGGTGTCCGGTGTGGACTACGGCGTGGACGTGCCGCAGCGCCTGCACTCCGTGTACCACTTCACGTCGATGACCTACCGGCGCCGCATCCGCGTCGAGGTCACCCTCGACGTGGACGACGCGCACGTGCCCTCGCTCGTCGGGCTCTACCCGACGGCCGACTGGCAGGAGCGCGAGACCTGGGACATGTTCGGCATCGTCTACGACGGCCACCCCGCGCTGACCCGCATCCTCATGCCGGACGACTGGGACGGCCACCCCCAGCGCAAGGACTACCCGCTCGGCGGGATCCCGGTCGAATACAAGGGCGCGGAAATCCCGCCGCCGGACCAGCGGAGGTCGTACTCGTGACTACCAGCGAGAACATGTCCGAGATCATCGACGGCGACGAAGAAGCTTTCGGTTACGCCGACTCGCGCGACACCACCGAAGGCCGCGTCTACACGGTCTCCGGTGGCGACTGGGACGACGTCGTCGCCGACGCGCAGCACGACGAGCGCATGGTCATCAACATGGGCCCGCAGCACCCGTCGACGCACGGCGTGCTCCGGCTCGTGCTGGAGATGGAGGGCGAGACCGTCACGCAGCTGCGGTCGGTCATCGGCTACCTCCACACCGGCATCGAGAAGAACTGCGAGTTCCGCACGTGGACCCAGGGCGTCACGTTCGTGACGCGCATGGACTACCTGGCGCCGCTGTCCACGGAGATGGCCTACTGCCTCGGTGTGGAGAAGCTGCTGGGCATCAAGGCCCCGCCGCGGGCGGAGCTGCTTCGCGTGATGCTGCTGGAGATCAACCGCATCGGCTCGCACCTGGTCTACATCGCCACCGGCGGCATGGAGCTCGGCGCCACCACGGCGATGACGCTCGGCTTCCGCGAGCGCGAAGAGGTGCTGCACCTGCTGGAGCACCTCACCGGCCTGCGCATGAACCACGCGTTCATCCGCCCCGGCGGTCTCGCGCAGGACATGCCGGCCGACTTCCAGGAGAAGGTCTCCGCGTTCGTCAAGGTGATGGACAGCCGTCTTCCCTTGTACGACAAGCTCTTCACCGGCCAGCCGATCTGGCGCAACCGGCTCAAGGGCGTGGGTGTCCTGCCGGTCGACGCGTGCCTCGCGCTCGGCGTCACCGGCCCGATCCTGCGTTCCGCGGGCCTGCCGTGGGACCTGCGCAAGACCGAGCCCTACTCGCGCTACGACGAGATCGAGTTCGACGTCCCGACCTCGACCGACGCCGACTGCTGGGCGCGCTACCTGATCCGCGTCGAGGAGATGCACCAGAGCCTGCGCATCATCAAGCAGGTCCTGAAGATGCTCGAGCCGGGCCCGGTCATGGTGGAGGACAAGAAGATCGCGTGGCCCGCGCAGCTCTCGATCGGCAGCGACGGCATGGGCAACTCACTCGAGCACGTCAAGAAGATCATGGGCCAGTCGATGGAATCGCTGATCCACCACTTCAAGCTCGTGACCGAGGGCTTCCACGTGCCGCCGGGCCAGGTGTACTCGCCGGTCGAGTCGCCGCGCGGTGAGCTCGGGGCGCACCTGGTGTCCGACGGCGGCACCCGGCCGCTGCGCGTGCACGTGCGCGAACCGAGTTTCGTGAACCTGCAGTCGATGCCCGCGATGGCCGAAGGCGGGCTGGTGGCCGACGTGATCGCCGCGGTCGCGTCGATCGACCCGGTGATGGGGGGAGTGGACCGATGACGTACTCGACGGCAGTTCCGGAGCCGGGGCCGCACGACGCCAAGACGACGCACGCCGCGGCGGGCCCCGACACCGACGTGGTCGGCATCGCGCCCGACCCGGCCGCGGCCGAGGGCATCCTGGCCGACAACCCGCCGGTGGACCCGTTCGGCGAGGACACGCACACGCGGGCGAAGGAGATCATCGCCCGCTACCCGGTGGCGCGCTCGGCGCTGCTGCCGATGCTGCACCTCGTGCAGTCGGTGCAGGGGTACGTGAGCCAGGAGGGAATTTCCTTCTGCGCCAAGCACCTCGACCTCTCCGACGCCGAGGTCAGCGCGGTCGCGACGTTCTACACCATGTACAAGCGCCGCCCCTGCGGCGAGCACCTGGTGAGCGTCTGCACCAACACGCTGTGCGCGGCGATGGGCGGCGAGGCGATCTACAAGAAGCTCCAGACGCACCTCGGTTCCGAGGACGCGCCGCTGGGCCAGGAGGAGACGGCGGGCACGCCGAACGAGCCGGGCTCGATCACGCTGGAGCACGCCGAGTGCCTCGCGGCCTGCGACCTCGCCCCGGTCATCCAGGTCAACTACGAGTACTTCGACAACCAGACGCCGGAGAAGGCGGTGGCGCTGGTCGACGCGCTGCAGGCGGGCAAGAAGCCGGCCCCCACGCGCGGCGCGCCGCTGACGAACTTCAAGGGCGCGGAGCTGCAGCTGGCCGGGTTCTTCCCGGAGGACGAGCTCACCTACCGCGGGGACGTCGACGGGCCGTCGCAGGCCGTCGAAACCCTGCGCGGCGCCCAGATCGCGGCCGACCGTGGCTGGACGGCGCCCGCGACGCAGGATGTTCCGCTCCCTGAAGTGGAGAAGAAGTAATGCCCGACCCGATTACCCCGGTCCTCACGAAGCGCTGGCTGTCGCCGAACTCCTGGCGCATCGAAACCTACGAGCAGCTCGAGGGCTACACCGCGGCGCGCAAGGCGCTCGCCGGCACGCCTGAGCAGCTGGTGCAGGTCGTCAAGGACTCCGGTCTGCGCGGCCGCGGCGGCGCGGGGTTCCCGGCCGGCGTGAAGTGGTCGTTCATGCCGCCGAACTTCGACAAGCCGCACTACCTGGTGATCAACGCCGACGAGGGCGAGCCGGGCACGTGCAAGGACATCCCGCTCATGATGGCCGACCCGCACTCGCTCATCGAGGGCTGCATCATCGCCTCGTACGCGATGCGGTCGAACCACTGCTTCATCTACGTGCGCGGTGAGGCCCTGCACTGCATCCGCCGGCTCAACGCGGCCGCGCGCGAGGCGTACGCCAAGGGCTACCTCGGCAAGAACATCTTCGGCACCGGCTACGACCTCGAGCTGACCGTGCACGCCGGCGCCGGCGCGTACATCTGCGGCGAGGAGACGGCGCTGCTCGACTCGCTCGAGGGCCGCCGCGGCCAGCCGCGCCTCAAGCCGCCGTTCCCCGCGGCCGCCGGCCTCTACGCCGCGCCGACCACGGTGAACAACGTCGAGACCATCGCGAGCGCGCCGTTCATCATCAACGCGGGTTCCGACTGGTTCCGCGAGATGGGCCGCGAGAAGTCGCCGGGCCCGAAGATCTACTCGATCTCCGGCCACGTCGAGAAGCCCGGCCAGTACGAGTGCCCGCTCGGCACCACCCTGCGCGAGCTGCTGGAGCTCGCGGGCGGCATGAAGGACGGCATCCCGCTGAAGTTCTGGACGCCGGGTGGTTCGTCCACGCCGATGTTCACCGCGGAGCACCTCGACGTGCCGCTCGACTTCGAGGGCGCGGCGGAGGCCGGCTCGATGCTCGGCACCACCGCGGTGCAGGTCTTCAACGAGACCGTGTCCGTGCCGTGGGCCGTGATGAAGTGGACCGAGTTCTACGAGCACGAGTCCTGCGGCAAGTGCACGCCGTGCCGCGAAGGCACGTACTGGCTCGCGCAGATCCTGGAGCGCATGGTCGAGGGCCACGGCACCGCCGAGGACATCGACACGCTGCTGGACGTCTGCGACAACATCCTCGGCCGCTCGTTCTGCGCCCTGGGTGACGGCGCGGTGTCGCCGATCCAGAGCGGGATCAAGTACTTCCGCCAGGAGTTCCTCGACCTGTGCGAGAAGAACAAGGCCGCCCAGCCCGAATTGGTGGGAGCTCAGGCATGACGATCGCCCCTGACAAGCCCGCGACCACGGAGACCCCGGTCCCCGAGGGTTACGTCAAGCTGACCATCGACGGTGAAGAGGTCATCGCGCCCAAGGGCGAGCTGCTGATCCGCACGGCGGAGCGCCTCGGCACGGTCATCCCGCGCTTCTGCGACCACCCGCTGCTCGACCCGGCCGGCGCCTGCCGCCAGTGCCTCGTCGAGGTGGAGATGGGCGGCCGGCCGATGCCGAAGCCGCAGGCCTCCTGCACGATGACGGTCGCCGACGGCATGGTCGTGAAGACGCAGCTCACCTCGCCGGTCGCCGACAAGGCGCAGCAGGGCGTGATGGAGCTGCTGCTCATCAACCACCCGCTCGACTGCCCGATCTGCGACAAGGGCGGTGAGTGCCCGCTGCAGAACCAGGCGCTGGCGCACGGCCGCACGGAGTCGCGGTTCGTGGACACCAAGCGCACGTTCCCGAAGCCGCTGCCGATCTCCACGCAGGTACTGCTGGACCGCGAGCGCTGCGTGCTCTGCCAGCGCTGCACGCGGTTCTCCGCGCAGGTGGCGGGCGACCCGTTCATCGAGCTGCTCGAACGCGGCGCCCACCAGCAGATCGGCACCGCCGAGACGGCCGACGTGCTGGACCTGGCCTCGCGCACCACGAGCGGCCAGCCGTTCCAGAGCTACTTCTCCGGCAACGTCATCCAGATCTGCCCGGTCGGCGCGCTCACCAGCGCCGCGTACCGGTTCCGGTCGCGCCCGTTCGACCTGGTGTCCTCGCCGAGCGTGTGCGAGCACTGCTCGTCGGGCTGCGCGGAGCGCACCGACTTCCGCCGCGGCAAGGTGCAGCGCAAGCTCGCCGGCGACGACCCCGAGGTCAACGAAGAGTGGCTGTGCGACAAGGGCCGCTTCGGGTTCCGCTACGTGCAGGCCGACGACCGCATCCGCCGCCCGCTCGTCCGCAACGAGGCCGGCGTGCTGGAGGAGTCCTCCTGGACCGACGCGCTGCGCATCGCGGCCGCCGGCCTGGCGAAGGCGCGTGACGGCAAGGGCGTCGGGGTGCTCACCGGGGGCCGGCTGACCGTCGAGGACGCCTACGCGTACTCGAAGTTCGCGCGGCTCGCCTTGCGCACCAACGACATCGACTTCCGCGCCCGCGCGCACTCGGCCGAGGAGCTGGCGTTCCTCACCTCGTCGGTCATGGCCACCACGCCGGAGACCGGCGTGACCTTCGGCGAGATCGAGCGGGCGCGCACGGTCCTGTGCGTGGCGTTCGAGCCGGAGGACGAGGCGCCGATCGTGTTCCTGCGGCTGCGCAAGGCGGCTCGCAAGAACCGCACCCGCGTCGTCCACTTGGGACAGTGGACCACCTCGTCGGTGCGCAAGACCTTCGGTGAACTGCTCGCCTGCGTGCCGGGTGGCGAAGCCGCCGCGGTCGACGGGATCGCGCAGCACGCGCCGGACCTCGACTCCGCGCTGAGCGGCGGTAACGCGGTGATCCTCGTCGGCGAGCGCGCCGCCGAGGTTCCCGGCCTGTTCTCGTCGCTGCGGGCGCTGGTCGAGCGCACGGGCGCGCGGCTCGCGTGGATCCCGCGCCGAGCCGGTGAGCGCGGTGCGCTGGCCACCGGCTGTGTGCCGACGCTGCTGCCGGGTGGCCGTTCGGTCACCGACGCGGCGGCTCGCGCCGAGGTCGAAAAGCACTGGGGCGCCGAGCTTCCCGCTGCCGACGGCCGCGACACGACGGGCATCCTGGAAGCCGCTTCCGGTGGTGACCTCGACGGCTTGGTCGTCGGCGGACTCGACCCCAACGACCTGCCCGACCCGGACCTGGCCCGCCGCGCGCTCGACAACGCGGGCTTCGTGGTCAGCCTGGAGCTGCGGGCGAGCGAGGTCACCGAGCGGGCCGACGTGGTCCTGCCGATCGCGCCCTCGGTCGAGAAGGCGGGCAGCTACCTCAACTGGGAGGGCCGCCGCCGCGACTTCGACATCACGGTGGAAGGCACCGGCGCCCTGTCCGACGGCCGGGTGCTCGACACCCTCGCCGTCGAGATGGACGTGGACCTGTTCACGCAGACGCCGGCCGCCGCGGCGGGCGACTTCGCCAAGCTCGGCCAGGGCACCACGAAGTTCGGCTACATCGCCACCGGCGCGCAGGCCGCACCGGCGCCGGGCGAGGGCCAGGCCGTGCTCGCCACCTGGCGGCAGCTGATCGACAACGGCTCGCTGCAGGACGACGAACCGCACCTCAAGGGCACGCAGCGCAAGCCCGTGGCCCGGCTCTCGGCGAAGACCGCCGAAGGCCTGGGCGCCACGGTCAGCGTGTCGAACGAGCGCGGCTCGATCACGCTGCCCGTCGAGGTCGCCGACCTGCCCGACGGGGTCGTGTGGCTCCCGGGCAACTCCGACGGCTCCGCCGTCCGCGCCGCACTGGCCGCGGGTCACGGCGCGCTGGTGCAGATCTCCGGAGGTGAACAGTGAGCCCGCAGCTCATGCCGTTCCTGGCGCAGATGCCGGACGCGGCAGAACGCGCTCGCCTGCTCGCGGACGACCCGTGGTGGCTGGTCCTCATCAAGGCCGTGGTCATCCTGCTCATCGGCCCGATCCTTACGATCTTCCTGATCGTGTGGGAGCGCAAGGCGGTCGGCCGGATGCAGAACCGGCCCGGTCCCAACCGCGTGGGCCCCGGCGGGTACCTGCAGTCGCTGGCCGATGCGATCAAGCTCCCGTTCAAGGAGCAGATCATCCCGGACACGGCCGACCGCAAGGTGTACTTCCTCGCACCGGTGCTCGCCGCGGTCCCGGCGCTGATCGCGCTCTCGGCCATCCCGTTCGGCCCGGTCGTGTCGATCTTCGGCCAGACGACCACGCTGCAGCTGGTCGACCTGCCCGTCGGCGTGCTGGTGATCCTGGCGTGCTCGTCGATCGGCGTGTACGGCATCGTGCTCGCCGGCTGGTCCTCGGGCTCGCCGTACCCGCTGCTCGGCGGTCTCCGCTCGGCGGCGCAGGTGATCTCCTACGAGATCGCGATGGGTCTCTCGATCGTCGCGGTGATCCTCTACTCCGGGTCGCTGCAGACGTCGGAGATCGTGGAGCAGCAAGCCCACGGCTGGTACTTCTACATGCTCATCCCGAGCTTCGTGATCTACGTGATCTCGATGGTCGGCGAGACGAACCGCGCGCCGTTCGACCTCCCCGAGGCCGAGTCGGAGCTCGTCGGCGGCTTCCACACCGAGTACAGCTCGATGAAGTTCGCGATGTTCTTCCTCGCCGAGTACGTGAACATGGTGATCGTCTCGGCGTTCTGCACCACGCTGTTCCTGGGCGGCTGGCGGTTCCCGTTCGTCGGCGACGACTCGCCGCTGAACCAGAACTGGTGGCCGATGCTCTGGTTCTTCGCGAAGACGTTCATCCTGCTGTTCGGCTTCATCTGGCTGCGCGGCACGCTGCCGCGGCTGCGCTACGACCAGTTCATGCGCCTGGGCTGGAAGGTCCTGGTGCCGATCAACCTGGTCTGGATCCTCGTGGTCGTCGCGATCAAGACCATCCAGTGGAGCTGGCCGCAGATCCTCGTCGGCGTGGGCATCGTGCTGGTGGTGCTCGTGCTGATCAGCCTGGCGGTGCCGAACAAGAAGCTGCCGGAAGGCGACTACGTCGACCTCACGGGCGGCGGGTTCCCCGTGCCGCCGCTGGACCTGAAGGTCCCCGAGAGCACTCCGCGCCAGAAGGCGCTGGCCAAGGCGGAGGCGAGGGCGGCCCGGCGCAAGCCGGCGGCCGTCGGCACCGCAGCACAGGAAGGGGCAGAAGATGGCGGCAACTGACTTCCTGAATCCCATCAAGGGTTTCGGCGTCACCTTCGCGATGATGTTCAAGAAGGTCGCCACCGAGGAGTACCCGGAGGCCGGCGCCCCGGCCGCGCCGCGGTACCACGGCCGCCACCAGCTCAACCGCCACCCGGACGGGCTCGAGAAGTGCGTCGGCTGCGAGCTGTGCGCCTGGGCCTGCCCGGCCGACGCGATCTTCGTCGAGGGCGGCAACAACACCGAGGAAGCGCGTTTCTCCCCGGGTGAGCGGTACGGCGCGGACTACCAGATCAACTACCTGCGCTGCATCGGCTGCGGGTTGTGCATCGAGGCCTGCCCCACGCGGTCCCTGACGATGATCAACTTCTACGAGCTCGCCGACGACGACCGCCAGCGGCTCATCTACACCAAGGAAGACCTGCTCGCCCCGCTGCTGCCCGGCATGGAGCAGCCGCCGCACCCGATGCGCCTCGGCGACAACGAGCAGGACTACTACGTCAACGGCCCCGAGCTCGAAGCACGCTTCTCAGCTGAGAGCTCATCAGGCACAGCGGCCAAGGCGCAGCAGCAGGAGGCCCAGCAATGATCACGGCCCTTCTGGCGCAGGCGCCGCCCCCCGCGTCGACCTCGGTGTCGGTGGGCGAGGCGATCGCGTTCTGGATCCTCGGCCCGCTGTCGCTGCTCGGCGCGCTCGGGATGATCTTCTCGCGCAACGCCGTGCACTCGGCCCTGTGGCTGGTGCTCACGATGCTGAGCCTGGGCGCGCTCTACATGACGCAGTCGGCGCCGTTCCTCGGGTTCACGCAGATCATCGTCTACACCGGCGCGATCATGATGCTGTTCCTGTTCGTGCTGATGCTGGTCGGCCGCGAGAGCTCCGACTCCGTGGTCGAGGTCCTGCGCGGACAGCGGTTCGCCGCGACGATCCTCGGCATCGGGCTCGCCGCGCTGATCGCCGCCGGCGTCTTCCGCTCGATGGTGAACGTGATCCCGGCGCCGTCGCTCGACCCGTACGCCGCCAACGGCGGTGGCGCGGGCGGCCTCGGGCGGATCATCTTCACGCAGTACCTCTTCCCGTTCGAGCTCACGTCGGCGCTGCTCATCACCGCCGCGCTCGGCGCGATGGTGCTGGCGTTCACCGACCGCCACAAGAAGGGCGGCAAGCTCCCGCAGCGCGAGCTCGTGAAGCTGCGCTTCCGCGGCGAGCACGACCGCCCGTCGCCGCTGCCCGGCCCGGGCGTGTTCGCCACGGCCAACTCGGTCGCGGTACCGGCCCTGCTGCCCGACGGCTCGATCGCGCCGGAGTCGCTCTCGGCGATCATCGAGTCCACCTCGGCGCTGCAGCTCATGCGCGAGCGCAAGCTCATCGCCGACGAGGGCCCCAAGCCCGACGCCCACGCGCTGGTCGGCGGCGACAGCGTTACCGCGGGCACCGACGAAGAAGGGGAAGGAAAGTGACCCCGAGCTACTACCTGCTGTTGTCGGCGTTGCTGTTTTCCATCGGCGCCGTGGGCGTCCTGGTCCGCCGCAACGCGATCGTCGTGTTCATGTGCGTCGAGCTGATGCTCAATGCGGTGAACCTCAGCCTGGTCACGTTCGCCCGCATCAACGGCGGGCTCGACGGTCAGGTGATGGCGTTCTTCGTGATGGTGGTGGCCGCAGCCGAAGTCGTGGTCGGCCTGGCGATCATCATGTCGATCTTCCGCACCCGGCGCTCGGCCTCGGTCGACGACACCAACCTGCTGAAGTACTGAGAGGGCTAGTGTGACCGCATCATCGTGGCTGCTGGTGGCCCTTCCGGCCCTCGGAGCCCTGATCCTCCTGCTCGCCGGGAAACGGGCGAAGGCCTGGGGGCACCTGCTCGGCACCGCCACCGTCGTCCTGGCTTTCGTCTACGCCGTGATCCTGTTCTTCTCGACGGCGGGCAACGCGACCGAGAACGTCAACCTGTACTCGTGGATCCCCGCGGGTCAGCTGCAGGTGGACTTCGGGCTGCGCATCGACGCGCTGTCGCTGACGTTCGTCCTGCTGATCACCGGCGTCGGCATGTTGATCCACTTCTACTCGATCGGCTACATGGCCGACGACGAGGGCCGGTACCGCTTCTTCGCGTACCTGAACCTCTTCGTCGCCTCGATGCTGATCCTGGTGCTGGGCAACAGCTTCGTGACGCTGTACCTCGGCTGGGAAGGCGTGGGTCTCGCGTCCTACCTGCTCATCGGCTGGTACCAGAACCGCCCGTCCGCGGCCACGGCCGCGAAGAAGGCGTTCCTGATGAACCGCGTCGGTGACGTCGGGCTCGCGCTGGCGATCTTCCTGATGTTCAAGTACACGGGTTCCACCGGCTACACCCAGGTCTTCGACGGCCTGACCAACGGCCAGATCCCGCCGGCCGCGATCACCGCGATCGCGATCCTGCTGCTGCTGGGCGCCTGCGGTAAGTCGGGCCAGTTCCCGCTGCAGGCCTGGTTGCCCGACGCGATGGAGGGCCCGACCCCGGTCTCGGCCCTGATCCACGCGGCAACGATGGTCACCGCCGGCGTCTACCTGGTCGCCCGCTCCAACGTGATCTTCTCCGCGACGCCGGACGGCCGGCTGGTGGTCACGCTCGTCGGCGCGGTCACGCTGCTGATCGGGTGCATCGTCGGCTGTGCCTACGACGACATCAAGAAGGTGCTCGCCTACTCCACCGTCAGCCAGATCGGCTACATGATGCTGGCGGTCGGCCTCGGGCCGGGCATCTACGCGCTGGGCATCATGCACCTCGTGGCCCACGGCTTCTTCAAGGCCGGGCTGTTCCTCGGGGCCGGTTCGGTCATGCACGGCATGAACGACGAGGTCGACATGCGCAAGTTCGGCGGCCTGGCCAAGAAGATGCCGATCACCTTCGTCACCTTCGGCCTCGGTTACCTCGCGCTGATCGGGTTCCCGTTCCTCGCGGGCTACTACACGAAGGACGCGATCATCGAGGCGGCGTTCGGCCAGGAAGGCTGGCGCGGCTGGGTCTTCGGCCTCGCGGGCATCATCGGCGCCGGGCTCACCGCGTTCTACATGACGCGCCTGATGATGATGACCTTCTTCGGCAAGTCGCGCTGGAAGGAGATCAAGAGCTCCGACGGCCGCGACTTCCACCCGCACGAGTCCAAGCCGATCATGTGGATCCCGATGGCGATCCTGGCAATCGGCTCGGTCGGCTCCGGTGCGTTCTTCGCCATCGGCGACCGGTTCGAAAACTGGCTGGCCCCGACCGTCGGCGCGTACCACGAAGCCGAGCACGCCCCGATCTCCGCCGCCGCGATCCCGTGGCTGACCCTCGCGCTCGCCCTGATCGGCGCACTGCTCGCGGTCTGGATCTTCCGCCCCGGCCGGGACATCCCGGTCGAGCGCCCGCAGCGCGTCTCCTGGGTCGTCCGGGCGGCTCGCAACGACCTGTACGGCAACGCCCTCAACGAGACGCTGGTCGCCCGTCCGGGCACCTGGCTCGCGCGGGCGCTGGTGTACGTCGACAACCGCGGGGTCGACGGGGCGGTCAACGGCCTCGCCGCGGCCCTCGGCGGCGGGTCCGGCCGGCTCAGGCGGCTGCAGACCGGTTTCGTCCGGTCGTACGCGCTGTCCATGCTCGGCGGCACGTTCCTGCTTCTGGCGGCCCTTCTGCTGGTGAGGTTCTCCTGACATGACTTGGCTCCTGGCGCTCATCCTGCTGCCGCTGGTCGGCTCGCTGGTGCTGGCGTTCCTCAAGGGGAACGACCGGGCCGCGATCGCGACCGCGCTCGTCGTGTCCATTGTGGAGTTCCTGCTGATCATCCCGTTCTGGGCGAGCTACTCGCCTTCGGGAGCGAGGATCCAGCAGGCCACCTCGATGGACTGGATCCCCACCTTCGGCATCCACATCTCGTTCGGCACCGACGGCATCTCGCTGATCATGATCGCGGTGATCGCGCTGCTGGTGCCGATCGTCGTGGGCGCGCTCGGGCTCACCGACAAGCTCCCGGCCGGCCGCAGCGCCGGCGGGTTCCTGTCGCTGATCCTGCTGCAGGAGGCGATCACGATCGGCGTCTTCGCGGCGACCGACGTGTTCCTCTTCTACGTGCTGTTCGAGATCATGCTGATCCCGATGTACTTCCTGATCGGCGGCTACGGCGGCGCGAACCGGCAGTACGCGGCCGTGAAGTTCTTCCTGTACTCGTTCCTCGGCGGCCTGATCATGCTGGCCTCGGCGATCGGCGCGTACTCGCTGGCGGCCGACAAGCTGGGCCACGGCACGTTCGACTGGGCCACGCTGGTCACGGTCGTGCGCGACGCGCCGACGGGCACGCAGATCTGGCTGTTCCTCGGCTTCTTCCTCGCCTTCGCGATCAAGGCGCCACTGGTGCCGTTCCACACCTGGCTCCCGGACGCCGCGGGCCAGGCCCCGATCGGCGTCGCGGTGCTGCTGGTGGGTGTGCTGGACAAGGTCGGCACGTTCGGCTTCCTGCGCTACTGCCTGCCGATGTTCCCCGAGGCGAGCAAGGCGCTGGCGCCACTGGTGCTGGTGCTCTCGGTGATCGGCGTGATCTACGGCTCGATCCTCGCGGCCGGGCAGAGCGACATGAAGCGGTTCATCGCCTACGTCTCGATCGCCCACTTCGGCTTCATCTCGCTGGGCATCTTCGCCTTCAACGAGCAGGCGATGATCGGCTCGGTCTCGTACATGCTGAACCACAGCCTGTCGACCGGGATGCTCATCGTGGTGGTCGGCCTGATCGTGATGCGCGGCGGGTCCACGCGGATCTCCGACTACGGCGGCATGGCGAAGGTGACCCCGCTGCTCGGCGGGATGCTGCTGATCGCCGGCCTTTCGGCGCTGTCGCTGCCGGGCACCAACTCGTTCGTGAGCGAGTTCCTGGTGCTCATCGGCTCGTTCGTGACCCAGCCGGTGTACACGATCATCGCGACGGTCGGCATGGTGCTCGCCGCGGCCTACGTGCTGTGGCTCTACCAGCGGATCATGCAGGGCCCGGTGCGCGGTGACGCGCTCATCGGCGTGGGCGGCGGCCCGGGCACGGCGATCGCGCCGGAGCTCGGGGCCAAGAAGGCCATCAAGGACCTCGGCGGGCGGGAGATCGCGATCCTGGCCCCGATGGTCATCCTGATCATCGGCCTGGGTTTCTACCCCAAGCCGGTGCTCGACACGATCACCCCGTCGGTGCAGGCGACGCTGTCTGCCGTGCAGGGAGGCAAGTAAACCGTGCTCGACAGTCTCATTGAGCCTGTTCTCTCCCAGGCTCCGTCGACCCAGGTGGCGACACCTTCGGTCGACTACGCGGCCGTGCTGCCGTTGCTGATCATCTTCGGCGTCGCGTGCGTCAGCGTGCTGGTGGAGGCGTTCGCGCCGAAGGCCTCTCGCTGGTACGCGCAGGTCTTCGTGACCGTGATCGCGATCCTCGCGTCCGGGGTCTCGCTGATCATGTACGCCACCAAGACGGCGCCGAAGGCGGGCGTGACCACGTTCGCCGGCGCGATCTCGGTGGACCGCCCGTCGCTGTTCCTGTGGGGCACGCTGCTCCTGCTGGGGCTCGGCGCGGTGTTCCTCATCGCCGACCGCAAGGTGGAGCCCGGCGGCGCGTTCGTGGCGCAGGCCGCGATCAGCCCCGGCACCGTGCAGGACCGGGCGCAGGCGGTCGGGACGGTGACGTCGCAGACCGAGGTCTTCCCGCTCACGCTCTTCGCACTCGGCGGCATGATGGCCTTCACCGCGGCCAACGACCTGCTGACGATGTTCATCGCGCTCGAGGTGCTGAGCCTCCCGCTGTACCTCATGTGCGGCCTGGCCCGCCGGCGCCGGCTCATCTCGCAGGAGTCGGCGGTCAAGTACTTCCTGCTCGGCGCGTTCTCCTCGGCGTTTTTCCTCTACGGCCTCGCGCTGCTCTACGGCTACGCGAACTCCGTGAAGCTCGCCGACATCGCCAACGCCGCGGCCGGCTCGGACCGCTCCGACACGCTGCTGTTCGCGGGCCTCGGCCTGCTCGTGGTGGGTCTGCTGTTCAAGGGCTCGGTCGGCCCGTTCCACACCTGGACGCCGGACGTCTACCAGGGCGCGCCGACTCCGGTCACGGCCTTCATGGCGGCGTGCACGAAGGTCGCCGCGTTCGGCGCCATCCTGCGCGTGCTGTCGGTGGCGTTCTCTTCCACGAGCTGGGAGTGGCGCGGGGTGCTGTGGGCCGTGGCGATCATCTCGATGGCGATCGGCGCGATCCTCGGTCTCACGCAGACCGACGTGAAGCGCATGATCGCGTACTCCTCGATCGCCCACGCGGGCTTCCTGCTCGTCGGCGCCATCGCGATGACCGAGGACGGCCTGTCGAGCACGCTGTTCTACCTGCTCGCCTACGGCTTCACCACGCTCGCCGCGTTCGGCGTGATCAGCCTGGTCCGCGACGCCAGTGGTGAGGCGACGCACCTGTCCGCCTGGGCGGGGCTGGCGAAACGCTCGCCGGTGCTGGCCGGGGTGTTCACGTTCCTGCTGCTGGCGTTGGCCGGTATCCCGTTGACCAGTGGGTTCGTGGGCAAGTTCGTGGTGTTCTCCGCGGCCCTGTCCGACGGCATGGCCCCGCTGGTGGTGATCGCGCTGGTGTTCAGCGCGGTGGCCGCGTTCTTCTACCTGCGGGTGATCGTGCTGATGTACTTCTCCGAGCCGGCGGCCGACGGGCCGACCGTCGCCATCCCGGGCGGCTTCACCACGGCGGCCATCACGCTCGGTGTGGTGGTGACGCTGGTGCTGGGCCTGGTGCCCTCGTTCGCCCTCTCGTGGGCCAGTTCGGGCGGATTCGCTTCGTAGGGTTTCTGAACCACTGGGCGAGATCGCGCCGGTTTCTTCGCTCCTGATGTGGTCGGCCCCCGGGCCGACCACATCAGGAGGGAAGGAGCCGGCTCAAAGGCGATCTCGCACGCGTCGGCGGAGCCGACGCCAAAAACACAGATAAGCTTTTCACCATGCACATCGAGCGGGTGCGGATCACGGACGTCCTGGGGTTCCGTGGTGCCCGCACGGTGGACCTGAAGCTGCCGGGGCCGGGCTGGACCGTGCTGGCCGGGCGCAACGGGTCGGGCAAGACGACGTTCCTGCGGGCGCTGGCGCAGGCCCTCGTGCAGCCGCCGTTCGCCGAGAGCCTGGTCGCCGAGGGCAGCTCCATCGACGTCGAGGTGGTGGGCGAGGGGCCCGCGTTCTGTGCCGGCTACGGCCCGTTCCGGCGGCTGGCCGGGGGCGCGCCCGAGGCGCAGTCGCTGATGCGCGGCGAGTTCGCGCGGGTGGCGAGCCTGTTCAGCGAGGACGCTTCGCTGGCCGAGGGCGTGGCGTGGCTGATCAACCAGCACCTGCGGGCGCTGGAAGGCAAAGCGGGTGCGCGGGAGCTGAAGGACTCGGTGCTGACGCTGCTGGGCGACGGCCTGCTGCCTGACGGCTACCGCGTGCGCGACGTCGACTCCGACGGCCTGTGGGTGTCCTACCGCGGCGAACGCTTCGCACTGCGCGAGATGAGCGACGGGTACCGCACGGTCACGGCGCTGGTCGTGGACCTGGTGCGGCAGCTGGCGGACGCGGGCCTGGGGGTCGACGCGTCGGGCGTGGTGCTGATCGACGAGGTCGACGCGCACCTGCACGTGTCGTGGCAGAAGCGCATCGGGCCGTGGCTGAAGGCGCATTTCCCGGGGATCCAGTTCGTGGTGAGCACGCACAGCCCGTATGTCTGCCAGGCCGCCGATCCCGGTGGCCTGATCCGCCTGCCGGGGCCGGACGAGCAGGAGCCGCCGCGAGTGGTGTCGGACGAGCTGTACCAGCGTGTGGTCTACGGCAGCGGTGATGACGCGGTGCTGTCGGATCTGTTCGGGCTCGATACCCCGTACTCGCCGCGGGCCGTGGAGTTGCGGGAGCACCTCGCCGAGCTGGAGATGCTCGTGGCGAGCGGCCAGGCGGACGCCGACGGCGTGCGCGAGTGGGAGCAGCTGCGCGACCGGCTCAGCAGCTCACCGCCCAGCCGCGTCGACGACGTCACGCGCCACTTCGACGAACGGTGATCGCGCTGCGCCGGGTGGCGCTGCCCGCCGTGGTTGCTCTCGAGCTCGCGCGGCTCACCTCGCGGATTCCTTCTGGCGACAGCAAAACCGCGCGTCGCTTGTGGACTTCCGCCCGCGGCGCCCGCCGCTCGATCCGCACGCACCTCGCCGCGATGGCCTCGGGCCGCGGCTACTGCATGTACTGCGGCGACGGTCTCGGGTCCACTGTGGACCACTTCGAACCGGTGGCGCGGGCGCCACGGCGGGCGTTCGACTGGCTCAACCACCTGCTGGCGTGCGAGTACTGCAACAGCCACCACAAACGCGACCGGTTCCCGGTGGACGACGTCGGCCGGCCGCTGCTCATCGACCCGACCGCCGAGGACCCGCTCGACCACCTGTTCCTGGTGCTGTCCATCGGCACCTATCGCGCTCTGACGGACAAGGGCCGCGCGACGATCGAGGTGTGCGGCCTGAACCGGCCCCTCCTGGAACGCGGCCGCGCCGCCGCCGTGGACCAGGTGGCGGCCCTGGTGTTCCACTGGTGGAACGGCGACGCCGACACCCGCCGCCGCGCCATCTGGACCCTGCGCGACCAGCCCCACGCCGACGTCCTCCACGCCATGCTCCGCCAGGCCCTGCTGCCGGGCGCGCCACGGATCTTCTCGGACGCGTCCCTGCTCGACCTGCTCCGCGACGCCGACCTGCGCGCTGAACTGCTGGCTTAGCGCCGCGGAGCCGGGGCCAAATTACGGCGTGGGGGAGCAGGCCGTGCGGCCCACGGTCACGCTGCCGGAGATGCCCGAAGCGGGCAGGAAGTCGATGCGCAGCATGGTCAAGCTGATGCTGCCGTCGCCAGGAAGGGTCTGGGTGTTGAACACCGCGTTGGCGAGCACGGTGCCGTTCGACTTCGTGATCGGCTTCGTGTAGCCCGACGGCACGGGCGAGGGCAGGCCGGTGATGCCGGCCAGGCCGCTGAACGTCCAGTTGGCGCTGGTCTGGCGCTGCACGGCGTCGCACGTGACGGTGTAGCTCGACAGCCGGATGCGCGGGCCGCCGGCGCTGACCAGGGCCGAGAGCTCGAAGTTCTTGCCGGTGGCCGTCGACTTGGTGCTGGTGGTGTCGTTGTCGGGGTCGACCACCGTCGTCGTGCAGGACGAAGTGCCGCCGCCCCAGCTCAGGCCCGTCTTGCTCAGCGAGCCCGCCGACGCGCTCGTCGGCCCCTCCACCGCGCACGGCGCCAGCGTCGGCACCGTCACTGTCGTCGAGCCCTTGGTGAAGCTCCCTTCACCGAGATCGGCCACGCCCGCGGGGGTCTCCGCGTGGGCGACGCCTCCGGCCACCACGCTCCCCGCCATCACCACCGCCGCGACGAGCCCCGTCTTCACGTTCTTCAGCATGTCCTGACCTCCCTGCACTCAAGCCGCACGGACCGCGCCGGCGAACTCCCACTGAGTGAATATCCGCGCGCCCGTTTCGCCCGTTGCGCTGCCGGGCGTTGATCACTCGTCCGTGCCGGGGGATCAACCCGTTCGGGGCTCGGCCTTGACTTCTGGGACGGGGTTGCCCTCCGGTGTCATGTTCGTCACCGTTTCCCCTGGACAGCGGGTAAACGGCGTACCAGGGGTAGCCACTACTCTGAAAGCCGGATAACCCGACCGGCGCATGAGAGAGCGGAGCCGACGTGTCTGTGTCTTCACCACCCCCGGGGGCGGGAGCCGCCGCTGCACGGGATGGCGCTGTCGAGGACCTGCGCGCGACCGTCGGGCTGCAGATCGAGGACGAGAAGCTGCTGAGGGCGATCGCCGGCGGGCTGGCGGACGTCGAGGCGATGCTGCGGGACGTCGTGAAGAGCGATGTGCAGGCGGTGCACGACGCGGCGTTGCACCTGGTCGAGGCGGGGGGCAAACGTTTTCGTCCCCTGTTCACGCTGCTGTCGGCGCAGTTCGGGCCGCGCCAGGGTGACCACGTGCTCATCGCGGCCGCCGCGGTGGAGCTGGTGCACCTGGCGACGCTGTACCACGACGACGTGATGGACGAAGCGACCATGCGGCGCGGCGCGGAGAGCGTGAACGCGCGCTGGGACAACACCGTCGCGATCCTGACCGGCGACTTCCTCTTCGCCCACGCCTCGCGCCTGGTGGCCGACCTCGGCACGGACGCGGCGCGGATCATCGCCGAGACGTTCGGCGAGCTCGTGACCGGCCAGATGCGCGAGACGGTCGGCCCCGGCCCCGGCGACGACCCCGTGGAGCACTACCTCACCGTCATCGCGCAGAAGACCGGCTCGCTGATCGCGACGTCGGGGCGCTTCGGTGGCATGATGTCCGGCGCCCCCGAGGAGTACATCCAGGCGCTGCGCCGGTTCGGCGACATCATCGGCACGGCGTTCCAGATCTCCGACGACATCATCGACATCGCGTCGCCGTCCGACGAGCTCGGCAAGGCGCAGGGCACGGACCTGCGCGAAGGCGTGCGCACGCTGCCCATGCTCTACGCGCTGGCCGACCCGGACACCGACCCGCGGCTCGTGGAGCTGCTGGCCGGCCCGATCGCCGAGGACGAGGTGGTCGCCGAGGCCCTCGAGCTGCTGCGCCGCTCGAGTGGACTCGAACGCGCGCGCGTCACCCTTTCCGACTACGCTTCCCGGGCACGTGCCGAGCTCGCAGCGCTGCCCGCTTCCCCTGCGCGAGACGCTTGCGAATCGGTGGCCGACTACCTGGTCGCGCGGACGCATTAAAAGGGGCAGAGAAGATGTCCATTTTCGGACAAGTCTGGCTGTGGAGCCTGCTGGCGTTCTTCGTCGGCGCGCTCGTGGCCTGGTTGGTCCTCGTGTTGCCGGCGCGCAAGCGCATTCGTGAGCTGGAAGACGCGCTGGCGTCGGCGCACGCCGAGAACGCGCGCACCCCGGCCAATGCGGCCGCGCTGGCCGCCGCGTCGGGCCGGACGTCGGTGCTGCCGCCGGTCGACGCGCCCGTGGCTTCGGAACCGCTGGGGTTCACGTCCGATCTCGCGGAGCCGGACAGTGAGCCGGCGTGGACGCGCGACGAGCGCGAGCACGCGCCGACCGAGCTGATCGCCGCGGCGCCGCCCGCCGGGTTCGACCCGGAGGAGGAGTACGACGCCGAATACCGCACCGCGCCGGAGCCGGGCGCTTCGCCCGAAGCGGACGAGCCGGCCCTGGCGTCCTCCGTGGACAGTGGCGACGTTTACCGCGCGGCCGCGACGGAGTACCTCAGCCCGGTCTCGCGCGAGCCGGACAGCGGGTACCACCACGCGGTAGAACTCGAGGACGAGGACCACGGCAGCGGCTACCACCGCGCGGTGGAACCGTTCGAGAGCAAGCTCGAACCGTTCGAGACCACGTCGTCGTTCGAGAGCCGGCTGGACCCGCCCGTCGTGCCCGACGAGCCGGTGTCGCTGTTCCAGCCCGCGCCCGCGGCGGATCAGTCCGAATCGGACTGGTTCTCGAAGGAACTGCCGGAGCGCTCGCCGTTCGAGGACGCACCGGGCGGCGACTACCTCGACGAGCCGGAGTCCACTGAGCACCTGACGCCGGCCATGGCGCAGCCCGCGGCCGCAGTCGACGAGCCCGAAGAGTCCACAGAGGAACCCCTGGAGTCCGGCGGCCTGCCCAAGCGCCAGCCCCGCGAATCCCCGCGCGGCGGCTTCGACCCGCCGCGGCCGATCCAGCCGTCGATGCGCCCGGTCGAACGCCGCGAGCCGGACCTCACGGGCGCGCACAGCGGTTCGCTGTTCGAGCCGTCGGTGCAGCCCAACCAGGTCGCCGCCATGGCCGCCCCGGAACCACCCCCGGCCCGCGACACCGGCGAGGACTCCGTGCCGCCCGGCCCCTTCGGCCCCGGCTCCGCCATGCCCCGCCCCGGCGGCGGCCGCCCGTCGGACGCCTTCACGGTCAAAGCCAGCGTCACGGCGTTGCGGTACTGCACCGAGGAATCGCCGCAGTTCCCGCGCATGGTCGCCGAAGTGTGGTTCAGGACTTCCGCTGACGCCGAGCGCGTCGGCTTCAGGCCCTTGAGCTAATCCGTTGTAGACAGACCAAAAAGGCCGCTGCCCCCGTTGTGGGCAGCGGCCTTTTTGGTCAAACTCGAAGACTTTAAACCACCGTCCAGGTGTCTTTGCCGCGCAGGAGGCCCTGCAGGTCGGGCTTGCGGGCCGCGCGGGCCTCTTCCACCTGGGCCCGGGCGCCGTCGTCGTAGGTGGGGCGTTCGACCTGGCGCAGGATGCCCGTGGGGACGTGCGTCAGGTTCTGGTCGCCCAGGCGGGTCAGCGCGAAGGCGTACGACGTGTCGGCGATGGTCGGGTCGTGGACGACCACGTTGTCCTCGCCGATGTCGCTCACCTTGGCGATGTCCAGGCCACCCCACTCGCCGCGGCGGACGCCGAACTCGCCCTCGGCGCCGAAGCGCATCGGCTCGCCCGCCTTCAGCGGGATGAGCCGGGAGGCGGCCTCGTCCTTGTCCTTCAGGACGTCGAAGGCGCCGTCGTTGAAGATGGGGCAGTTCTGGTAGATCTCGACGATCGCCGAGCCGCGGTGGCGGGCCGCCGCCTCCAGGACCTCGGTGAGGCCCTTGCGGTCGGAGTCCAGCGCGCGGCCCACGAACGACGCCTCGGCGCCGATCGCCAGCGACAACGGGTTGAACGGCGTGTCCACCGAACCCATCGGGGTCGACTTGGTGACCATGCCCTGGCCCGACGTCGGCGAGTACTGGCCCTTGGTCAGGCCGTAGATCCGGTTGTTGAACAGCAGGATCTTGATGTTCACGTTGCGGCGCAGCGCGTGGATCAGGTGGTTGCCGCCGATGGACAGCGCGTCGCCGTCGCCGGTGACGACCCACACCGACAGGTCCGGGCGCGTGGTGGCCAGGCCGGTCGCGATCGACGGCGCGCGGCCGTGGATCGAGTGCATGCCGTAGGTGTTGAGGTAGTACGGGAAGCGCGACGAGCAGCCGATGCCCGAGATGAACACGATGTTCTCGCGCTTGAGGCCCAGCGTCGGCAGGAACGACTGCACGGCGTTGAGCACCACGTAGTCACCACAGCCGGGGCACCAGCGCACTTCCTGGTCCGACTTGTAGTCCTTGGCCTTCTGCGGTTCGTCGGTGGTGGGGACGAGGTCCAGACCACCGAGCTGCGGCAGTCCGAGGTCGATGGCGGTCACTTGACGCCCTCCGGAACGGTGCTGGTGATGATGTCGGCGAACACGTTCTGCAGCTCTTCGGCCTTGAACGGCAGCCCCGCCACCTTGGTGTACGAGTGCACGTCGACCAGGAACTTCCCGCGCAGCAGCAGCGCGAGCTGGCCCAGGTTCATCTCCGGCACCACGACCTTGTCGTAGGCCCGGAGCACGTCGCCCAGGTTCGCGGGCAGCGGGTTGAGGTGACGCAGGTGCGCCTGCGCGATCGGCATGCCCAGCTTGCGCACGCGCCGGCAGGCCGCGCCGATCGGGCCGTAGGACGAGCCCCAGCCGAGCGCGAGCACGCGCGCCTTGCCGCCCGACGGGTCGTCGACCACCAGGTCGGGCACGTCGATGCCGTCGATCTTGGCCTGGCGCAGCCGCACCATCTTGTCGTGGTTGTCGGGTTCGTAGGAGATGTGCCCGGTCCGGTCGGCCTTCTCGAGGCCGCCGATGCGGTGCTGCAGCCCCGGCGTGCCCGGCACGGCCCACTCGCGCGCGAGCGTCTCCGGGTCGCGCACGTAGGGCCAGAACTCGCCGGAGTCGTTGTCGGAGTTGGGTTCCGTGGCGAACTCGACGCGAAGGTCGGGCAGGTCCTCGACGTCGGGGACGAGCCAGGGCTCGGAGCCGTTGGCGATCGCGCCGTCGGACAGCAGCAGCACCGGCGTGCGGTACTTCAGCGCGATCCGCGTGGCCTCCAGCGCCGCGTCGAAGCAGTCGGCGGGCGACAGTGGCGCGATGATCGGCACGGGCGACTCGCCGTTGCGGCCGAACATCGCCTGCAGCAGGTCGGCCTGCTCGGTCTTCGTCGGCAGGCCGGTGGACGGACCACCGCGCTGCACGTCGATGACCACGAGCGGCAGCTCCGTCATCACGCCGAGCCCGATGGTCTCCGACTTCAGCGCGATGCCCGGGCCGGACGTCGAGGTCACGCCCAGCGCACCGCCGTACGAGGCGCCCAGCGCCGCGCCGATGCCGGCGATCTCGTCCTCGGCCTGGAAGGTGATGATGCCGAAGTTCTTGTGCTTGGACAGCTCGTGGAGGATGTCCGACGCCGGGGTGATCGGGTAGGTGCCCAGCAGGATCTGCAGCCCGGACTGCTGCCCGGCCGCCACGATCCCGTACGCGAGCGCCGTGTTGCCGGTGATCTGCCGGTAGGTGCCCTGGTCGAGCTTCGCCGGCGCCACCTCGAACGTCGTCGCGAACGACTCGGTGGTCTCGCCGTAGTTCCAGCCCGCGCGGAAGGCCAGGATGTTGGCCTCGGCGATGTCCGGCTTCTTGGAGAACTTCTCGCGCAGGAACCGCTCCGTGCCCTCGGTCGGCCGGTGGTACATCCACGACAACAGCCCGAGCGCGAACATGTTCTTGCACCGCTCGGCGTCCTTCTTGCCGAGGCCGGTGTCGGCGAGCGCGCCTTGGGTCAGGGTCGACATGGCGACCCGGTGGACCTGGAAGGCCGACAGCGTCTCGTCGTCGAGCGGGTCGTTGTCGTACCCGACCTTCACGAGGTTGCGCTTGGAGAACTCGTCGGTGTTGAGGATGATCGTGCCGCCCTGCGGGACGTCACGCAGGTTCGCCTTCAGCGCCGCGGGGTTCATGGCCACCAGCACGTCGGGCCGGTCGCCGGGCGTGAGGATGTCGTAGTCGGCGAAGTGCACCTGGAACGACGAGACACCCGGGATCGTGCCTTGTGGTGCGCGGATCTCGGCGGGGAAGTTCGGCATCGTCGACAGGTCGTTGCCGAAGGCCGCGGCCTCGGACGTGAACCGGTCGCCCGTCAGCTGCATGCCGTCGCCCGAGTCACCGGCGAACCGGATGACCACCCGGTCCAGCTTGCTGACTTCGGTCGACCTCGAGCTGGTCAGGGAAGCGCTGCTGTGACCGTTGCCGGCCGCCGTGCTTCCCGGACCGCCGTTCGCACTCGTGCTCATGGGTCAGGGAATCCCTCTCTCCCGACGTGCTGCGACCCCGGGTCGGCCCCCGGGGAAACGCCCGCCCGGCGATGTCGGCTGGATCACCAGGCCTCCCCCGAGGTTACTCGTCGAGGACTCGGGAGTTCCCGAAGTGTGGGGTACCCGGAGTGGAGGCCTTCATCCCGTCACCGGCGGCGGGCGCCCTTTGTTACCTGTAACCGATGGTAACGGGATTTCCGGGGGAACCGCAGTGACGCACGTCTCCCACCGATGGGCCACACAAACCGGATTTCCCGGTCTGTGGCATGGACGATGCCACCGAATGGACTGGTCCCGCATCCGTGTCCCGGCATGTGGATAAGTTCATTCGAGTTCCCGATGAAGCCCGGGCCGGTTGTCCGGTCCAACCGGTCAGCTCTGCGGGTTCGGCGGCCGTTCCAGCAGCCGCGACAGGACGACGGTCGAAACGGTGCGGTCGATGATCTCCAGCCCGCGCAGCCGTTCGAGCGCCGTCTCGAGGTGGTGGATGTCGGCGGCGCGCAGGTGCACGATCGCGTCGGCCGCGCCCGAGACGGTGTAGGCGGCCACGACCTCCGGCAGTGGTTCGAGCCGCGCGCGGATGCGGGCGGGCGTGACGTTGCCCTGGCAGTGCACCTCCACGAAGGCCTCGGTGCCCCAGCCGAGCGCCTCCGGGTCGACGACCGCCGTGAAGCCGCGCAGCACGCCCGTCTCCAGTAGCCGGTCGACGCGGCGCTTGACCGCCGGGGCGGACAGCCCGACGACTTTGCCGATCTCGGCGTAGCTGGACCGCGCGTTGGCCACCAGGCAGGAAACGATTCGCTGGTCGATGGTGTTCACACGCAATGTTTAGCAGGTATGTGCGCAGCGAACAGCGATTGATTGCGCGGTTAGGTCGACCTTACCCTTCAATCATGCAGGCAGAGTCTGTGCAGCGAGTGCCCACCACCCGCCGTTACCTGATGTGCCCGCCGCGGTTCTTCGCGGTGGACTACGTGATCAACCCGTGGATGGACCCGACGCAGCCGGTCAGCGCCGACGTCGCGGTGGCGCAGTGGACCGAGCTGCGCGACACCTACCGCCGTCTCGGCCACACGGTCGAGGAGATCGAGCCGCAGCCCGGCCTGCCCGACATGGTGTTCGCCGCGAACTCGGGCACCGTCGTGGACGGGCGAGTGCTCGGCTCGCGCTTCCGGGCGCCGCAGCGCGCGGCCGAGGCCGAGCACTTCCGCCGCTGGTTCGTGGAGCACGGCTACCGCGACCTGACCATGCCCGAGCGGATCAACGAAGCCGAGGGCGACTTCGCCTGGACGGGCAAGCTGCTGCTCGCCGGCACCGGCTTCCGCACCGACCCGGCCGCGCACGCGGAGGCGCAGGAGGTGCTCGGCGTGCCCGTGGTGTCGCTGAGCCTCGTCGACCCGCGTTACTACCACCTCGACACGGCGCTGTTCGTCCTCACCGAAGCGACGGACACGACGGCTGCGCAGATCGCCTACTACCCGGAGGCCTTCTCGCCCGGCTCGCAGCGCGTGCTGCGGCGCCTGTTCCCCGACGCCGTAATAGCCACGGCGGCCGACGCCGAGTGCTTCGGCCTCAACGGCGTCTCCGACGGGCGCAACGTCGTGCTGCCCCTGGAGGCCGTCGGACTGGGCGCGCAGCTGGCCGAGCGGGGCTACGAGCCCGTCTACCTGGACATTTCCGAACTGCGGAAGGCGGGCGGCGGGCCGAAGTGCTGCACTTTGGAGATTCGCAAATAACTTTGTGTAGATAGTGTAACTACTCCATTTGCCAAGTCGATTAATCGAGAACAGGAGGTCCGACGCTCCGAACCGGGACGAGGTGCGATGGTCAACTTCACCGTGCACGGCATCGGCAGGCCCCAGCGCGCGCTCGATCCGGGCGAAGACGAGCGCTGGATCACGGTGGAGCAGTTCGAGACCTTGCTGGACGTCGTCGCGAAGTGCCCTGAATCACGGTTGACCTTCGACGACGGGAACGTCTCGGATGTCGAGGTCGCGTTGCCGCGGTTGGTGGAGCGTGGGTTGCGCGGGGAATTCTTCCCGCTCGCCGGCCGGGTCGGGTCGCGGGGGTTCGTGGACCGGGCCGGGTTGCGTTCGCTGGTTGCCGCCGGGATGGACGTCGGCTCGCACGGCTGGGATCGGTTCGGTGCGCGGCGCTTCGAGGAACGCGTGCTGCGGCGGGAGCTCGATGCGGCGCCGCGGTTGCTGGGGGAGCTGAGTGGGCGGGCGGTGTGCCGGTACTCGCTGTCCGGGCGCCGGGTGGATCGGCGGGTGCTGGGGCGGTTGCGAGCTGCTGGGGCGACGCGGGTGTATGCCGGGTCGGGGCCTGGGGGTTCGGGGGTTCGGGGTGGGGAGTGGTTGCAGCATCGGGTTGAGGTGCGCCATGACCTTGATCGGAAGTGGGCTGAGGGTGTGTTGGTGGGGCGGTATGGGCGGTGGCCTGGTCGGCTGACGGGGTTGCTGGACTTCTGAGGTTTCGGTCCTCGCAGGGCGGCTTGCGTTGGGGAGCACCCCGAAGCTGGATTGTGCCGCAGGGAGGCTTCGGATCGGGGTGCCGGGCGGGGGCTGGGTGCTGGGGTGCGTTGCGTTGTCGGCTTCCGTTGGTGGGTGGGGGTCCGCTGCGGCGGGTGCGTGGCGTTCGCTGCGGTGGGGGCTGCTGCGTTGTCGGCGTGCGAGGCGGGCGGGGTCTGCTGCGGTGGGTGTGTGCCGGTGTTCGGGACTTCGGTTTTCGGGGTTCGTGAACGGTTTCGTGGTTGTACCAGCGGTTTCGTCAAATGTCCGCAACCGGTGGGAAAACCACTGACGGGCGAAGTCTTGTCACCGTGTGCGTCCGGGGGCATCCTGTGCGCTACGCCGCAATCAGTAAGGAAACTTTCCTAACTAACGTCTCTTGACTGACAGGGAGCCTCGATGAGGAAGCTGATCCTGTTCGCAGCCATGGCGGTCGCCGCCGCGGTGATGCCGGCGGCGGTGGCGTCGGCGTCGGCCGGGCCGGCGGGGCCGGACCACGCGCAGGTCGCCGCGGCGCCGGCGGCCGGGCCGACGGCGGCGCAGTTGCTGGCGAAGACCAACAGCTGCAACCAGATCTCGAACGGCAAGTACAAGACCGACGAGGACGCCGGGTCCAAGACCGTCGCCGTGTGCGACGCGAACGGGGCCGTGTTCTGGAAGGCCGACATGGACATCGACTGCGACGGGCAGCGCACTTCGCAGTGCAACGAGAACACCGACTGCTGTTTCCAGGGCGACACGGCGTTCCACCAGAGCGACGGAAAGCCGCTGAACGCCGCGACGCTGCCTTACATCGTCGTGCCGAGTTCGAGCGGCATGTGGAACTACAGCTCTTCCGGGCTCAAGGGTGGCGGCAGTTGCGCGGTGATCTACAACGGAAAAGTCGAATACACCGTCATCGGTGACACCGGGCCGACCGGGATCATCGGCGAGGCTTCGTACGCGACGGCCAAGGACCTCGGCATCAACCCCGACCCGTCCAACGGTGGTACCGACTCCGGCGTGACCTACATCTGCTTCAAGAACTCGAAGGTCTCGCCGATCGAGAACCACGGCACGGCCACGAGCACGGGTCAGGGTCTCGCGAGCACGTTCGTGAACAACAACTGAACTGACGGCACAACGGGCGCCGGGGAAGCTTTGTCGAGCTTCCTCGGCGCTTCGTCGCTTCTTGGCCGAAATGGCGCTACGACAACGGGAAATGTTGTCGAGACCACTACGCCGAGCTGAAACACTGCCGAAACAGCGCAAAATCGATACGCAAATCCGGTTGCCATTTCTCCACTGGCCTGAACGGGTAACGAACTGCGTCCGCGCGCCGACCAAGGGATCAGCGAATGCGGGCGGAGGTTCAAGCGTGAGGATCAGTGTCTTCGGGCTGGGGTACGTGGGGTGTGTGTCCGCGGCCTGTCTGGCGGGGAACGGGCACGAGGTCGTCGGGGTCGACGTGAACCCGGTGAAGGTCGACCTGGTGACGCGCGGCAAGGCGCCGGTGGTCGAGGAACGCATCGGTGAGCTGACGGCCGAGGTGGTGGCGTCGGGGGCGCTGCGCGCGACCACCGACGTGGCCGAGGCGGTGGCGGCGACCGACGTGTCGCTGGTCTGCGTGGGCACGCCTTCGGCGCCCAACGGCAGCCTCTCCACCGAGTACCTCGAACGCGTGGCCGACGAGATCGGCGAAGCGTTGGCGCACAAGGCTGTGACATCCAAAGAGCGCCGGCACACGGTCGTCTTCCGCAGCACGATGCTGCCGGGCACCTGCCTCGACCTGCTCGTGCCGATCCTGGAGAAGTCCAGCGGCCGCACCGCGGGCGTCGACTTCGGTGTGGCGGTGAACCCGGAGTTCCTGCGCGAGGGCACCAGCGTGCGCGACTTCTTCGACCCGCCCAAGACCGTGATCGGCGAGCTCGACGGCGCCAGCGGCGACATCGTGGCCGAGCTGTACACGGGCCTGCCCGGCGACGTCTTCCGCGTGCCGATCCCGGTCGCGGAGATGACCAAGTACGCCGACAACGCCTTCCACGGCTTGAAGATCGGCTTCGCCAACGAGCTCGGCGCCGTGTGCCGCGCCCTCGGGCTCGACTCGCACAAGGTGATGGACGTCTTCCTCGCCGACCGCAAGCTCAACGTGAGCCCCGCGTACCTGCGCCCGGGCTTCGCGTTCGGTGGTTCTTGCCTGCCGAAGGACCTGCGCGGACTGGTCTACGCCGCGCGCCGCGCCGACGTGTCGGTGCCGATCCTCGAGCACGTGCTGCCGTCGAACGAAGATCACCTGCAGCGGGCGTTCGACCTCGTCGCGCGCACCGGCAAGCGCAAGGTGGGCCTGTTCGGCCTGTCGTTCAAACCGGGCACGGACGACCTGCGCGAGAGCCCGCTCGTCGAGCTGGCCGAGCGGCTGCTGGGCAAGGGCTTCGACCTCAAGATCTACGACGCCAACGTGAGCCTGTCGCGCCTGATGGGCGCCAACCGCGAGTACATCGAGAGCCGGCTGCCGCACCTGGGACAGCTGCTTGCGGGCTCGGTCGAAGAGGTGCTGGAGCACGCCGAGGTGTGCCTCGTCGGCACCGCCGACCCGGCCGTGCTGGCCGCTCTTCCCCACGGCGGCGAGCAGACGCTCGTCGACCTCGTCCGCCTCCCCGACGCCGAGGTGCGCCGGGCCGAAGAGGGATACGTCGGCCTTGCCTGGTGACAAGAAAAAAGCCCTGATCCTGGTCGAGAACCTCTCGGTCCCGTTCGACCGCCGCGTGTGGCAGGAGTGCCAGACACTGCGCGACGCCGGCTGGGAGGTGCACGTGATCTGCCCGCAGGGCACGAAACGCGACACCGAACCCGAAGCCGTCATCGACGACGTGCACATCCACCGCTACCCGCTCAAGGCCGCGACCGGCGGCCCCGCGGGCTACGTGCAGGAGTACGGCTCCGCCGTCTGGCACACGTTCCGGCTGGCCCGCAAGGTCGGCCCGGTCGACGTGGTCCACGCCTGCAACCCGCCGGACCTGCTGTTCCTCGTGGCGCGGATGCTCAAGCGCCAGGGCGCGAAGTTCATCTTCGACCAGCACGACCTCGTGCCGGAGCTGTACCTCTCGCGCTTCGACCGCGGCCAGGACCTGCTCTACCGCGGCGTCTGCGCGCTCGAACGCTCCACGTACCGCGCGGCCGACGTCGTGATCGCCACCAACGAGAGCTACCGCCAGGTCGCCCTCATCCGCGGCGGCAAGCGGCCCGAGGACGTGTTCGTGGTCCGCAGCGCGCCCGTGGTCGAACGCTTCCACGAGGTGCCGGCGGAGCCGGAGCTCAAACGCGGCAAACCGCACCTGCTCTGCTACCTCGGCGTGATGGGGCCGCAGGACGGCGTGGACTACGCGTTGCGCGCGCTGGCTTCCCTGCGCGACGAGATCGGCCGCGACGACTGGCACGCCGTGTTCGTGGGTGCCGGCGACGCGTTCGACGACGTGGTGGCGCTGTCGAAGGAACTGGGCCTGGAAAATCAGGTCGAGTTCACCGGCCGGGTCTCCGACGCCGACCTGCTGCGCTACCTGTCCGCGGCCGACGTGTGCCTTTCGCCCGACCCGCTGAATCCGCTCAATGACGTGTCGACCATGAACAAGATCATGGAGTACATGGCGATGAGCAAGCCCATCGTCTCGTTCGAGCTGCGCGAGGCCCGCGTGTCCGCGGGGGAAGCCGCGCTCTACGCGCCGGCCAACGACGTGACCGAGTTCGCGAAGCTCGTCGCCGTGCTGCTCGACGACCCGCAGATGCGCGTCCGGATGGGCGAACTCGGCAAGGCGCGGGTCAGTGGGCCGCTGGCCTGGGAGAACTCGCAGAAAGCGCTGCTCGCGGCGTATGAGCGGGCTGTGCGCTGAGCTCCTGTGCTTGATCGCGGTTTGAACAAGGTTCGTGCGTTCGGTGTAACCAACGCCTCCAGCACGACGACGGGGTCAGTGACCGGTACGCCACTTTCGGAGGGGAGACCCCGGTTTTGAGTGACGACACGGTACGACTTTCGATGGTGGGGCAGGTTCTGCGCAGACGCTGGAGGGCGCTGCTGATCCTGGTGGTCGTGGGGGCGGGCGTCGGTGCGGGGGCTTCAGTCGTGCTTTCGCCCGGGTACGAGACCACGGCGAGCGTGCTGCTGCAGGGCCCGCGCCAGGCCGACGAGCTGCTGACGCAGGCCCAGGTGGCCACCAGCTCGGTGGTCCTGGACCGCGCGGCCGCGGCGCTCGGCATGCGGGACAGCGGTCCGGACCTCCAGAAGAAGGTCACGGCCTCGGTGGCGCAAGGCAACGTCGTGGCGATCACCGCGAGCAGCGACACCCCGGCGCACGCGCAGCAGCTGGCCGATCAGGTGGCGCAGGAGTTCGTGAAGTACTCCACGCAGCTGCTGTCCAACTCGGCCGGCTCGTCGGCGCAGCTCGCGCAGGAGCAGCGGGAGGCGCTGCGCCAGCAGGTGGCGCAGACCAACCAGCGCATCCTCGACCTGTCCCGTTCGGTGTCCGACGGCCAGACGGTGGAGGGCGTGCAGGTCCGCACGGAGCTGCAGGGCCTGCGCACCTCGCTGGAGCAGGCGATGAACAACCTCGACGCGGCCGACGCGGCCACGGGCGCCGGGAACATGGTCGTGATGGGGCCGTCGGAGAAGCCGACCTCCGCCGCTGCGCCCACTTTGCCGCAGCTCGCCGGCGGCGGCGCGATCCTGTTCTTCCTCATCGGCCTGCTCAGCTACCTCTTCGGCGCGCGCAGCGACCGCCGTCCGCGCAGCGAGACGGAGATCGGCTCGGCGCTGGGCGCGCCGGTGCTGGCGAGCGTCGACGTGCCGGAGACCGGTGAGCGCGAGAGCGTCGGCGGGTTCCGGGGTGTGCTGCGCCGGATCACGGGCAGCGACAAGCCGTGGAACCTGCCGGAGGTGCCGGCTTCGGCCGACGCGGCCAGCCGCGAGGTGCGCTACCGCCGGGTGTTCGCCCGGCTGGGCACCGACCGCGACGGCGTGCTGCGGCTGCTCGTGCTCATCGCCGCCGGCGACAGCGCGGCCCGGCGCGCCGCGGCGCAGTTCGCGAAGGTCGCCGAAACCGAGCGCGTGCGGGTGGAGCTGACGATCACGGAGGTCACCGTGGGCTCCGGCGCGCAGCCGACCGTGCCCGACGGCACCGCAGGCGTGCTGGTGGTGCTTTCGGTCGGCAGCCGCAGCGCGTGGGAGCTCGTGACGATCGCCGAGGCGTGCGCCGACGCGGGCCACGAGGTGCTCGGCGCCGTGCTCACGCGTCAGGTCCGCGTCACCGGGAAACCACGCAGAGACCCCGCCTCGGCGGATCCACCCCAGGTCCCGGTGGACCGTGACGTGATGGCAGGTTCGTCGTGACCGGTTCGCAGAATTCCTCGCCGCCGCTGATCGACTTCCAGCGGCTCGTCGTCGCCGTGCGGCGGCACCGCCGGCTGTGGGTCACCTTCGCGTTGCTGGGCCTCGTGCTCGGCGGTGCGGTGGCCGTGCTGCTGCCGGCCCCGCCGACCGCGGTCACCAAGATCATCGTGATCCACCCGGACGACTCGCCGACCGACAGCGGCACGCTGATGCGCACCGACGTCGCCGTCCTGGAGACCGCGAAGATCGCGTCGGCCGCGCTGCAGAAGGTGCACAGCACCGAGACGACCGAAGACTTCCTGAAGGACTACACCGGCCTCGGCCTGACCAACAACGTCATGCAGGTGACGGTGACGGCCAAGACCAAGGACGACGCCGTCGCCAAGGCCAAGGCGCTGGCCGACGCCTTCATCGCCGACCACGTGCAACGCAACCAGGCCGCGGCGACCGCGCAGGCCAAGGCGCTGACCGATCAGCGCACCCAGGCACAGCAGCAGCTGGCGCAGATCGACGCGCAGGCCGCCGCCGAGGCGGACAAGGGCAACCGGGCCAACGCGGGCACGCTGGAGCAGCTGTACACGCAGCGCGCGGACCTCGTGTCGAAGATCGCCGACCTGCAGAACCAGGCGCAACAGGCGGGCATCGGCACTCCGCAGGTGGCCGCAGGCACGCAGATCGTGGACGCGCCGGCGATCCAGAAGGTGTCGTTCCTCAAGACGGCCGCCACCAACGGCGCCATCGGCTTCGCACTGGGGCTCGCCCTCGGGCTGGCCCTGGCGATGGTCACCGCGCTCGTGCGCGACCGGCCGGTGCTGCGGCGCGAGGTCTCCGAGCACCTCGGTGCGTCGGTGATCGCGCAGCTGCCGTCGAAGCTGCGCGGCCCGAAGCGGCTGTGGGCCAAGTCGAAGCCGGTGGTCGAACGCAAGCGCGTGGCCGTGACGCTCGTGCGGGCGGCCCGGGCCGAACGTGGGCCGCTGTCGTTGCTGGAGCTCGGGGCGCCCGGCGTGGCCGCGGGGCTCGCGGTGGACATGGCGGCGGAGCTGGCCGAGGACGGGCCGGTCGTGGTGATCGACGACCTGCCGCGCCACGACGCGAAACGGCTGACCGTGGCCGGCGACGTGAAGGTGGTCGAGGTCGGGGACCCGTCGATCAAGCGCGCGGTCTACCGGCTCGGTGTCGGCACGGTCGCGCCGGGCACGGCGTGGACGGACCTGGAATATCTCGGCACGGAGACGGTGCTGGTCGTGCGCTCGGGCCACGCGAACACACTGTGGCTGCACACGGTGGCCCGGCAGCTCGCCGACTGCGGCATCCCGATCCTGGGCGTGGTGCTCGTCGATCCGGACCCGAAGGACCAGACCGACGGGACGTTGTGGGACGGGCTGCACACCGCGTTGCGCGGGCGTGCGTCCGTCGTCGCGGCCAAGCAGATCGAGCAGCCGCCGCGGAAGTTCGTCGAGCAGGAGCCGGAGAAGCCGATCGACTGGCCGGTGGAGCATGACAGCGAGACGACTGTCGAGGCTTCGGTCGTCAATCCGGTCATGCCGGCCGAGAAGAAGGACCACCTCGAAGCGCCGACGCGTCGGCTGAGCCCCGTGCCGCGCAAGCCCGAAGAGCGCGCGCCGGAACAGCGCAAGTCCGAGCCCGGCAACTCCGAGATGCCGACCAAGAAGTTCGCGCCCGTCCAGTCCGGTCCGGAAAGCTAGAGAGGGTCACGCACATGTGCGGCATCGCAGGTGCCTACCACTGGCCGGACGGCGGCCCGCTCACCGATCGGCTCACGAAGTGCCTCGCGCACCGCGGGCCCGACGGTTCGGGTCGCTACGACCACCGGGCCGGCGCCGGGGAAGTCCACTTCGGACACCGCAGGCTGTCGATCGTGGACCTGTCCGAGACGGGCGCGCAGCCGATGGTGGCCGAGGGGCTCGCGCTGACGTACAACGGCGAGCTCTACAACGCGCCCGAGCTGCGCGCGGAGCTGGAGGGCAAGGGAGTGCGGTTCCGCGGCACGTCCGACACCGAGGTGCTGCTGCGGGCGTGGCGCGAGTGGGGCGTCGACTGCCTGCCGCGGCTGCGTGGGATGTTCGCGTTCGGCGTCTTCGACGAACGCACCGGTGAGCTCACGCTGGTGCGCGACCAGCTGGGCATCAAGCCGCTGTTCTTCGTGCAGCGCAACGGTGGCGTCGCGTTCTCCTCGGAGCTCAAGGCGCTGGCCACCGAGCTCGGCGGCACGCTGGAAGTCGACAAAGCGGCACTCATCGCGTCGCTGCTGTACTACTGGGTGCCCGACAGCCGGTGCGCGTACCGCGAGGTCGAGAAGCTTCAGCCCGGCACGTGGGTGCGCTTCCGTCCCGACGGCACGAGCGAGCGCGGCGCGTACTGGTCGCTGCGTCAGGTCGCCGAGGAAGGCGAGGCCTATCGCGGCGACGTCGACCTGCACCAGGTGATCGCCGACTCCACGAGCAAGCACCTGCTCTCCGACGTCCCGGTCGCCACCTTCCTCTCCGGCGGCCTGGACTCCAGTTACCTCACTGCGCTCGCCGCGCGCCGGCAGCCCGGGATCTCGGCTTACACCATCGGTTTCCGCGCCGAGGACGCCAAGTTCGAGGCGATGCCGGACGACCTGAAGTACGCCCGGATCGTCGCCAAGCAGTTCGGCGTGGACCTGCACGAGATCGAGATCGCGCCGCAGGTGCTCGACCTGTTGCCGCGCATGACCTACCACCTGGACGAGCCCATCGGCGACCCCGCGGCCATCAACTCGTTCCTCATCTGCTCGGCCGCGCGCGAGGCCGGCGTGAAGGTGATGCTGTCCGGCATGGGCGCCGACGAGATGTTCGCCGGCTACCGCAAGCACTACGCGAACCAGCTCGCCCTGCGCTACCAACGCGTTCCGGGCCTGGTGCGCAAGCCCATCGAGACCGTCGTGGACCGCCTGCCGGTCGCGTCCGCCAGCCGCGGCTACCGCACGGTGCGCTTCGCCAAGCGGTTCCTGTCGTTCGCGGAGCTGCCGGAGGAGACGGCGTTCCGTCGCAGCTACACGATGTACGACCGCGGCGAGCTGCTCGACCTCGTGAACCCGGACCTGGCCGCCGACGTCGACGACGTGCTCACCGAGCACGCCGACACCTACCACGACCAGCACCTGCGTGACTACGTCAACCGCATGTGCCTGGCCGACACGCGGATGTTCCTGCCCGGCCTGAACCTCACCTACACCGACCGCTCGACGATGGCCGCCTCCACCGAGGTGCGCACACCGTTCGTCGACGTCGAGGTGGTCAAGGCGGCGTTCCGGGTGCCCGGCAACAAGAAGATCGTCGGCCGCCAGGGCAAGGCGGCGCTCAAGGAAGCCGCGCTGGCGATCCTGCCGAAGGAGATCGTCTACCGCCCGAAGGGGCTCTTCAGCGCCCCGCTGCGGGCCTGGATGAGCCGCGACCTGGCCCCGCTGGTGCGGGAGGTCGTGAACGAGGGCGTGCTCGTCGAATCCGGGTTCCTGCAACGCGAAGCGCTGCAGAAGCTCGTGGCCGAGGACGCCGCCGGGCAGCAGGACCGCGCGAAGCACCTCTGGCACGTGCTGACCCTCGAGTACTGGTACCGCGCCGCTTCTTCCACCGCGATTTCGAGCAGCTAGGAGTGCTGTGAAGCAGGTAGTGCAGAACTACAAGAGCGGGGAGCTGGCCCTCCTCGACGTCCCCGTGCCGGCGTGCAAGCCGGGCGGCGTGCTCGTGCGCACGGTGTACTCGCTGATCTCGACCGGCACCGAGATGATGAAGGTGTCCGAGGCGAGCATGTCGATGATCGGCAAGGCGCGGTCGCGGCCGGACCAGGTCGCCAAGGTGATGCAGAGCGTCGCCACCAACGGCCTCGCCGCCACCTACCGCAAGGTCACCAGCAAGCTCGACTCCTACACGCCGCTGGGCTACTCGCTGGCCGGTGTGGTCGTGGAGGTCGGCGCGGGGATCGACGACGTCGCGGTGGGCGACGTCGTGGCGTGCGCGGGCAACGAGCACGCGCTGCACTCCGAGCTCAACTGGGTGCCCAAGAACCTCTACGCGCGGGTGCCGGCCGGGCTCGAACCCCGGCACGCGGCGTTCGGCACGGTCGGCTCGATCGCGATGCAGGGCGTGCGCCGCGGTGAGCCGCAGCTCGGCGACCTGGCTCTGGTGATCGGCCTCGGCCTGATCGGGCAGCTCGTGGTGCAGCTGCTGGTCGCCTCCGGGGTGCGCGTGGTCGGCGTCGACCCGGACCCGTCGCGGTGCGAGCTGGCCGAGCAGCTCGGCGCGCTGGCCTGCGCGCACCCGGCGTCGGACACGATCGAGAGCGCGGTCGCGGAGCTGTCCGGCGGCCACGGCGTGGACCAGGTCTACCTGGCCGCGGGCGGCGCCTCCAACGACCCGGTGGAGCTGGCCGCGCGGCTCGCGCGCGACCGCGGCCGCGTGGTCGACATCGGCAAGATCTCGCTCAACCTGCCGTGGAACGCCTACTACGAGAAGGAGCTCGACGTCCGCTTTTCGCGTTCGTACGGGCCGGGCCGCTACGACTCCGAATACGAGCTCGAGGGTCGCGACTACCCGATCGGCTACGTGCGCTGGACCGAGCGCCGCAACATCGAGTGCTTCCTCGACCTGGCCGCGCGCGACAAGCTCGACGTCGAGCCGCTGATCACGCACACCGCGGACTTCTCGACGGCCGTGGAGACGTACAAGTCGCTGCAGGACGGTGAGCTCAAGGCCGTCGCGGTGCTCTTCCAGTACCCGGCCGGCCCGGAGGGCGAAGCCGAACCGGTGGTGTCGTCGGTCGCGCCGCCCGCCGCGGTGACCACGCGGGCGACTCCACGCGGACGCCTGCGCGTCGGGTTCGTGGGCGCGGGTAACTACGCGTCGTCGATGCTGCTGCCGCACCTGGTGGAGCAGGACCGTGTGGCACTGTCCGAAGTGGTCACCACGTCGGCGCTCTCGGGCGCGAATGCCAAGCGCAAGTTCGGCTTCGCGAAGGCCACCACCGACCTCGACGCGCTGCTCGCCGACGAGTCCGTGGACACCCTGTTCGTGGTGACGCGCCACAGCTCGCACGCCGAGCTCACGCGGCGCGCGCTGCTCGCGGGCAAGGCCGTGTTCGTGGAGAAGCCGCTGGCGCTGTCGGAGAAGGAGCTGCGCGGGATCGTCGAGGCCATCGAGGAGTCGGGCAACAACCGGCTGCAGGTGGGCTTCAACCGCCGGTTCGCGCCGCTGCTCAACGAGGCCAAGATCCAGTTCGGTCCCCGGTTGGGCCCGGCGTCGGTGCGTTACCTCGTGAATGCGGGCCGCCTGGAGTCCAACAGCTGGTACAACCAGGCCGACTCCGAGGGCTCCCGGTTCGTCGGCGAGGGCGGCCACTTCATCGACACAGTGAGCTGGTTCCTCGGCAGCGACCCGATCTCCGTCTACGCCACCGCGACACCGGGCAACGACGACCTGCAGGTGCTGCTGCGCTACGCCGACGGCTCCACCGCCGCCATCAGCTACGTGACCAGCGGCTCCACGTCGTTCCAGAAGGAGACGCTGGAGGTGCTGGCCGACGGCAAGGTGCTGAAGTTCGACGACTTCGCCCGCGCGTCGGTGTACGGCAAGAAGCGCTGGGCCAGCTCACGCATCCCGAAGGGCCGCGACAAGGGCCAGAAGGCCCAGATCGACGCGTTCGTCACGGCGCTGACCACCGGCGTCGCGATGCCGATCGGCGTCGAGTCGCTGGTGAACACCACGCTGGCCACGCTCGCCGTGAACCGCAGCCTCGAAACCGGCGCGCCGGTGCGGCTGGAGCCGAAAGAGGTGCTCGGCTGATGGATCCCGCCTGGTACCTGCGAAGACTTTCGGCCATGAGCCCGGCCGAGGTCGCCGGGCGCGCCACGGACGCGCTGCGCAAGCAGCAGTGGCGCGGGGTCGCGAAGCAGAAGGCCACGTGGCTGCCGCACCGCGCGTTCGCCGGGCCGGCGAGCGTCGACGGGGTGTCGGCCGAGGCGCGCGCGGAGCTGCTGGCCACGGCCGAGCGGCTGATGGACGGCCACGCCGAGTACTTCGGCGTGGAGCGCGCTGACCTCGTGACACCGGACTGGTCGTTCGACCCGAAGACCGGACGTCACGCGCCGGCCGACGCGTACTCCTTCGACATCGCCTACCGCAGCGAAGACACGGTCGGCGACATCAAGCAGATCTGGGAGCCCTCGCGCCACCAGCACCTGACCGTGCTGGCCGCCGCGTACGCGCTCACCGGCGAAGACCGCTACGCCCACCGCGTGGCCGATCACCTGAAGTCCTGGTGGGCGGCCAATCCGCCGATGCGCGGCGTGCACTGGGTGAGCGGCATCGAACTGGGCATCCGGCTGCTGTCGTGGGTCTGGGTGCGCCGCCTGCTCGACGGCTGGTCCGGCGCGTCCGGTCTGTTCGAGGACAACCCCGAGGCGCTGCACCAGATCTGGCACCACCAGCGCTGGCTGGCGGCGTTCCCGAGCCGCGGTTCGTCGGCCAACAACCACGTGATCGCCGAGGACGCCGGACAGCTGGCGGCCGCCTGCGCATTCGACTGGTTCCCCGAGTCGCCCGCCTGGCGCGACGCGGCCGTGAAGTCCCTGGACACGCAGCTGCAGGCCAACACGTTCGCGTCCGGGCTCAACCGCGAGCTGGCCACGGAGTACCACGGCCTGGTGCTGGAGCTGGGCCTCGCGGCCGCGCTGGAAGCCGGGCCGCTGGTGCCGACGTCGACCTGGCTCGTGCTCCGGCGGATGTGCGATGCACTGGCGTCCATTGTGGACTCCAGCCTGCGGCCGCCTCGCCAGGGCGACGCCGACGACGGCTACGGCCTGATCGTCGACGGCACCGGCACCAGCCGCTGGGCCTCGCTGCTCGCCACCGGCGACGCGTTGTTCGGCCGGCAGGAGTGGTGGCCGAAGGTGCCGGGCAGCTTGAACAACACGGTGCTTGCGGTCGTTTTCTCTTCGCTCGGCACGGTTCCCGAGCTCGCCGACCCGCGACCCCCTCGGCGGATCGACGACCTCTTCGACGCCGGCATGACGATCCTCCGCACCCCGGCCGGCGAACCCGAGGAGATCTGGGTCCGCTGCGATGGCGGTCCCCACGGTTTCCTCGCCATCGCCGCCCACGCCCACGCGGACGCGCTGGCGCTCGAGGTCCGCCACGACGGCGTCGACATCCTCGCCGACCCGGGCACCTACTGCTACCACGGCGAACCCGAGTGGCGCTCCTACTTCCGCTCGACGCTCGGCCACAACACGCTGCAGCTCGGCGACACCGACCAGTCGACCTCGGGCGGGCCGTTCCTGTGGACCCGGCACGCGCGGACCCGCACGCTCGCCGTCGGCCCGGTGCGCTGGCGCGCCGAGCACGACGGGTACGCGCCGGCCGTGCACCGCCGGTGCGTGGAGCTGGAAGACCGGACGCTGACGATCCTCGACGAGGTCGACGGCGACCTGACGCTGCCGGCCAAGCTGGCCTTCCACCTCGGCCCGCTCGTCGAGGTCACGCTCGACGGCAGCACGGCGCGGCTGAGCTGGCCCGGCCACACGGCGACGCTGGCGCTGCCGCCGGCGTTGACCTGGACCGCGCACCGCGGCGAGACGAGCCCGCCGCTCGGCTGGTACTCCGCCGGGTTCGGCCGGCGCGAACCGTCGACCACGTTGATCGGCGTTGGCACGGCCGCGAAACCCTTGACCACCACGTTGAGTTTTTAAAGATCGAGAGGATCCACCCGGTGCGATCGACCAGCAGGCTTTTGCTGTTCCTGGGTCTGCTGTGCCCGCTCGTGCTCGCCGGGTGCTCGAGCGCGCCCGACGACGATGCCGCTTCGAGCCAGGCCGCGGCGACGTCGGCGGCGCCGACCGGGCCGGTGGCGGCGGTGTGCGACAAGATGCCGCCCGGTCCCGCCACCGCCCCCGCGGGCGCGGTGAGCGTGGACCCGGCGGTGCCGGACGACCTCGCCGCCAAGACGCGCACCGCCCCGGCCGGCACCACGTTCTGGCTCGCGCCGGGCAGCCACCACCTCGGTGACGACCGGTTCGACCAGGTCCAGCCGAAGGACGGCGACGTCTTCATCGGCGGCCCGGGCGCGGTGCTCGACGGGCGCAAGGTCAACCAGTACGCGTTCACCGGTCACGCCAAGAACGTGAAGATCACCAACCTCACCGTGCAGAACTTCGTCGCGCCGCGCGACGAGGGTGTGGTGAACCACGACTCCGGCGACGGCTGGACGATCCAGCACACCACGCTGCAGGACAACGACGGCGCGGCCCTGATGGCGGGCAACAAGCAGCAGGTGCTCGACAACTGCCTGCGCCGCAACGGCCAGTACGGCATGAACGCCTTCTCCGCCGGCGACGACATCACCGGGCTGGTGGTGCGCGGCAACGAGATCACCGGCAACAACACCGGTGACTGGGAGAAGAAGGTCGACGGCTGCGGCTGCACCGGCGGCATCAAGTTCTGGGCCGTCAACGGTGCCGACGTGATCGGCAACTGGGTGCACGACAACCGCGGCACCGGCCTGTGGGCCGACACGAACAACAACGACTTCCTGATCGAGGGCAACCTCATCGAGAACAACGACAGCTCGGCGATCACCTACGAGACCAGCTACAACGCCGTGATCCGCAACAACACCATCCGGCGCAACAACCTCGTCGACGGCCGTGACTACGCCGACCGCGGCGACTCGTTCCCGACCGCGACCATCTACATCTCCGAGTCCGGCGGCGAGCCGCGTGTGAAGGCGCGTTCGTCGAAGCTCGAGATCTACGGCAACGTGTTCGAGAACAACTGGAACGGCATCACCCTGTGGGAGAACGCCGACCGCTTCTGCAACAGCCCGGCCAACACCTCCAGCGGCGTCTGCACGAAGCTCGTCCCCGACACCGCGAAGTGCGCGGCGCCGGCGATCGCGCAGAAGCCGCTGTACGACGACTGCCGCTGGAAGACCCAGCGCGTGGACATCCACAACAACCGGTTCTCGCTGGTGCCCTCGGCGATCGGCTGCGAGGAGACGTGCGGGCGCATGGGCCTGCTGTCGAACTTCGGCACCTACCCGGACTGGTCGCCGTACAAGGGTGACGTGGTGCAGAACGCGATCACCTTCAAACAGGGCAACAGCTGGCACGACAACGCGTACGTGGGGCCGTGGACGTTCATCGCCACCGACATGAGCCACGTCCTCGGCATCGGCGAGTGGGAGGGCGCGCCGTACAACCAGGACGCGCGCACGACGTACGAGCGTGGCGGGGGAGGCTGATATGGCCCTACTGACCAGCATCCGGCAACCGACGGCGGCGGAGACGGGTGAGCCGACGCCGAAGCTCGTCGGCGCCGCGTGGGCGTTGCTGATCCTCAACACCCTCGGCTCGACCGGCGCGGAGACCGTGATCCCGCTGCCGCGCGCGGTGAGCCAGCTCGTGACCATGGGCGCGCTGATGACCGCGTTCGTGATCGCGCTGGCGCTGAACCCGCGGCTGAAGATCCGGCCGAGCGCGTACCTGCTGCTGCTCACGTTGCTGCTGGTCACGAGCACCGTCGCGAGCCTGCACCTGGAAGCCGGGTTCGGGTCGCTGTTCCGGTGCTTCCGGTTCGGGGTGTTCCTCGCGACGCTGTGGCTGCTCACGCGCTGGTGGAACGGCGGGTTCACGTTCGTGCGCCACCACATCAAGATGTTCAGCGCCGTGCTGGTGTCCGTGGCGATCGGGCTCGTCATCGCACCGGGCAAGGCCATGCCGGAGAGCTACGGCGGCCGGCTCGCGGGTGCGGTGTGGCCGCTGACGCCGCCGCAGGTCGGGCAGTACGCGGCCGTGATCGCGGGCCTGGCGGCGCTGCTGTGGCTGGGCAAGCGCACGACGATGACAAGCGCGTTGATCGTGATCGTGCCCTCGCTCGGGCTGCTCCTGCTCTCGCACACGCGCACGGCGACGCTCGGTCTCGTGGCCGGTCTCGTGGTCGCGCTGCTGTCGCTGACCATGACGAACGCCCGCGCGCGCAAGGTGTTCACCACGTTCGTGCTGGTGGCGGGCTTCGCCGTGGTGGTGCTCGGCGGGCTGCTGCAGGCGTGGTTCCTGCGCGGGCAGAGCGAGGAGAACTTCTCCAGCCTCACCGGCCGCGCGAAGGTGTGGGACGCGCTGCTGGCGGCGCCGCGCACGGTCAACGAGTACATCTTCGGCGTCGGGCTCACCGACAAGTCCTACGACGGCCTGCCGATCGACAACAGCTGGCTCGCGGTCTACCACGAGCAGGGGTTCACGGGCATCGCGATCGTCGCGGCGTTCCTGCTGGTGCTGGTCGCCGTGGCCGTGCTGCGGCCCCCGTCGCTGGCGCGCGCGTGTGCGATCTTCCTGATCACGTACTGCATTTCCGCCTCCTACACCGAGGCTGGGCTCGGTGACGCGTCGCCGTACCTGCTGCACCTGGCGCTGGCCGCGTCGCTGCTGGCCCAGGGCACCGTGCGGACCGCTTCCGACGAAGAGTTCATTCCGAAGGGGCAGCCCGCATGAAGGTGCTCGTGGTCCACAACCGCTACCGCTCGGAGCAGCCGAGCGGGGAGAACAACGTGGTCGACGCCGAGACGGCTTTGCTGGCCGCCGGCGGCGTTCGCGTGTCGTTGTTCGAGCGGCTGAGCGACGACATCGCGGCCATGTCCATGCCGCGCAAGGCTTTGGTGCCGGTGCAGGTGCCGTGGAACCGGTCGGCGCGAGCCGAGTTGACGGCTCGGTTGCAGGTCGAGCGGCCGGACGTGGTGCACGTCCACAACACGTTCCCGCTGCTGTCACCTTCGGTGCTGGCGGCCTGCGCGGACGCGCGCGTGCCGGTCGTGGCGACGCTGCACAACTACGGCATGGTCTGCCCGCCCGGCACGCTGTATCGCGACGGCCGCATCTGCACGGACTGCGTGGGCGGCGCGCCCGTTCCCGCCGTTCGGCACGGATGTTACCGGGGTTCGGCCGCGGCGACGGTGCCGATGGCCGCGAACCTCCTGCTCAACCGCTCGCGCTGGCGCAGCGACGTGACGCGCTTCTTCTGCATCTCCGACGCTCAGCGGCGCTTGCTGGTCGACGCGGGCATGCCGCCTTCGCGGATGACCGTGAAGCACAACTTCGTGACCGATCCGGGTGTGCGGCGGGCGGGCGAGGGTGCCCACGTGCTGTTCCTCGGCCGGCTGACGGAGGAGAAGGGCGTGCCGCTGCTGATGGCGGCGTGGGACCGGCTCGGCGGTTCGCTCGGCTTGCCGCTGGTGATCGCGGGGACCGGGCCGCTTTCGGACGAGGTCTCGGCTTGGGCCGCTTCGCGCACGGACGTCTCGTACGTGGGCCTGCAGGACAAGGCTTCGTGCCAGGCGTTGACGGCTTCCGCGGCAGCGGTGGTGGCCCCTTCGGCGTGGCTGGAGGCGTTCGGGCTCGTCGTGGTCGAGGCGATGGCCGCCGGAGTGCCCACCGTCGCCCCTGCCCACGGCGCGTTCCCGGAACTGATCTCCGACGGCGTCACGGGCCTGCTTCACGAACCGGGCTCGGCGGTCTCGTTGGCCGAGTCACTGCGCGACGTCGTCGCGGACCCCGAACGCAACCGCAAGATGGGCGACGCCGCCCGCCGGCGCTACGACGAGAACTTCACCCCGGCGGTGGGCTTCCGGCGGCTGGTCGAGGGCTACGAAGCGGCGATCGCCGCCCACCGTTTGACACCAAGGTGACGACGAGAGCCGTACGTTCTCCTCAGAGGTCCCGCACGGTCGGGCACCGCGGCTGAAAGGGCGCTCGCCTCCATGCAGACCTCCCGCAGCACCACCCCCACGCTCTGCCCGCCGGCAGACTTCGCGCCGGTGGCCTGGGCGCCGACGAACCGCACGCCGGCCGGCTCCGCGCTGATCGGCGCCACTCGATGAGATCCGCCGTCCGGGCGGCGCCGCCCGCGTTGCCGGTTTCCGTGCGCACGCCGGTGCTGGTCGTGGCCGGCCTCGGTCTGGTCGTGCTGGTGGTGCTCGCCGTGCTGTTCGCGGGGGAGTCCCAGCCCACGGCGTTCGACACGCCGCTCCTGCCCGGCCCGGACCTGCTGCCCGACCCGTGGTGGTACATCGCCACCGCCGTGGACTTCGTGGGCGAGCCGGTGGGCTCGGCGATCGTCATCGTGCTCCTCACCGGCGGCACGCTGCTCGCCCGCCGCCCCCGCACGGCCGTGCTCACGCTGGTCGGCTGCGGGCTCACGGTCGCCGTGACGTCGCTGCTCAAGCCCATCACCGGCCGCACCATCCACGGCCACTTCCTGTCCTACCCGAGCGGCCATACGGCCTTCGCGACGGCCCTGGCCCTCATCGCCGCCTTCCTCCTGGCCGACCGCCTCCGCCGCCCGGCCGCGCTCGCCGTCACCGCCGCCCTCGCCCTCGCCGCGGCCGCCCTCATGGCCTGGGCCGAAGTCGGCCTCGGCGCCCACTACCCGACCGACACCATCGGCGGCTTCGCGGCGGCGCTCACCATCATCCCGGCCACGGCGCTCGCCATCGACCGGATCGCCGCTCGGTTGTAGGGGTTTAGTCCTTCGCGGGGGCGGCTTGTGTTGGGCATGCACCCCGGCCGGCGGTGGGGTAGGTGCCAACGCGCCCCAATGAGGTTTTCTCAGTAGCGGCCGTGGTGTTCGTGGTGGGTGAGGACGAGTGCTGCTTGGACGATGGTGCCGATGCGTTTGGGGCAGA
>NZ_JBEYSJ010000052.1:0-56671 GCF_040704195.1 Amycolatopsis sp. NPDC047767
GGAGAAAACTTCCGCCGCCGTTCCGGCATTGCACATCCTCCAATCCAGACCAGACCTTATTAGGCCCACTGTCCGAAAAGTGGGAGGCGCGCCAAGCTGACTGACCTGGTTGGAAAGGCGGTGGTGTCCTCATGAGCACGGGACACCACCGGTCGCTGCCGTGCTAGCAGCGCCACCAGCTGGCAATCGCCACTGCGGTTGCGGCGAAGGCACTGTAGGTGGCCGGGTCAGCCATCAACGAGAACAAGCTTCTCCTTAAGCGGGTGTTTTTCGGGGATGTGATCTGGCCTCACGACAGGGTGGCAAGACCAGCGCCGCAGAACGTAGCGGCACCCGTTCGGGATGGCAAGGCGCCTAGATTTTACCGCCGGAAACAGTCCAGGCCTCCCGAGCACACCCCGGGTAGAGCCTCGCAGCGCTCACCTGCACGAATGGCGGTCCCCACATGGGCGAACCGCGCACACCGAGTAAACAGTCTCGTTCACCCTGAAGAGTGGAGTTTCCTACTGTCCGCTTGCCGGATGTGGAATTACGGCAGTGTCTTCACTGTCCGCGCGGGCCTGTGGCAGCGATGAGCCGAGTCCTGCGGCGAGTTCGTCAAGCCGGGCTTGAAGTCGGTCGGCCTTGGTGTGCTGGCCGCGGCCGCGGTAAAAAGCCACGGCCTTGTTCCAGGCGTCGCGTGCCGGGACGGCCTCGCCCTGGTCGCGCAGGAGGGCGCCGTAGGTTTCCAGGGCGCGGGCTTGGCCGGTCGCGTTGTGGGCTCGCTCGGACATTTCGACCGCGTCCCGGGCGAGCCGAATCGCCGCAGTACCGTCACTGGTCGCCTGGGCGAGTTGTGCTCGGACGACGCAGAGCTTCATCGTGGCGGTCAGGTCGCCGTGGTTGGCGGACTCGTCGAGGGCGTACTCGCAATGTCGCCGCGCGAGCTCGAAGCGCCGGCTGAGGGTGTGGAGGGAGGCCAGCGCGGTGTGCGCGGCGATCTTCCCCGAGGTGTCGCCTTCGGCTGTGCGGAGGTCGAGCGCGCGGCCGTAGTGGGTGATCGCCTGGTCGTACTGGTCGAGGTCGGTGAGGATGTCACCGAGGTAGTGCTCGGCTTTGGCTTCGCGGACGGGGTTGTGGAGTTCCCGGGCCTGGACGATGCACTTTTGGCAGATCGCCACGGCTTCAGCCGGTCTCGCTTGCTGCCTGTGCAGCCGGGCGAGGTTGATGTTGATGGTGAGTAGCCCGAGGGCGATGTCGTGTCTGGTCGCGAGTTCGAGCGCCTCACCCAGGTAGCGCTGTGCATGCTGGGTTTCCCCGAGGTTCAGGTACATTTCGCCGAGGTCGTTGAGGGTCGCGGCCTCTGCCATGACGTCGCCGACGACTCTCGCCGACCGCGCAGCGATGCTCAGACCATGTGTCGTGTCCGCGTACCAGCCACACTGCTCCCAGGTGTCGGCGAGCAGGTGCGGGAGGGCGATGGCGTAGTCGTGGAGGCCATGGCGGGCGGCTTCGCTGATCAGTGCCGACAGGTTGCGTCGTTCGTCGCGAACCCATTGCGTTGCGCCTGCGGTGGTCGAGAACCGGGTGGGCACGATTCCTGGTTCGGCCGGGAGCAGCGGCGGCTGATCGCTGTGCGGGTACGCCATCTGCTGGGCCAGCACGGCCGTCTGCAGGTAGTGCGAAAGCAGGCGACGCAGCGGTTGCAGATCGGCGGCGTCCGGGGTCAGCGACCGCGCGTAAAGATGGAATATGTCGGGAATCTGGTAGCGATCGGGTGCGCCGTCCTGGTCGAGGAGATGCCAGGCGACGAGAGTGTCGAGTGCGCGGAGCGTGTCGCGTCGAGGGTGCTCTGCGGCCGAAAGGAGGGCGTCGGCGTGAATGTCGGTGCCCGGGTGCTTGCCAAAGAGCCGGAAGACTGCTTGGGCATTGGCGTCGAGTGCCAGGTATGAGGAGGAGAAGGCGTTCAGCAGGCTGGTGTCATCCCCGTCGTCGCCGATGTTGAGCAGCATCTCCGGGTCGCGGACTTGGTCGAGCATCGTCGAGAGCCTGGTTCGGGGGCGGCTCGCCGCCCGCTGGCCGACGAGGGTCAAGGCCAGCGGGAGACCGTCGCACAGCTGCGCGAGAGCATGAGCGGCTTCGGGCTCGTCATCGGCGCGGGCACGCAAGCGCCGGTTGAGCAACACGAACGCCTGCTCGTCGTCAAGGCGACCGAGCGCGAGCGTAGGAATCCCGTGCCGGCGCGCGACTGAGTGGAGCGGGCTGCGCGACGTGAGCATCACCGTGGATGACTCGAAGAGGCTGACCAGTTCCTCGGCCTGTGCGGAACTGCGGGCATTGTCCAACACCGTCAGCAGCCGTGGCCGCTGCGCGAGATGGTCGCGGAGGTACGCGGCCCGGGCAGTCGGGCTGACGAGATGGTCAACGGGGAAACCGAGTGCGGTGAGGATCAGGTCGACGACGTCGTCGGGATCGCGTTCGGCGGCCGGGCCGAACCCCTGGAGGTCGATGTAGATGATGCCGTCGGGGAACGAGCCGACGGCACCGTGCGCCCACTGCACAGCGAGACTGGTCTTCCCGATCCCGGGCGGCCCCGTGATGATGGTGACCGGCGCGTGATCTTCGCCATCGGCGAGGAGGAGTTGATCGAGCGCCTGCAGGGTTTCTGCGCGGCCCACGAAACCACGCACCGCGCGCGGAAGTCCGATACGGATCGGCGCTGACGCCTGCCGCCGAGTCGTAGTGCGTATCGACGGACGGGGTTCCGCCGGCTGAGCGCCGGCGCGATTGTGGTGGGTGAGAAGTGTGGCCGCCGCGTCCGCGTCTCCGTCTTCGCGGAACGCCGAGCGGGCGGATCGGCGGAAGGCCTCTGCTTCACGCGGACGACGAGCGGCGTACAGGGCGTCGAGGCGGAGCAAGACGAAGATGAGCTGCTTGGCGTAGTCGGCCGGTAGCTCGTCCAGCTTCCGCAACGCTTCCTCGGGCTGGCCGAGAGTCAACAATTCGGTGACGAGAAAGCTGTATGCGGGAGTCCACTCCGACCTGATGGCCCCGACGCGCCAATCCTGTGCCGTTGACGTCGAAATACCCGTAAGTGGCTCGTCTCGCCAGAGTGATAGGGCTGCACGTGCGAGGTCACGTGCACGTTCATGGTCTCTGGCATTGCTGAGGTGTCGAGCTTTGACAATTTCGTTGCGGAAGACATGATAATCCACGAGATTCGGGTTGATCTCGAGCTGGTAGCCACCGTTGACGGCGCGGACGACAGCCGGGTGGTCCGCACCGTCAAGGGCTTGGCGGAGCCGGGTGACCGCCTTGTACAGGGCATCTTTGGGGCTGGTTGGTGCTGCTTCGTCGTTCCAAACCCAGGACAGGAGCGCGCGCTGGGAGAACCTGCGGCCGGGCTGAGTGAGCAGAGCCGCCAGCAGGTGACGAGCCTGTGGCGGCGCCCAGTTCTCGGCCATCTTCCCGTGCATGCGCACTGTAGTCGGCCCGAGAATTCCGTAGGCGATCTCCATTTCGCCGTACCTCCCCCGGTGGCGTCTGGGTAGTTTCGCATCGTTTTGATGAAACGGCGAGGACGGCAAAATAACGATCGACGGGCGTCCGGATTATGGCTGGGAAATGTCCGCCGGTTGTCAGTCAGCGGGAAGGTCTTCGGCAGGTGAGCCCCGCACGCTCGATCTCGTCGGGTGAGGACGAGCGCAGGGGGCGACAGTGGAACAGGATTTGTGGGTGCGTGGTCCGATCGGGCTCGACGCGAGTACGCGGGTCACGCGGCCTGGGTGCCGGGCCGTACTGGTAGTGGTCCCGACGGTCACTGCGGGGACCCGTTTGGTGGATCTGGTGTCGCTGGTCGAGACCGATCTCCGCGTGCAGGTGATGTTCACCGTACCGCAGACGACCGACCGTTGGCAGGGCGTCAGCGAGTTCGTGCGCGGCCTGGGTGGGCTGGTGCTGCCGTGGTCTCAAGCCGTGGCGCACCGGTTCGATCTGATCTTGGCGGCCAGCCACCGGCATCTGAACCAGCTGCACGGTCCGATCCTGCTGATCGGGCACGGCGCCGGTGAAGTGAGACCTCGCCGGCACAGCCGCAAGGCCGGGGGCGCGACCCAGCCGACGACCGGTCTTGACCGCGAGCTGCTGACCTTCCGCGGGCGAGTGCTGCCCGCGCTGCTCGGGTTGGGAACGGACGACGAGCTCGAGCTGTTGCGCGATCGCTGCCCGGAAGCTCTGCCTCGGGCCGTGGTTGCCGGTGATATCTGCCTGGACCGCATGCGCGCGAGCTACCACCTTCGCGAGCGGTACCGGACTGCTCTGGGGGTGCAGTCGGCGCGGAAGCTGGTCGTGATCAGTACGACCTGGTTCACCGATTCCGCGTTCGGCCAGTTGCCTCACCTGGGCCGAGCTGTCGTGGATTCGCTGCCTGCTAAGCGGTTCGCGGTCGCCGCGGTGCTGCACCCGAACGTGTGGGCGGTGCACGGGCGACGGCAGGTCAGCGCATGGCTGGCGGACGCCATGGAAGCCGGGCTCATGGTGGTGCCACCGGAAGCCGGCTGGCAGGCGACGATGATCGCCGCCGACTGGGTGATCGGTGACCACGGCTCGACCACCGGTTACGCGGCTGCCATCGGCACGCCGGTGACCGTGGCCTCCGCACCCGAGGGCTCACCGCAGAAAGGAAGCGTCGCTGACGTCGTGCGCACGCTCGCGCCGACGCTGCGATGGGACCGCTCGCTGTCGAACCAGGCCACGGAAGCGCGCGGCGGCGCCCAGCGTCTCTCGGGCACAGTGACCGAAGCGATCAGTTCCCGGGTCGATCGCGCAGCCGGCATTTTGCGAGCGGAGCTGTATCGGCTTCTCGAGCTGTCCGAACCGCAGTCGCCCGCGAGGTTGCCGCTGCTTCCGCTGCCCGACCCGATCGCGGGCTGGGCAGCGTGACCGGCTACCGGTACGAGGCAGCGACCTGCGGATCACGTGCGACCGAGGGTGGGGTGCTCGGTGCCTGGCGAGTATGGGTTTCGCGGGGACGGAGGATGAGCAGACGTGAGAAAGGCGTCTGGTTTCTGGTGGCCGATTCGGTCTCGGCTCCAGAACGATGGCGTGCTCGCGCGGACATCGTGGTCTGCGCCGAACGTTCTTCGCTACTGCACACTGCCAGGTGCGTTGAGGAAACCGCAGACCGATACCCCGGAGCTGCGGCGGTCATTGCGCCGTACCGCAACGATCTGGTGGCCGCATGTGCCAGGGGGCCGGCGCGGGGAACGCTACTGGTCTCCGGGGTGGGATCGCGCTTCGGCACTGGCCTCGTCGGTCCCGGCGTCAGGGAGAGCTGTGGTCTCGCCCGAGATCCGGTCAGCCTCGGCCCGATGGTCGTTCGCTTGCTCGAGGTCGCCCTGGCGGGTCTCGAGGTCGGCGAGGATGCGCAGGATCTCGGCCGTGTAGTGCGGTGAGTCGAGACCGCGGACGATGCTCAGCGCGTCGAGTAACTGTTCTCGGGCTTGCCCGTAGAAGCCACCCCGATCGTGCATCTGGGCGAGCGCGGTGACTGCACGTGCGTACTGGTTCGCGTCGCCGGCGGCGGCCATGGTGTCTGCCGCGGCGGCGAGTTCCAGCTCCGCCTCCGCATACCGTCCGACGCCGGCGAGCAGCTGACCTCGACGCCGCCGTGCGAGCGCGACACCACGAGGCAGGTCCAGCGCTTCATGCAGCTCAGCGCTGCGTTGATAAAGCTCCAGCGCCTGATCCACGTCCCCGCGGCGCTTTGCCGCCCGGGCCAGACGAGACGTGGCAGTGGCCAGCGTGGGACCGTCGTTTTCTCGCTGGCCGATTTCGAGCGCCAACGCGTGTTCTGCGTCTGCTTCGGCGTAGCGTTTCTGCTGGTCCAGGGCGTATCCGACCTGACTTCTCAGCCTCGCCTCAACCAAGGGAAGCCCACACCGATGTGCGGCCTCGATCCCGTGTGCGTTGGTCGCGAGGAACGGCTCGTAGTCCCTGTGGTGGAGGAAGAAGCCCCACGATGCTTCGCACAGCTGCCACGTCACGTCGTCCCATCCGCGGTGCCACCCCTCCCGGATCACAGCCTGAATCACCGCGCGGTCACGACGCCACCACTGCAGGGCCAGCTCCCGATCCGGGAAGACTTCCTCGACTGGCTCTGTCGAGCGGGCAAACCGCGGGCGGAATGGATGGATGAGCTCGTCGGCAGCCAGAACCCGCCGCAAGTACCACGTCGTGTACGCGCGCGTGATCTTCGTCCGCTCGGCAGGAGTCGTTTCACGCTCCCCACGGACGTGAGCGTCGTGGCGGACGACGTCGTGCTGCGTCAGCACGTCATCCGGTAGCTCTGTCATCAGGTTCGATTCGAGCAACTCGTCGATCTCGGGGTCCAGCTCATGGGCCGCCACCTCGCGCACATGCGCGAGCGCAGCGATCGGCTGGTGTGGGCCGGGAAGGAGACCGCAGAGCCGGTAGAGCCGAGCCGCTCCGGCGCTCATCGAGTTGTAGGACTCGTCGAAGATCGCGGTGAGCATCGTCTTGTCGGTGGGGTGGGAAGTCACCTCAGTGCGACTGCGAACCTCTCGTGTGAGGCTTCGCCCAGGGCGGGTACGAAGCCGAGCGCCCGCGATCGTCAAAGCGAGGGGAAGGCCCGCGCACAGCTCGAGCAGAGCGTCGACTGCCGACGGGTCGGCTTCGAGGCGACCGTGGCCGGCGCGCGTGCTGAGCAGGGTGCGCGCTGGGGCCGCCGGGAGCGGATCCACGTCCACGATCTCGGCGCCGTCGACGGCGAGGCTGCCCAGCCTGGAGCGGCTGGTGACCACGACCACCGCCGTGCGCGATGCCGGCAGCAGAGGGCGAACCTGTGACGCCGCGACCGCATCGTCGAGCAGAATGGCCAATTCACAGTCAAGAGTCACGGAGCGGAACAAGGCGGCCCGCTGCCCCGATTGCGCTGGGATGTCGTCGGTGGCGACGCCGAGCGAGGTGAGGAAGCCATGCAGGATCGTATCCACGGATTCGTTGTCATCAGCCACGAAGCTGGAGTACAGGATTCCGTCCGGAAAGTGGTCACGGCGCCGGTCGAGCCACGTCGTGGCGAGTGCGGTCTTGCCAACCCCGCCGACGCCCGTGAGGACCACTACCAAAGGACGATGGTGCCGTCCTTCGCACAGTTCATCCAGCCGTTCAAGCTCCTCATCGCGGCCCACCAGGTCGGCAGGAACTGGTCGGAGCTGAACGGGCCCTCTTCGCCTGTGATGCTCGTGAGGCGTAGCGAGACTTTTGTGAAATGAGTTAACCACGGCCCCCTCCCGACGGTCTCCCTCCACCTTTCCTACCGGAAAAACTGCCTTCAAGGAAACTGATGTGGGAGAGTCCACACGAAATCGGGACAACTATCCACTGTGTACGGAATGAAACGCCAACCGCTGATCGGTGGCAGCCTGTGCGGCCATTGAGCGGCAGCAAGTGCTCCAGTTGCCCGACACCGAGTTCGACAGGCCTTGATCAGCCGTCGATTCCCGTCTCATTGTCGCTCGCTTGCCTTCTCCCGATCGGTTCAGGTCGCCGGCGATTCGGCGGCTGCTCAGGGTCGATCACGAGGACTGCGAGCGACATCGTGCACCAGTGACCGTCGAAGCAGACGGGGAAGGTCTTCTGTGTGGGGCTGTACTGCTGATAAGGCATGACGATGCCGTGTTGCTTGCCTTCTTCGGGGCAGTGCACGACGGTGCCGATCAGCAGCAGATGGGTGCTGCCTGGAACGAGGCTGCTGTCCATTCCCTCGTGGCTGGTGTTCGTCATGGTCTCGTCCGTGAGCAGTGCGAGGCTCTGGCGCATTGCGATGTCGTGGGGGATGACAGGGGTTCAGAGGTTGTGGAGGCCGTCGAGGACGCGTTTCATCTGGTGCAGCACGTCGCGGTCGTCGGGTTCGCGTTGTACGGCGTTCTGGCGGAACATCTCGGCCTCATCGCTGCTGAAATGTGTGCGGAGGGTGTCGGCGACCTGATTGCTGAGCTGGTCGGGTGGAGAAGTGAACGAGCGCGGCGAGCAGGGGACGCGGTCGGCCGGGAGCATCGCGATGGCTGGCAGGAGATGCAGTGGCACCACGGGCGGCTCGGAGATGGATGAGTCCGCCGGGCCACGTGGAGATTCGTGAACACGGGACAGCGGGACGGTCGGTCGGTCGCGGTCAGAGGTTGGCGGGTTCGCTGACTCGAGGCGCGTGTTGGGAAGCCGAGGCGGGGGTTGTCTGACGTGTGCAGGGGATGCCGACCTGTCGGATGTCACGATGGTTTCGACCTCGGCGCACTGACATGCCGAACAGGTGCAGTCCTGGCGGACCAGTTGAACGAGTCGGCCGTGGACGCGGACGGGTGAATCCCGCGTAAGGAGGGGCACGTGCTCGCGCGGTCGGCCGACGTGGCGACCGTGGCGGCAGGCCCTGCACAGAAATGTTTGCGGCAACCAATTCAGCGCTGTCGCAGCGGACGGGTTCCACACACCAAGACTTACGCGTACGCCGTCGAGGCGATGAGCAATTGGCTTGGCCAGGCCCGGTGGCTGTTCACGGGCTGGTTTCCAGCTCGCGGAGCTGTTTGGTGATGAGCTCGCAGGTCTCGGCGCGTGAGAGCGCGCGTTGGGCGAGGTGTTCGAAGCGTGCGTTGTACACCGTGGCGGCGTCCTCGGTGACGAGGAAGATCGTGGTGCCCGAATGCCGCAGAGCGACGGTGGGTAGCTGTTTCTTCTGCCGGTACATGGTGAAGCCTTCGAGATCTTCGGCATCATCGACGATGCGAAGGTTCGACGAGGGCTTGGTGAGATACGAGAGCAGCCGATGGTGCTGAGCGATCGAGGATTCGCGGCGGATCGCGGGATGGCACAGCGCGCGCCGACCGATGAGCCACTCGGGCTCAGGCGGGAGATCCCGTTGGCGGACGTCAGGTTCGGCGGTGAGGTCGAACAACCGTGCTTCCGGGCTGTTGTCGGGCGCCGTCGTGTATTCCAGCATGTCCCAGGTGTAGGACGGTTCCTGTAGCGACAGGGGGACAAACGACGGGCTCCACCCCTGGACCGCCGATGACGCGCGTTCGTAGACGCGCTCGATGTGCGCCGACCAAGTGGGGCGGTGCTCCGCGTAGACGGTGTCGTGCGCGTGCACAGCCAGGCTCCGTAGGCGACTGGCTTCGCCCTGCGGCAACCTGAGCAACCCGAACACGTACGACGCTGTGTCGGGTGTCGGGATGCGGCTGCCGAGTTCCCAGTGGCACAGCAGACTCGGCGAGAGGCCGGCTTTACGTGCGAGTTCACGAATGCCCCACCGGGCCGCCAGCCGTGCGGCTCGGAGTTCGGCGCCGATGACGATGGCAGCCGGAAGTGGGGCTTGATAGTTCGGAGTGTGCATTGCGGAGGTTCCTGACGGGGTAAGGAGTTAAGGCGGTGCACCTTCGCTGTATGACAGGCCCTTCGCCCTGCCGATGCGTAGGTCAGGGGATGTTCGGGCCGGTCGCCAGTGGGGGTCGCTATCGCTTGCGCAGTCCGCGGATCCGCTGTGCCGGGCGCGGATTCTCTGCCGCGGGAGGAGCGGTCTGCGGCTCGTTCACCACGCCGGTTTCGAGGTCGGCGGCGTAGCTGTGCAGGATTTCGGCGGTGTCGGCGAGCTGCTCGGCGACACCGCGCACGGTGGCCAGTGTCGCGCGACCGTTGATCAAGGCGTCGGTGAGTTGAAGTGATTACAGGCAGGCTCGGTTGAGCGCTGCCGTCGCCAGGTTGGTGCTGAGGTCCATGAGGTCGTCCCGGCTCGGTGGTCGTGGTTTAGGTGAAGGTGGGGAATCGAGGTTCTGGAGTCCTTTGAGGACGCGAACGAGGAAAGCGAGGTAGGGATCTTCGGCGAGAGCGAGGTCGTGGGCCGTGGGCCACGCCGGGGAGGTCTCCTCGGCAGGTGGCTCCGCCCCGAGGCAGTCGCGGTCCACGTGCCATCCCCACCCAACTCTCTGTGCTACCCCGCTGCGGTGACAGCGCACCGCGCAGGCTTGGAGATCCGTTACGTTCCAGGTGTCGGTGTCCGGCACACCGCCGACCGGTCGGCTTGAGCGTTGCGTCGGCCGAAGTCCCCTCCAGCGGCCTGGTTTCTGCCCAGTCGCCGGTGGCGCGTGGAGGGGACTGCCCGTCGGGGCGTCATTTCGGCAGCTCCGGCAGGTGGCTGAAGGCGCTGGTGTAGCTGCGCGCGATGACCTCTGGCAGCGAGATCTCCAGTGTTCGGCACGTGATGGTCAGGGCGACGACCGGGATGGCCCGGAAGCCGTGTTCCCAGCTCGCGATTCGTTCGGGTGAGTACTGCACCCCGGAGCGTTGGATCAGCTGCTGGCGAGTCCATCCACGTTCGGAGCGGGCGAGGTGGAGCTCCGTCCCGACTCCGGTGAGGAAAGTCTTCGAGGCTTCGGCGAAGCTTGGGCCGCGGGGGTCCATCCCGGTTGCGCCCCGGATCGGGCGTGTCGGCGCGTCGCCTGCGAGCGCATCGAGGCCGTGTTCGAGGAAGCGCTGGATCCAGCGGCGGACGGTGGAGATGGAGACTCCGGCCAGCGCCGCGCCCTCGGCGAGGGGTGAGCCCGAGAACCAGCTTTGTACGGCGACGGCGCGGAGCCGGAGCGTGAGGTCCGCGGCCTGCGATCCTCTTTCCAGTTCTTCGCGCTGGTCGGAGGTCAGGACTCGGCGCGGGTTCACCGCAGTACCGGCGAGGACAGGGGGTGCCACCCCATCAGCTGGGCGAGGATTCGCTCCACATCGAGCAATTCGGCCCTCAGCTGGATGTAGGCGGTGAACTGCTGCTCGGCGGGGACGCTGACCCATGCCGAGCGCCACACCGCGATGCGATCCAGTGCCTCGGTGACGAGTTGCGCGGCCGGGTCTTCGCGGGCCAGCATGCCGGACGCGGTGACGAGCACCCGGTGCTTCGCCCGAAACTCGCGCAAGCTCGCTCCGCGGTCCTGATGCGGTGGTTGCAGCATCGGGAAGTCGACGAGTGCGTGACGAGCGCGGTCGATGACGGCTTTGCGGCACAGGCGTTTCACCCACCTCATGCGCACTCCCGCGTGCTGGCTGTGGGGCTCATTCGCATGCTCGTCGGCGCAGAGCGACGACGACGCCACGATCGACGGCGCAGGCGATGGCGTCCGCGCGGCGTAGCCGAGCCGATTCGATCGGCCACGGCCGGCAGGTTCTCGGTGAGGCACGCTGTCAGGCAGGCGCGACACTCGGCTCCGGGCGGCATGTGCGCGACGTCGAGGGGAAAGTCGGTCCCGCAGACGCCGCGGCTCCACCCGTCCATCCTGACGAGGACGGTCTGGCGCATCTGCTCGTCGGTCACCGCGTGGTCGTTGCCGCTGGAAGCCGAACGGACCCAGCTGACCGGCGCACTGCCGCAGCGGCGCGGGCGCGCGTTCAGGGGAAGCATTCGAGGCTCCTTCCAGGTGGTGGGTGGCAGCGGAGACGGGCGACCCGACTCGAGGCCCTCGCGGGTGCGGCTTCGGGGGAGTGCCACGCGAGGTTCGAGCCAGGCCAGGGCCCGGCTCCGCTGCCGGTTCAGGGCCGGCGTCGCCGGATCAGGGGACGTTCGTGGCTGCCGCGGAGTCGAGGTGCGCGGCATGGGCGCGCAGGGCCTCGGCGACCTTCCGGCACTGGGCGCTGTCGAAGAAGGCGGCCTCGCCCGGAGGGGAGGTCAGGGCGACTTTCCGAGATCCAGTCGGGCGGATCGTGACGATCTTGGGCCGACCGAAGGAGTCGCGGCAATCGATCGTGGTCACCGCCGGTGAAGTCGGTCGGGTCTCGCTGTCCATTGCAGCCTCCGTCGTCGTGTCGGGAATCACGTCTGGTGGAAACTATGATCAATGGAAAACGAAATCTGTGCAACATCTACCGATGGGAATTCCCATAACCACTCGTATGGGTTACTGGGGATGTTTCGCGGGTCCCGTAGTCTCAACCGCGAGCAGCAGGGAGAGGAGGCCTTGGTGGCCGATGAAGCCAAGCCGGTTCCGAACATCCGTACGCGGCGCATCGCTCAGGCCATCGCAGCCTGGCGTGAGGAGAGTGGCCAGACCCTCGAAGAAGTGGCCAGCGGGGCGGGATGGTCGAAGTCGAAGCAATCGCGCCTGGAGAACGCTGCGGGGCCGATCACGCCGGTCGACGTCGTCACGCTGGCGATGCACTTCCGTCGCCCCGTCAAGGAACGGGAATCGCTCTTCCAGGACGCCCAGACGGCACAGACAAAGCAGTGGTGGGACCAGATCTCGGCCGACGCCTTCGCTGCGGACGTCCGCAGCTACGTCGCACTCGAAGCCGAGGCGGAAGAGGTTCGCACCTTCAAGATCGACGTGATCCCGGGGCTGTTCCAGACCGAGTCGTACGCCCGAGCCATGGAGTACGCGGCGCTGTTTCCCGAGGATCAGGATGCTGACGGGGTGGCTGCGGCGGTCGAAGAGCGGGTTGGCGCTCGCATCCAACGTCAATCCCGTCTGACCGATGACACACCGCTGCGTGTGCGTGCGATTCTTGCGGAGGCTGCACTGCGCAACCAGGTCGGCGGGACAGAGGTGTGGCGTGAGCAGCTGCAGCGGCTGGCCGAGCTGATGACCTTGCCCAACGTGGAAATCCGCTTTCAACGCCCGGAAGACGGCGCGTACCTTGCCATGGGGCAGCCCTTCAGCCTGCTGACCTTCGCGAAGGGCGTCTCAGAGGTTGGGTATGTGGAACTTCGGCGTGTCGGGGTCTACCTGGAGAAGGACGCCGAGGTGCGTGAGCAGATCCGCACGTTCGACGTGATGTGGGAGTCGGCGGCGGGTCCGGATGCATCCGCGAAGCTGCTTGCAGGGATCATCGAAGGTATCGATCCCTGACCGACTGGAGACTGGGCATGTACGACGAAGGTGCGGCGTCCGCCGTGTGGAGGAAAAGCAGTTACAGCGTTGGCCAGAACGAGTGTGTCGAGGTTGCCGTGCTGACTGACAGTGCGGCGGTGCGTGACACCAAGGACCGTGCGTCGGGCCAGTTCATGGTCGCGCGGGCGGCTTGGACAGCGTTTCTCGAGCGCGTCTCGCAGTAGCGGCATCACGAGGCGGTGGGAAGCTCCGGTGCCGGCCGGGTGCTTCCCACCGCTGCGCCGTTTGAGGGTTACCGGCGGCTCGCGCCCACGGGCCAGACCACGGCCACCGGGATGCCGCGTTCGCGTGCGGCTTCGACGACGTCGGCTGTGCCGCCGTGTCCGCCGGAGGGGTCGCCGTCCCAGACAGCGATCATGCTGTCGACAGTGTCGAGGACATGTTCGCTGGCGGCCATGTACGCGGCTCGGTTGGGCTCGTCGAACGGCATAGTGGTGACCGACGTGGCCTTGGCGAGAAGTTCGTCGAACTCGGCGAGGTTGTCGGGTTTGACCTTCCGTTCGCGGTAGGCGGCTGCGGGGAGCACGACTTCGAGGGCGCCGCCGAGTTCGTGTACGACGCGGGCGAAGACTTGGTCGGCGCCGCGGGCCAGGCAGGTCACGCCGACGATGTCGTCAGGCTGCTGGCCGACGAGAGCGTTCTTGATTCCGCGGGCGACGAGGGGGGTGGCGTCCTCGGCCAGGTTGGAGTGCCCGGTGATTCCGATGCGTGGCACGAGGTTCCCTTTCAGGCGGCGGTCAGGTCGGCGATCGCTTCGCGGGCGTCGCGCACGGCAGGCACCGTAGCGAACGACGCGGACTCCCGTCGGAAGTCCTGGAGCTTGGCGCCGACGCGTCCCGATGCCCACTGGGCCGCGACGGGCAGGACTGCGGTGATGAGTTCGCCGGCACGGTCGGGTTCGCGGCTGATCAGGTGCGATCGGGCCAGGCTGATGGTGTCGAACACCCGGTTCCGGACACGCTCGGGCGCGCGCAGGTCGAGCGCACGGGCGAGGTACTTCTGCGCGGTGCCGGCGTGGCGGGCGTCGAAGCGGGCGAGGTCGCGGTATCGGGCGCCGATCGTGCCGGCGAGTTCGGCTTCGTCGAGGCTTCGGGTGGAGGGGGTTCGTGCGTCGAGCTCGGTCGTGCCCTCGGTGAAGTAGTCCTCGGCCAGGCCGACGGCGCGGTGGAAGGCTCGGGTGTCACCGAGGAGGGCGTGGGCCCAAGCCTCGCGGGTGGCGAGGACCGCGCGCAGCCGCGGCGTGGCGGTGCGGCGGGTGCCGTACTGGGCGAGCTGGACGACGTCGAGGCCTTCGGTGCTGCGGCCGAGGTCGAAGCATTGGCGGGCGAGTGACGACAGGGCGACGGCGGCCAGTCCGTCGTCGTGCGCGGCGTGGGCGAGTTTGGCCGCGAGGATGAAGTAGCGCTGGGCGTCGGCGTGGCGAGCGGTGTCCCAGGCCATCGTCGCGGTGATGTCGGCGAGCTCGGCGCCGATGCGGAATCCGCGGAGGGTCTCGGGGCGGTCTTGCGGTGCGGCGCGAAGCCGACTGGCGTGGGCGTTGAGCTGGGCCACCACCGTCGGCCAGGAGATCACCGTGTGCTTGGTGCTCCAGGACCGCAGCACGCCGACGAACTGCTCGGTGGCGTCGAGCTCGTCCCCGGTGAAGGTCACACCGGTTCGTCCGGCACCGGGGGCCGGCGGGAACAGAAACGGCTGCAGTTCCGCTGCGAGCGCGGTCCCCGCCAGCAGCGCGGCGCCGGTTAGGACGTGGCGGCGAGTGTGCGTGGTCAAGTCCCGTTCCGTCATGAGCTGGGCGTGGTCGACGACTGCGGCTGGATCCCACCCGAGCGCGGGTGGGCCGGACTGGTCGAGGGGGCTGGCATCGGCCCGGCGAGGTGGGGTGAATCCGAGCGCTTGGTCGTCGGGCACGCCGAGCACGTGCCGGAGTGCCGAGCGGTAGGCGGCGTTCGGCCAGCGGGCGACGCCGCGCTCGAGCTTGGCCAGGTAGTGCGCATCGAGTGCGTGTCGCTTGCCCGTGGTCTCCCAAAGCCAAGCGTTGACGGCGTCGGCGATCTCGGCGCGGCTGGCGTGCTCGCCCGGTGCGGCGGGGGAAGGGAGCCGTTCGCGCGCGGCGCGAAGAAGTCGATTCGGCTCGGTCATCACACCCCTCCCAACCGCACGAAGTGTAATCATGCGGACGCGGGCCGGGCACTGGTTGAACGAGGCTGCCCCGACATTCCCCGGGTCACCCCGCGAGGCCCTGCTCGCTGGCCTCCCGGTCCGCACTTCGGGAGTTCACGATCATCCCCACGTGATCGTCACGGGTCACACCGACGGAGGGATGTACTGATGACCGCTGTCGTCACCGAGCGCGCGACCGGGCGCTCGCTGGTTTCGGACAAGCTGTTCGCGACGCTCACGCGCCGTGTCGTCGCCGAAGACCACCTGGACCACCAGCTCGCCGAGCGCATCGTCGACCAGGCGCTTGCCTTCCTCGCGGCGTGCGCCGACAACAACGGTGGTTCGCTGGCGCCGAGTGAGCAGGTCGACCTCGGCTGGCACGCGTTCGTGCTCCACACCCGCGACTACGCCCGCTTCTGCGACGAGGTCGCCGGCCGGTTCATCCACCACGTTCCCACCGAGCCGGACGACCCCGACGCAAGCGGAGGGACGGCTCATGCGGTCCTGTCCCGTACGGTCGCCGCGATCGAGTCGGCGGGCTTCGCCGTCGATGACGACCTGTGGTCGTGCGGACCGACGGGTACGTGCACCGGCTGTCACAATGGCTGCCACAACGACCCGCCGCCCCCGCCTCGCTAGGAGAAATCCGCCTGATGCCCCGCTCTGCCTGGGACGACCTGCCGGCGCCGGTGCGCGCAGCGATCGAACGAGAAGCCGGACCCGTAGCCCATGCCGTGATTCCCACGGCCGGCCGCAACTCGGACTTCTCCGCGACGCTGCACACCGAACGCGGAGTCTTGTTCTGCAAGGGCATCAGCGACGCCGAGGGCAGCCGCGGCCGGATGCACCGCCACGAAGCGGACATCAACGAGTGGCTGCCCTCGGCCATCGCGCCCCGCCTGCGCTGGCGCACCGAGGCCGATGAATGGCTGCTCCTCGGCTTCGACCACGTCAGCGGTCACCACGCCGACCTTTCACCCGGGTCGACCGACCTGGACGCCGTGGCCGAGACCGTCACCACGCTCACCACCGAGCTCGCCGGCTCCGCCGCACCGGCGCCGCGCCTGGCCGAACAATGGGCCCGGCTCGCGCCCTGGCGCCGCCTAGCCAAAGACCCCGCCGCAGAACTCGATGACTGGACGCGGGAGCACCTCGACGAGCTGATCACCTGGGAAACCCGGGCTCTAGAAGCCGCCGACGGCGACGACCTGCTCCACACCGACCTGCATTCGCTCAACCTGCTCGTCGATGAGCGGGCTGTGGTGATCGACTGGGCCTGGTCGCGGAAGGGCTCGGCACCGGTCGACGTCGCGTTCCTCCTTGCACGACTGGTCGCCGCGGGTCACGGCGCCGAGGAAGCCGCTCGATGGTGTGACGGGATTCCCGTGTGGCGGTCGACGCCGGATGAGGTGCGCATCGCTCTGGCGGTCGAGATCTGGGGAATCTGGCTCTATCAGAGCATTTCCGAGCCGCGATCGCTGTGGAACAGCATCGTGCCAGCGGCAGCGAGAGTCGCGGAGTCGCTGCTCCGCGGAGCCTGACCCGCTCGAAGCTGCTGCGCAGGGTAGGCGCTCTCGGATCAGCTTTGACATCTCTGTCGGCCATGATCGCTGCCGAAGCCAGGAAGGTGCGTCGGTTTGCTCATGAGGAGCGCAACTGACCCACCGCGTCGGAGCGGTCCATTCCGGCGGGAGCTCCACTTCGCGTTTCTGTCGGGGACCGCCGCTACCCTCGACGGCCGAGACAGAAATGCGGAGGAGACATGACGGTTACACCTGCGCGTCCGGATAATCGACGGGCGATATCCATCGAGCCGGACGCCCCAGGTTCGCCAGCGGTTCCTGGCGGCCGCCGCGTTCGACCACACCTACGTGGCGTGCTGAGATTTGTCAGCTTCATGCTGGACAAGGTTTTTCTGGTGGATCGACTCGGCGTCTTCAAGGAGTTTGTCGACCGAGGTCTCTGCACGATTGCAGAAGCTCGAAGCGCGCGATGGAGCGCCTATCGCGCGGAAAACGGAGCCTTTTATATCGTCGGCATCACTCTGTTCGTAGCGAGCTGTGCGATGCGTTACCTGGAACACCAATCGGCCGATGCTCGAACTGTGGCCATGTGGGCCATGCCTGTCTTTGCGTTTCCACCGGTCTTCATCCTGTTCCAGCGCGTGTGGGGCCCCCGCTATGCGCACGATCGAATCCAACGCCAGATCGCCAAACTCTTGCCAGCGATCCACGAAGTGGATGAAGTCGCGATCGGCTCGTCGACACGCTGTCGGGTCGGTCACCCGGCTCGGTTGCAGCAGCACAGAGTCCGGGCTCTGCGTAGTCTTCTTCGCCGGGCGGTCGTCGGCCTCCCGCGTGAGATCACCTGCCTGAGCGGACGGGGTCATCAGCGAGGCGATTTCCTCGTGGGCGACAAGGTGAGGAGCGCCCTACTGCGGGCTCTGACCGATTCGCCGCAGCCTGCGAAGGCCTCGGCGCGCGAAGACTTGCGAAAACTGCTGGCGGCGCTCTCTCAAGCCGTCCTTGCCCCGGATCCTCACGAAAAACTGGAGACGGCGTTGCGCGGCGTGCCGGCAACGTGCTCACCGGCCTCCGAACCATTGAAGACGTGGTCGTGGCGTTGGTACTCGCTCACGACGCCGATACTGTTTTCTGTTCTTGCCATTCCTCTCCTCAGTTTTGTCGTCGCCAAGCTGGCGAACTCTTCGGCGCCCGCCGGACTCGCGGCCGCCGGGGTCGCGACGGTCCTCCAGACGGCCGCGAAGTACCTCCAGTATCGAAAAGGTGACTAGCGGACTCGGCAGGTGCGAGAACTGGATGCGGCGGCACGTGCAACATCGAACCTGTGTGTCGTTTCGGCGAACTGGTTCGAGATGCTGCGGTTGGTCGAGGGAAGCTTGCCTCAACACCGGGGCAAGCTCTCTCGCGCGGTCACGGGGGCGGTTCGTTTGAATCACGCAGTCGTGATCTCCTCGCGCTGTGTCGGTAGGGCACGCTGAGGCGGGCGACTGCTCTTGCACACGCCGGGTGTCACTCTGCGCTTCGGGATGTCGAACCGCCGCGCGAGGGCTACGTAGTTTGCGCGCCGCATCAAAGCGCTTACTGGCTCGGCGTCAATTAGTGATGTTGGAGTTGTGACCTCGTATGCGCATCATCCCTCAAATGCAATTAAGTAATACTACGCTAGAGCGTGAGTGTTGCTCACGTTCTCCTCGAATGTGGCGCTGTGACCAGTACGTTCGTGGTGCATGACGTCCGACGCCGCGCTTCGGGATTGCACATCCAAATGCACGCGCAGCTACCCCACGTAGTTTCGATACTTCCTTCAGGTGAAGCGACGCGATTTGCCATCGTTGAACCGCATTTCCGGCTTAACGTTGATCAACTAGACACAGTGTCAGCTGTGTTGCTGGGTTGGTCGGACGGCTGGGGAGGCCGGATGAACGACACCAAGCGCACGCCATCTGTCGTGGCCATGCGCGTTGGGGAGTTCCGAGCTCTGTGGTCGGCGGAGATGCTGTCTGTCTTCGGCGACCAGGTGGCTCGCGTCGCACTGGCGCTGCTCGTGTTCGCGAGAACGAATTCCGCGGTGCTCGCTGCGCTGACGTACGCGCTGACGTTTGTTCCCGCGATCCTGGGCGGCCTGCTCCTGTCGGGGCTGGCGGACCGCTTTCCTCGGCGGACGGTGATCGTCGTGGCCGATGCTGGGCGCGGGTGCCTTGCGGCGGCGATGGCGGTGCCGGGCGTGCCCCTACCGGTCCTCTGGGGCTTGATCGGTCTGCTCACAGTCGTCGGCGCGCCGTTCAAGGCGGCTCAACTGGCTCTCATCACTAACGTCCTGCCGAAGGATGCGCTCCAAGCCGGCCAGGCTGTTCGCCAAGTCGGCAGCCAGATTGCCCAGGTCGCGGGATTCGGATTGGGCGGCGTTCTGGTGCTCGCGCTTGGCACCACGGCGTCCCTCGCGCTCAACGCTGCCACATTTTTCGTAAGTGCCGCGATCGTGCGGGTCTGGGTCCGGTCCAGAAGCGCGCCGACGACTGACCAGAACGCGGAAGATTCCGTACCTGCGGGGCGTCCGGATGGCCGGCTCATCGCGATCTTCATGCTCGCGGGACTCACCGGACTGCTGGTGGTGCCAGAAGGGCTCGCGGCTCCGTTCGCCAGTGCGGCTGGAGTCGCATCCTTCGGCGTTGGCCTGTTGATGGCTGCCGACCCCGTGGGCAGTGCCGTCGGCGGGTGGTGGGCTGCGCGGAGGCCGGTCGAAGTCTCCTCGGCGTGGCGGCCGGTCATCGTCCCGGCCGTGCTCGCGGGGGTCCCACTCGGGTTGTGTGCGGTGCTGCCGGGTGCGTGGTGGGCCGCGGCGCTGTGGGCGATTTCGGGGATCTTGTCGACAATCTACCTGGTCAGGATGGTTGCAGCCGTCGGCCAGCTCGTCCCGAATGCGCGCCGTGGTGCCGTCATGGGGCGGCTTTCGACCTGCCTGTACACCTCGCAAGGTGTGGCGATCCTGTGCGGCGGAGTCGTCGCTGACCAGGTCGGCCCGGCTACGGCGGTCGCGCTGGCCGGTGCCGCTGCGATCTTCTGCGCCGTGGTCGCGGGCCTGGTGTGGCAGTCGGCTCGTCCGCGGCAGGTGAGAGGTGTCGCGGACGAGCCTGCGCCGGCCATCGCGGCGTGATCACAGGTCCTTGTTGCTCATGACAGCCCCCTTCTGACGCATCCGACGTGGGGGCGCTCGGTGTCCGGCGAGCGTCCCCGGGGAACGGAAGTGAGTTCAGTATGCCTCGCCCCCTGGCGGGGTGGTGGTCTGCGCGGAGAGATTGGGCCGTGTGGTCACTACCTCGGCCCGCGATTGCGTTTTTGCTGGTCATCGACCTGGCCGCGACGACCTCCGTTGGTGCCGGTCTTGTGGTTCCCGCAGCGTCGCACGACGTCGTCGAGTTGGTGGTGCTGTGTGGACTGGGGATCGCCGCGGCGGAGATGACTCGGCAGGTCGAGCGGCGCAGAAGGCGCTTTTCGGACACGCCGCACGTCAACTTCTCCTCGGTTTGGACGTTGGCGGGCGCCCTGCTGCTGCCCCCGGCGCTCGCGGCGCTCGTCGCGATCGTGCTGTACGCCCACCTGTACCTGCGTAGCTGGCGAGGAGTCGTCGGCATCCACGCCTACAAGATCGCCTTCAGCACGGCGAACGTGATCTTGTCGTGCCGGTTCGCTGCCTGGGCGGCGAACCGGCTGCATCTACTCCCGCTGGGGACCAGCCCCACACTCACCAGCGCCGCCGGCATCGTCGCCGTCATCCTCGGCTACTTCGCCGTGAACTCGGCCGTCGTCGCCGTGGCCATCGCGCTGATCAAGGGACGGATGTCGTGGCGCGGCCTGCTGGGGCCAGTGAACGAGAACGTCCTCGAGCTGGCCACGTTGTGCATGGGCATGATCACCGCGCTCCTGCTGGCACGGTGGCCGTGGCTGGTCGTGATCGTCTTCCTGCCGCTGTACACACTGCACCGCAGCGTGCTGATCCGCCAGTTCGAGGCCGCAGCGACCACGGACTCGAAAACCGGCCTCCTCAACGCGGCGAGCTGGACCGTGATCGCCGAAGCGGAGCTGGAGCGCGCACGCGAGCACGAAACCGACGCCGCCTTGCTCATCCTCGACATCGACCATCTCCGGCGCGTCAACGACCTGCACGGGCACGACGTCGGCGACGAAACCCTGCGCCAGCTGGGCGAAGCGCTGCGGAGAGAGGTTCGGAGCAACGACCTGTGCGGCCGCTTCGGCGGCGAGGAGTTCGTCATCCTTCTGCCCGGTATCAGCCAGGAGTCCATCGCCGAGGTCGCCGACAGGATCCGGCAACGCGTCTTCGACACGAAGATCGACGCGAACGGCAGCTCCGAAACCTTCCAGGTCACGGTCTCCGTCGGCGCCGCGGCATTCCCCGCCGCCGGGCGGACCCTCCACGCGTTGCTGACCGCGGCCGACAACGCCTTGTTCGCGGCGAAGGACGCGGGCAGCAACCAAGTTCGTGTGGTCGAAGCAGTCTGACGGCTACGGCTGACCGCTCGGCGAAGCCGGTTCGCGGTGCTGCTGTGCCCAGCTGGCCAGCGGGCGAAGTGCGCTCAGCAACGTCCGCCCCTCCGCTGAGAGCTGGTACCAGACCGCGGTGAACTGGGCGCCCTCCGAACGGCGCTCGACCAGCCCGTGGCCCTGCAGCCGACGCAGGGTGTCGGTGAGGACTCGGCCGCTCAGCGCTTTCGGGTGCGAGGCCCAGCCCGCACGTTCCTCTATCGCGTTCACCTCGTCGAGCAAATCCGAGAACTGCTTCTCGCCGAGCGCGAGCGTCGCCAGGACCGCCACGGTCCACTGACCGCTCAGAAGCGCGAGTGCCTCGTGCACGCTCTGCCGATACGGCACGTCCCAGTCATCCACGAATTTTGTTTACCATGGTCAACTTCTTCTCCACGGGACGAACACGTGGATCTGTGCCCGGGGCGAAACGCATTACTCCAGGCGAGTGAAGAACCGCCGTCTGAGTCCAAGCTCACCTGGCTCGTTACGTTGCACTCACCTGGGCTCGCCCGGCTAAACCAGGACCTACCCCGACATCCGGCGTTGGGGAACGGAAGAGAGGCGGCCGGTCCCGGGCGCGGTGAGAGCGAACGGGGCCGGCCCACCTCGCCACTGGAGCGGAGGCCCCGTGATCGACCTCGGATTCATCGTCTTCTAGTGCCGCGGCCGTTTGCCGCCGAATTTCGCACTTCCATTTTATGAACCACATTCATTTCTCTTGGGGAGGAACCATGTCCAAAATCAGGACGCTCCGGCGTGCCGCGGCTGTCGGCGCCACAGCGCTCGCCCTCGGCGCCGGACTCGCCACCAGCGCTACCGCGGCCGAACTCCGCCCGATCGGGCCTAACTCGTCGGCCACTGTCAAAGACCCCTGCGGCTACTACGACTGGGGCATGTACCGCCACTGCGACGGCGGCTCAGGATCCACCGTGATGCTCGATGTCCAGGACATCTTCCGCAACATCTACCACGTCTGCGTCCGCCCCGGCGTGACGAACCTGCAGGGCGGCATCCGCTGGCGCGTGATCGACGCCTGGTGGAACGGCGGCGTCGGCTGCGTCCCCGGCTTCTACGGCCAGGCCTGACCCCTCCCCTTGGTGCCAGCGGGCTCGCTCCCAGCCCGCCGGCACCACCCACTTCTGGAGGACTCTGATGACTCGCATCAGGTATCCGGTTGCTGGTCTGCTGGTGTCGGCCGCCGTACTCACGGGCTGTGAGAACGTCCCAGCTCGATCCACACCTCCGCCAGCTCCTTCGGCCGCCCCATCGTCTTCGTGGATCCCCGCCCCGGAACAGACCACGGCGGAGCACGCGCTCGCGGTGTACAAGCAGTACTGGGAACTGAGTGAACAGGCCGAGGCAAAACCACGCGCCGAGGACTGGCGTCCTGCGTTCGTGAACCTCATGGCGGATCCGGCGCTCACGATGTTCGTCGACGAGCTCGCGAATCTGTCGTCGGTGCCGGCGCACTCGGTCGGGGAGTACCACCGGTCACCGAAGGTCCAATCGGTCTCGCTCACGGAACCGGCGCGCGTCGTCATCCTCGACTGCCTCGACGCCACCGACGAACACCTGGTCAGCGACAAGCCGGGGGAGCAGGGGAAGAACCTCGACAACCCGGCCCAGCCTCGTCGCTATCGGCTCGAGGTGCAGGTCGTGCGGTACCCAGCGCCGTACCGCTGGCTCGTGCAGGTCGTCGCTCCGCACCTGGAGGAGTCGTGTTGAAGCAGGCGACGCTGATGGTGACGGTGCTGGCCTTGCTCGGCGGGGTGTCGTCAGTCGCGCGAGCGCAGGACGGCGGATGCACGACCTCAGGCACCCGCGGCCGCTGCTGGATCAGCGCCACTGACCCCGGCCGACCTGGCGGTCCGGCCGCCGCCACCGCGCCACGCCCGGAGCCAGGCCAGAGGGGCGGCCCGGCGCCCACGATCTCGTGTATCGACCAGCCCTGGACACCGCCGCCCTCAGGTGACCCGCTGTGGGGTGGGCACGATCCCGCGCAGGGCAAGCTGCGGTTTCAGCTGTGCACAGGGGGCGGCGCGGCCCAACCGTGGCCGCGTGTGCTCTTCGCCGGCAACGGTGCACCTGCCGTTCCGCAGGTGACGCCCGCTCAGCTAGCCCAACAGGTGATTGCTGAGCTGGGTGTGGAGGGACCGGACATCCAACTCGCACCTTCGGCGGACTCGCCTCATGGAGCGACCGTCGGGTTCCCCGTCTGGATGTGGAGTGCTCGTAGTGACGCTGCGACCGGACCCGTGACCCGGACGGCCTCGGCCGGCGGAGTTTCGGTGACCGTGACGGCGACGCTGGCGTCCATCTCCTGGTCCATGGGCGACGGCGCGGTGGTGACGTGCAGCGGACCCGGCACTCCGTTCACCCCCGACCGTGCCGGCCAGACCTCGCCGACCTGCGGCCACCTCTATACCCGGACCGCGGCCACCGGCTTCCCGATCGAGGCGACGAGCCACTGGAACGTCCGGTGGTCCGGTGCCGGACAAAGCGGAGCCCGAACGCTCGCCCTCACCTCGACGACACGGCTCGCCGTGCGGGAGATCCGCACCCTCAACACCCACCCGCAGGGAGGCTGACGTGCCCTTCCCGCCGCACTTGCGCCCGGCGCCGAAGCCGGAAGACCTCGCCGTGCCGGCCATGCCGACACCGCTGCGCCCACCGCGCCACAAGCGGTCGAAACTTCTGATCTTGCTCGGCCTCGTGCTCTCAGCGATCTGCGCGGTCGCCGCCGTGTCGGTATTCCAGTCGGCCGCGAGGACCACTGCGGTCGTCGCGGTGGCGGAGCCGGTTCGCTACGGCGAGACGATCAGCGAGTCAGCGCTGCGCGAGGTCGACCTGCACCTGCAACCAGGGCTCGAACCTGTCGCATGGGTCGACCGGGGCAACCTTGTTGGCAGGGTCGCAACGTCCGACCTGACCGTCGGCACGTTGGTGACCACCGCTCAGGTGACTGGGCCGCTGCCCCCGGGTACCGGTTAGCAGCTGATCGGCGTGCCCGTCAAGCCCGCTCAGGCGCCGACGACGCCGCTTCTCCCGCGATGGCCCGTCCTGCTCGTTGCGACGGACACAACGGCCTGGGACCCGGTACGCGCCGTCGTGCTGCGCACTTCCTCTCCGGACGACACCGGGCTGCGGGTCGTCGACGTGGTCGCCGCGGCTGTGGACGGCCCCAGGCTCGCCGCGAAGGCGGCGGCCGGTGACGTCGCGCTCATCGTGCTGCCGCGGGAGGCGGGCTGATCATGCTGATTTCGTTCGTCTCCCTGGAGGGGAGTCCGGGGGTGTCCGCGGCGGTTCTGGCTCTGACCTGGGTCTGGCCCCGCCACGCGGTTGCTGCGGAGTGCGATCCCTGCGGTGGAAGTGCCCTGGCTGTCTTCGACCCCGATGGCGCCCACGGCCGATGCGGGGCTCTGGAGTTGACCCTCGCTGCGAGGGACGTCCCGCTGCACCGGGCGATGTCGGCGCAGCTGCTGACTCTGCCCGACGGCACCGGCCGACACCATCTGCTGCCCGGTGCCCGCACGCCGCAGGAGTCGGCCGGAATCCCGTGGCGACGGCTGGCGGGGCTCTTCCGCGAACTCGACACTGTCGACGTCCTCGCAGACTGCGGCCGCCTCCGTACCCGCGGAATCCCGCGCTCAGTTATGGAAGCATCCGAGCTGGTCGTTCTCGTCGTGCACAACGACCGGCATTCGCTGGGCCACGCGATCTCGTCCCTGCCGCTCATCCGTGACGAAGCCCAAGCGCCTGATTCACTCGTTGCGATCATCGCGCCGCGCGGACCTGCTCACAGAGGCTTTGGCCTTCGCGAGATCACCGTCGAGTTCGGCCGCCGGGGAATTCCGGTCGCCGGCGCGCTCGCGTGGGACCCGGTCGGCGCCGCCCAGCTCACGGCGGAACACCGGCCCGGCAAACGATTCGAGACCTCACCTCTGCTCGACACGGCTCGCCGCACGGCCCGCGAGGTCGTCCGCCTTGCCACTCTGCGCGCTGAGCGTCTGCAGCCCACCTCGGTCGTGCAGATCGACTCGCGTCCACCGAGGGCACGCTTCCAGCACGACGCCGTGCGCAACGTGCAGCCAATGCCTGTGCCCCGGCCGACGACCGCGGAGGTCGGCGATGACGCCTGAATCCCAGGCCGGACCGATGTTCGACGGTGCCGACGAACTGGTCGACCTCATCCAAGAGCAGCTTGCGCCACTGGTGCAGAAGTCCCTGGCGCGGGGCGACCACCGCGCCATCGACGAGCGCGCGATCGCCGGCAACCTGCTCGACGAAGTCCTCTCGCGCGTGGTCAAGACCTGGGTCATTCGTGGCCGGGCTCTGCCCGATCCCGAGCAGGAATGGCTGATCAAACAGGCCGTGATGGCCGAGATGTTCGGCCTCGGCCGGCTCGAACCGCTGCTCGCCGAAGATGGCCTCGAGAACATCGACATCATCGGCAACGAGCCCGTCTGGCTGTCCTACAACAACGGCCGCGTCATGCGCGCGCCACGGATCGCACCGACCGACGAGGCCCTCATCCGGTGGCTTCAGCGGATCGCCGCTCGTCACGGGCGCACCGAGCACGCGATCAACGGAACTCATCCGTTGCTGAACATGGAACTCCCCGGCGGTGAACGCCTCGCCGCCACGATCGGCGTCACCGATCGCCCGCACGTCTCGATTCGCCTGCACCGCCTGCGCGCGGTCGGGCTCGAACAGCTTCGTGACCGCGGCATGATCTCCACCGCGCAACTGGCCTTCCTGCGCGCGGCCGTCCGTGCGGAGAAGAACATTGTGGTCAGCGGACGGCAGAAAGCCGGGAAGACGACGTTGCTCCGTGGCTTGTGCTGGGAGATCCCGCCCACCGAGCGGTTCACGACGCTGGAGACGGAATTCGAACTCGGCCTGCACCGACACCGTGACCGCTTTCCCGCTGTCATCGCGTTCGAAGAACGCCAGGGGAGTGCGGAGAACACAGACGGCGGCGTCGACCTGATGCGGCTGGTCTGGCAGTCGCTGCGCATGCACACCGCGCGGATCGTGGTCGGCGAAGTCCGTGGTGGGGAGATCGTGCCGATGCTGAACGCCCTCTCCTCCGGTGGCGCGGGATCGTTGTCCACAGTGCACGCCCGCAGCGCCGACCAGGCTCTGCACCGGATGGCGCTGCTCTGCCTCGAAGCGAACTCCGCATGGACGCCCGAATTCGCCCGCGACATGGTCGCGCAGTCGATCGACCTCATCGTCCATGTCGACCTCACCACCGGCGCACACGGCCTGGACCGGTCAGTCACCGAGATCGTCTCCGTCGACCCTGGGGAGCACGGCCACCCTGCGCGAACGCACGTGTTCCGTCGCCCGACGGCGAGCTCGCGGGCGGTCCCGACTGGTGTCCTGCCGACCGACATCGCCGACTACGAGCACTGCGGCTTCGACCGTGGGTGGTTGACCGGTGGCGGCGACGGTGACTGGGTCTCGGCCGAGGGAGCGCATCATGGGTGAGTTCTTGGCTTCGATCACCGGGCTCGGATTCGGCCTCGGACTGACGACCATCGCCGTTGGCCTCCGGGGCATGAACCGACCATCGCGCGCACTTTCGACCTGGGGCCGGCTGCGCGATTGGAGACCGGCAGCACGGCACGGGGCCGCTGTATTCGTCGGCGCCGCCGTCTGGCTTGTAACCGGATGGCCAGTCGCGGGTGTCGCGCTTGCTGCGGCCGTGGGTTTCCTGCCGTGGCTGACGTCCGCAGGAAAGACCAGCGCACGTCGAATCGGCCGGCTGGAAGCGCTAGAGACCTGGCTTCGTCGAGTGAGCGATTTGATCGGGTCCGGCCACCTCGGACTTCTGTCCGCGATCAAGGAATCGGCCCGCGACGCACCGCCCGCGATCGCCGATGAGATCGGCACGCTGGCCCAGCGGCTGAGGATCTGGGAGTTCCGCTCGGCCATGCTGACCTTTGCCGACGAGATCGACGACCGTGTTGGCGACGTCGCCGCCGCGGGGCTGTGCGTCGTTCACCAGAACGGATCTGGAGCCGCAGATCTTCTGAGCGCTCTCGCGCGGCAGGTCGCGGCTGAAGTCGCCGGCCGTCGTGCGGCTGAGGTCGAACGAGCGCGACGACGGTCGACGGCCCGAGTGCTTCTCATCATCTGGGCGCTGATGTTCGTCGGGTTCGGCCTGGTCGGCGCCTCGGCCTACACCGCCGTCTACCGCAGCGTGTTCGGCCAGATCGTGCTTGCCATCGTCCTCACTTTGGTCGCTGCTGCTGTGGTGTGGCTTCGACGGCTGGGGGACGAGCCACCGTCGCTTCGCTTTCTCCGCGCGCGACCGGAGGCTCGATGATGACCCCTAGCGCCATCCTCATCCTGCTGTCGGGCGGGTTCGCCTTTGGCGTCACCTTGGTGGCTGCGGCGTTCGTCCCAGCTGTGCCGAAGCTGGCCGACTTGCTCGACGACCGGACACAGGCGGCGGTGCGAGTTCCGATCTTGTCGAAGGTGACTCCGTCGATGCCCCACGCCGACCTTGCGCTGGCGGGGACGCCGGTCGAGAGGTTCCTGGTGCAGCGGTTCTTCCTGGCCGTGGTGGGTGCCTTGTGGATTCCCCTGCTCGCGGCCGTACTGTCCCTCGATGACGTTGCTCCGCCGTGGTTCCTGACCAGTGCCCTGTTGATCGCGACAGCGGCCTGTGGCTGGTTCCTTCCCACCGTGACTCTGAAGGCGAAGGTCGCACGCGTGCGCCGGGAAATCCGCACGGTTGCCGCGGCGTACTGCCGGCTGGTCGCGCTCGGCCGCCAAGGCGGTCGCGGCCCGGTCGAAGCCCTGCGCTTCCCCGTGTCTCTGGGTGACGGCTGGGCCTTCCACCGTATCCGGGAAGCGATGGACGAAGCCGAGCTGCTCGGCGACATGCCGTGGGCCGGGCTCGAGCGGCTTGGCGACGCAACGCACGTACGCGAACTTCAGGATCTCGCCCACATCGTTGCCGGTGCCGGCCAGGACGGCACGGGGATCGTCGCGTCATTGCGCGCGAAAGCCGACTCGATCGACCAAGCCCTGAATGCCGAGCGCGCCACCGGCTCCTCGATCCGTTCGGATCGCATGGACTTGCCACTGGCACTCCTGGGACTCGCGTTCATCGCGTTCCTGGCTTTCCCCGGCATCTACACGATGCTTGGCTCCTAGAGAGGAAGATCGCCGATGTTGACCACACTCAACTACCGCATCACCACCTGGTGGCTCGCCGCGATCGAGCTGTTCGCGCGCCGACGCGAGGAGTTCCGCCGTGCTGGTGAACGAGGCGACGAAAACATCACCAAGGCGCTCTACGCCGCGCTCGCGGTCGGCGTCGCCACCCTGATCGCGGGCGCGATCACCGCGTTCGTCAACGGGAAGCTCCCGCTGATCGGTGGGCAGTGAGCCATGGCGATCAGCAAGGAATTCAGGGGCGAGCGGGGCGACGACAACGTCGCCGCGATCATCCTCATCAGCGCACTCATCGTGGTGGCACTGGCCGTTTTCCAAGTGGTCGCGGTGTTCCTCGGTCGAGCCGTCGCGCTCGAGGCCGCACGAGACGGCGTTGCAGCCGCGCGGATTCCGCCGGTCGACCTCCCGGCTGCCGCAGCTCGCGCCGAGAACTACACCGGCCGCGCCACCGGGACCTGGCTGGACGCGGTCGGCGCCCGAGCTTCCAGCGACGGCCGAATCGTCTGGGTCACCGTGACCGCCCACGCCGCGTCGTTCATCCCGTTCGTGACCGTCACGATCAGCCAGACCGCGTCCGGCCCGGTCGAACGGATCCAGCCGTGACCGCCCGGTGGACGCACCTGCGCGCCGACGATCGCGGTGACCTGACCATCGAGGCCGCGGTCGGCGTGCTCGCGCTGATCCTGCTGCTGGGCCTGGGCATCGTCGGCATGCGCTTGCAGATCGCCCAAGCCGCCGTCACCGAAGCAGCGCGCGCTGCAGCTCGAACGGTGTCGCTAGCCCATGATGGACGGTCGGCAACAACTCAGGCTCAGGACACCGCACGGACTGTGCTTGCCCAACAGTCTCTGACCTGCGCAGAGCTGAACGTCAGTGCCATCAGCGACGGTCACGGCGCCGCGGGGGAGGGGGGCGACGTCGTTGTCCGGGTGACCTGCACAGTGCCGTACGGAGACGTGATTCCCGGACTGTCCGGAGCCAGGACCATTCGTTCGGAGTTTCGTTCGCCGCTTGACCGATACGGAGTCCGGACATGAGTGTCGCGCGGATGGTGCTCAGCGACCGAGGCTCAATCTCAGTGCTCGTCCTCGGGGTGAGCGCCGCGTTGATCATCGGGATCGGCGTTGCGGTCGACGGCGCACGCAAGGCGCAGGCCTACTCCGACGCCACCGCGGTGGCCGAAGAAGCCGCCCGTGCCGGCGGGCAGTCCCTCGATGTCGCTGACCTCGCCACGGGCGCAGATGCGGTCGTCGTGCCAGCCCAAGCCGTCCTCGCCGCGCGCGCCTACCTGGATCGCGCCAATGTTGCCGGCCACGTCGCCGTCGACGGTGACCGCATCATCGTGGACACCACGATCACACGCCCCACCGTCTTCCTCAGCGCCATCGGAATATCCACGACGACCGTCCACGGTCACGGCGCGGCAACCCTCGTCTCAGCCGGCTGACCAGAAAGGAGCGGCCATGCGCACCGCACCGGCACCACTGCGAGCCCTCGGAGGAGCACTCACCCTGGTCACGATCCTGTGCGGGCCACCCGCTGCCTTCTGGAGCTTCCGCGCCGCCCTCCTCGACAGCTGGCCCGCCTCCTTCGCAGACGTCCGAAGGCTTCTGACGGACTACGACACCGGACGGGTGTTCCTGACGCTCTTGGTCCTGATCGGACTGATCTCCTGGTTGCAACTCGTCGCCGCTGTCGTGGTCGAAGCAGTCGGCCTGCTGCGCGGAGCCGCGCTGCCTCGGATCTCCGGGCTGAGCTGGGCACGAAAGATTGCAGCGGGTGTGCTCCTGCTGATGCTCACCGGAACCGCCGCTGCGACCGCAGCCGAACAACCACCCGCTCCGGCCGTCGCCATCGTGGCCACGACCACCTCCGAAACCGCGCCCGCGTCAACAACTGGCTACGAGGTCAAACCCGGAGACAGCCTGATCCGCATCGCCGCGCACGAACTCGGCGACGGCCGCCGCTACCACGAAATCTTCGCCCTCAACCAGGGAAAGCCCCAACCCGACGGCGAGACGCTGCGCGACGTCGGGCTGGTCAAGCAGGGCTGGCGACTCACCCTGCCGCCGCGGCAATCCGAGGAGATCGTCGTGCACGCCGGCGACACGTTGTCATCGATCGCCCGTGACCACCTCGGCGACGCCCAGCGCTATCACGACCTCTTCGCCGCGAACACCAACCAGCGACAGCCCTCCGGCCACCAGCTCACCGATCCTGATGACATTCACCCTGGTGATGTCCTCCGGCTACCGGCGAACAACCCCTCACCAGGGCAGACGCAAGACGTACCGGCGCCAAGCGCGTCGCCGCCATCAGCCCCGTCGACAAGGCCGTCGCCGCATGCGAGCCTGGTGCCCAGGTCCACGACGCTCGCACCCATGCCCCAGCCTCGCCCAGCACTCAACTCCGCACCTGCCGAGGACAATTCCGGCGACGGCGCCATGGTCGCCGTCGGAGTCGCGGGGATGATTACCGCAGGGATCCTCGCAACGGCCGGAGCCCGACGCCTCGTCGCGCAACGCGGCCTCCGAAACAAGAGCGACGAGTCGATGGAGACGACCGTGCCTTCGCGGGAACTCCCGGACCCTCCGTCGGTTGACTCGCTGCATCGAGCACTTCGGGCCCTCGCCGCGAGCGCCGTGGAAGTCGGCCGAAAGGTCCCGCTCCTGCGCGCGGTCTGGGTCGGAGAGTCGGGAATCAGGCTCGAGCCCGAAGAGCCCGCGGACCCGATACCGCCTTTCAACGCCGAGACCTCCACGCCGCGCGAATGGATCCTCGACTCGGCGGTGACGTGCGACGAGACTGCTTCCGAGACAGCGGGCCCTTATCCGTTACTGGTCTCGCTGGGCGAGACCGACGACGGCGAACTCGCGCTGATCAGTCTCGACCGAGTCGGCGTCCTCCTGGTTCACGGCGAGCCCCGCCGGATCCGCGACACCGTGGTCGAACTGGCGAATGACCTCGCTGGCTCGCCGTGGTCTCGCAATGTGATCGTCAGTCTCATCGCGGCCGGCGAGCACTTCGACGATGCCAACTGCTACGACACATTGGACGACTTGCTCGACCGCCTCGAACGAACCGCCGAGCAGCAGTGCGACGACCTGCACGTCGTCTTCTCATCCCAACCGTTGACCGCCGACCACATCGCCCGCCTTGGCGGGCCGGCCGCGACCAGCGTCGCCGCGATCGTCGCCCCAGCAGAGCCTGACGTCACGATCCCAGGAGCATGGGCACTGGACTTGGACCTCGACCCCACGCCTGCCGAGGCTCTCGGTGTCGAACTCCATCTGCCACGGTTCGCGGCCTGCGCCGACGATCAGCCACTTGCCCCGTGCGTTGACGCACCGGTCCCGGACGCACCTCGCCCAGCGGTCGCCGCACCCGAGCCCGTCACCCCGGAACTCCAGCTGCTCGGCCCAGTACGCCTCCGCGGCGTCGACATGGACAAGGTCGAGGGTAAGAAGATCAACCGCCTGACCGAACTTGCCGCGTTCCTCGCCCTCAACCCGGGCGCGCACGCCGACGAGATCTCCCGCCAGCTCGGCACTGACGCTCAGCCCTGGTCCGCCGCCACCCGCCAGGGCTACATCTCGCGCCTGCGGACCTGGCTCGGCCACGACCCCGCCGGCAACCTGTACCTCCCCAACGTGGACGCGAAACAGGGCGGCTACCGCCTCTCCGAGACCCTGACCACCGACTGGTCCCGCTTCCGAGACCTCACCCGAGCCGGTCTCGACACCGAGACCGGCAGACTCGCCCACCTCCAGCAAGCTCTCGATCTCGTCGGCGGCCTGCCCCTCGGCAACGTCCCCGACAGCCGCTACGCCTGGGCCTCCTGGCACCAACGCGAAATGACCGACGCGATCGTCGACGTCGCGCATACACTGGCGGTGGGCTTTCAGGACAAGGGCGACTTGGTCTCCGCCCGTCGAGCCGTCGTTCGTGGACTCCTCGCTGAACCGACCAGCGAGATTCTGCTCCGAGACACACTGCGAATCGAACGCCGCGCGGGAAACGCCTCCGCCGTTCAAGCGACCGTCGACAGACTCAACACGATCGCGGTGAATCTCGAGTCCGAACTCGACGATGAGACGACGCTGCTGATCAACGGCATGGCGCGGGGGAGCGGAGCCAGCTGAGATTTCCCGCTGCTGCATCGATTCGTACTCACAGCGGCATGCCTGGTACGCGACCACCGGGGCCGACTGCTGACACTATCCGAGGGGGCGCCCAGTGAACTTCTCGCCACCAAATTCCTGCGCGGCGGCGGCAAGGTACGACTCGACGGAGGTGAACAGGGTGATCTCCGCACTGAGTTTCCAGCCGCGACCAGACCGCCGCGTCTCTGAACCGCTCCCCGTCGAACGGTTGTGGACGGTGCTCTCGGAGACGTCCTTGATCTACGCCTTCGGCAAGGTCGACGCTTCGGGTCGGATCTCGGCCAGGTCCCTGCTCGCGCAGCTCGGGTGGCGAGATGACGACCACGTCGTGGCCCGCACGGCAACGCCGTTCTTGGTGTTGCAACGCGTCATAGCCTACGAGAGCGGAAGCCGGTCCAGGTTGCACGTTGTTCTTCCGGCCGCGATCCGCGCGCAGCTAAGAATGACGGCTGGCGAATGCGCCCTTCTTGTGGGGTCGCCGCAGCACGATGTGGTTGTCGTTGTCCCTCGGACCGTCCTCGACCGGATGGTCGTAGAGTATCTCGACCGAGCCGGCCGATGACCGAGCCGAGTGCAGCGTCTTACCCGTCTCAAGGCGAAGAGGTCGCTGCGGCGAAGTTGCTCCTCACCAAGTTGGGCATTTCGGTCGCTGACTTGCTGAAAGAGTCGGCAGCCGCGGACGCTCCGACGTTCGCGGAGTACATCCCAGCGGTCGCGCGGGCGGTAAGTCCAGGGACGCGACGCGCGTACCAGCCGTACTGGCGGTTCTTGGCGGACTGCTGGCCGACGCGTCGGATCACCGACCCGACGCCGACCGAGTTCGAGGAACTCGCTGAGCAGGTCAAGGCCAACGCCATCATTCGTCGAAATTCTCGCGGTGGCCGCAGCGCGGTGGAGCACTTCGTTGCCGCGGCCCGGTGCCTGTATCGCCACGCCGAGAACGACCGCTTGATCCATCGAGCCGAGAATCGCGCCATCGAAGTGCGTAAGCCTCGCCGCCTCGCGTCTCAGCGCCGCGCCCTTCGCGTGACCGAACTGAGCCTCATCAACCGAACGGCCGCGACGACCGGCAACGACCCAGAACTCGACACGCTCCTGCTGCGCCTGCACACAGAAACCGCGTGCCGGCGTGGCGGCGCTCTCGCCCTTCGGCCTAAGGATGTCGACCCGGACCTGTGCCTTGTCCACTTGCGAGAGAAGGGTGGCACCAGTCGCTGGCAGCCGGTCTCACCAACCCTGGCTTGCGCGCTGATCGCCCACGACGAGACGCGTCCGGCCGAGAACGCCGAGGCCACGCTCCTTCGCTACCGCAACGGACGCCCGATCACCCACCGACGCTACGACCACCTCTGGCTCCGGATCGGCCACGAACTTCCCTGGGTGGCCAGGCAGGGGATCAGCACCCACTGGCTTCGGCACACCACTCTCACGTGGGTGGAACGCAACTTTGGCTACGCGACCGCCCAAGCCTTCGCCGGCCACACGACCCCATCCGCCGCCTCACACTCGTCGACCACGGCCACCTACGTAAAGGCTTCGATCCACGACGTCGCCACCGCGCTCGCCGCGTTGACGGGCGAGCCGCATCCGCTCGCTGAAGACATAGGCAGCACCGCGACGACGTCGGGCGATGGTATGGTCTGGCTATGAATATTTCCCCAGTACGGGGAAAGTTCACCACTGTGGGGGTTCAAGTCCCTGGACACAGTATTACCCCACGGATCGCGAAACGCGATCTTGCAGCGTGGGCGTTCGTTTAGCTCGAATCGATCTCTTCCAGTCGCCATCCGGCGCTGTCGTAGATGATGAATAGTCTCGAGTCTCGTAGCGCTGTGGCGACGCGTGTGCTTCGTGTTCGGTCAGGCTCGAGCTTGGCGGCGCTGACCTGTTCTTCAAGTCGGATGTCGATCTGATCGATGAGATGGTCTTCGCGGATGTAGAGCGTCTTCGGGCGCTCCTGGCCCGCACGTTGGGTGCTGGTGTGGCCGTGGCGGCAGCGGTAGGTCGGACGGCCGTGGTTCCAGTGCGAGTCCAGCCGCCGGTCGCAGACCCCGCAGTGGATCAAACCGGCCAGAGCGAACCGGCGAGCCCGGCCGTCGCTGGCCGTTCGCGCGGCCCGGATCTGCTGAGCGGCGATGAAGTCTTGCTCCGTGACAAGTGCCGGATGCGCAGCCTTCGCGGACAGTGCCGGTGTTGACGCTGAGGCTTCGGAGCCCGTGGCCCGGCGGTTCCAGGTCTGCCGCCCGGTGTAGCGCGGGTTCGCCAGGATCACGGCGACCGTGCGTAGGGTCCAGGCGCCGCGGGTTCGGTGGCGGTTGCGGTCCGGGTCCGCGCTGGACGGGCACGGGATACCGCGCTCGTTGAGGTGTCGGGCGATGCTGGCGACGCTGTGCCCGGCGAGACGCTGGCGGAACATCCAGGCGACGTGGGGTGCGGTTCGTGGATCGGGTGCGAGGCGCTGGAGGCGTCGGCCCCAGCGGGCGTCGGCAGGGTTGGGGTGGGGGCCGGCGTCGACGAGCTGGTATCCGTAGGGTGGTCGGCCGCCGAGGTAGCGGCCTTGTTGGGTGGCCTGGTTGTGCATCGCGGCCAGGACCCGGTGGCGGGCGCGGAGCACTTCGCGCTGCGACTGGGTGGCGAGAAGTGACAGCAGCGCTCGGTGGTCGCGGTTGGCGAGATCGACTGGACCTTCTGTCTCGGGTAGCCACAGCTGGATGCCGTGCCGGGTGCACCAGGTGTAGAGGGTGGTGAACTGGGTGCCGGTGAAGGCTCGCTCGTACTCGCCGACCACGATCGCATCGATCACGGATCCTGGACCCGAGACTGCGGCCATGAGCTGGGCAGCTTGCGGTCGCTGTCGCCACGGGATGCGGCGTGAGGTGCCGGCGTCGAAGTAGGCGGCGACGACCTGGCCGTGGCCCGCGACCAACTCATCGGCCATGTCGCGTTGCCAGCCCTGCGACGACACACGATCTTGATGTCGGACGGTCGAGGTGCGGCCGTAGAAGGCGAACCGCAAGCCACTGCCATGGTCGGGGCGGGTAGAGGTGGTGGTTGCCGGCTTCTTGCCGTTCATCCACTGCGCCAGCAGGTCGGCCGTGCCGGCAAGTGGTGCGGCCACCTGAGGCGAAGGCGGGTGCGGTGGGATCACGCTGGACGGATGTCGCGGCCGTCGGGTTATGACGGCGCGCTCCGAGCGGTTCATCCGATCAGCGCAGTCAACGCGTCATCTAGGCGCCTCAAGCGTCGTCTCCGCCTGGGATCGGGCCGAATCGCTCTGCGAGCGGCGCAGCGAGGCACGTCTTCGTCTCACCCGCCGTCCACTGGCCGACGCGCTTAACCCGCATGGCGGCGGAGGTCGAAGGGGGCGTGAGAGGGTTTTTACGTCAATAAACGACGGCAGCTGCAAGACTGGGTCGATTACTTGACGAACTGCATCTTGGGGCAGCCTTGGAATGTGACGCTGCCGTCGCCTCGTCCGACAGTGACGATCAAGGTGGTCGCATGGGTCACGAACTTATTGTCGATGATGTCGCCTGCCGCGCTGGTGCGTTCCCAGTAGCAGTCGCTGGCTGCCCGGGCTGCTTTCCACTTGCCAGGTGCGATCTTTCCGGGGCCTCGCCCGACTTCGTAGGTGCCGTTCGACTTCGTCGCGAGGCCCGTGAGGGCCGCGTCGATGTCCTTGGCGAACGTGGGGCAGAGGATGGGAATCCCGACCTGGTAGACGCGTGCGCCGTTGGCGTCACTGGTCGCGTTTCCGTCGAGCCATTCACTCGGATCCACGCCGCCATCCGTCGCCTTGCTCAGGGAGGGAAAGGTATCGCAGGCAGCCTTTACGAACAGGTGCGCGTACGGATATTCACTGACGGTCAACCCTGCGGCCTTGACCTTTGCGTCGACTTCCCGCTCTTGGGGCGTCGCCTCGTCACTTTGCGCAGTAGGCTCGGTGCTGGGGGATGGCGTGTAAGCGGGGGCGTAGGTAGCCGAGTTCGTCGGTAGCGCTGTCGTGACGCTCTTGGTCAACTTCTGCGGTGCAGTGCTTGCCGCACACGAAGTGAGTACGACAGCAGCAACCGCGATCGTTACCGTCACTGCTGCCTTCTTCATTGGTTCGTCCTTCGTCGAGTTGATCGGTCGCGGGTACTGATCGCGCGACGGTGACGCACTGTTACAAGCGGACCAGTCAAGCGGCTGGACTGTTGTCAGCCCCATGCATGGATCTTTTTGACGGCCTGCTTTAGACGGGCGCGGCGGATAGCCGACGGAGTTCCCGGCGCTCCGCGTTTTCGCAGCCCAGGAGGTGAGGGTAGGTCGTCGTCTCGCAGGCTTGTCGCCAGCCAGCCAGCCAGCCGGTACTCACGTCGCAACTCAGCTCTGGGTGACGTCGTTCCACGTCTCCACGCTCTGCTCCGAACGAGTGAACTTGAAGTTTCAATGTATTACCGTAGGTAACGGTGGTGAGTCAGTCGCTTACCGGGGCCACCAGCGGGAATGATCGTGAATGGTGTCGCTTGAGTCCGTTCCGTGACCTGAAGCGGCTTTCGGGTCCTGTTACGTACGCGGCCCGGGAGGCGACGGATGGCGCAGAGCGTGACGCGTTCGGTTGCGTCGCCGCTGGACTAAAAGAGGCAGCCCCGTGTCTTACGCCCCCATGCCGCCGTCGGCGCCGATGCCGGTTCCGAACCAGTACAAGAACGGCCTCGGCACGGCCGGGTTCGTGCTTGGCCTGGTCGGGCTGATCTTCGCGTTCATCCCGATCATCGGTGTCATCGCGTGGCCGCTGACGATCCTCGGGCTGATCTTCGGCATCGTCGGGACGCTGCGCGCCAACGGGGCCAGGCGAGCAACAAGGGGCTGGCCATCACCGCCGTGGTGCTGTCGGCGATCGGGCTGGTGATCTGCGTGCTCTGGACGGCGGCCTTCGGCAAGGCCGTCAACGACGCGGCGAACGGCCTGCCGACGGCGGCCGCGCCGGCTGCCGTCGCGGATGCCGAGCCCGCCGCGGCAGCCCCGACCGCGGCCGCGTCGGCCAAGCACACCGTCGTCCTCGAGGTCACGACGGCGGCGAAGTCCAATCTGCAGTGGAGCAGCGGGTTCAGCGCGAACTCCCAGGAGGTCCTGGAGAAGGGCAAGACCTGGAGCCAGACCCTGACGATGGACGATCTCGTGTTCACTTCGGTCAGCGCCACCCCGGTCGAGTTCAAGATGGGCAGCAAGGACAACACCTGCAAGATCACTGTCGACGGCAAGGTCGTCGTCGAACAGCACAACAGCATCGGCGCCATCTGCACCTACCAGCCCTGAACTCAAGTTGCACGCCGCGGTGTGGCCGACCAGTGCTCGGCACAGGACTTCGCCGAGTAGATGACCGTCATGCATCGCGGTGGGGTGCTGACTCGACTCTTCCGCTGGTCGTATACAGCTTCGTGCCGGGCAATCGGTCACCAGCATGGACTAAAGGATGGACATGGCCGGAGACCTCGAATTCGCCGAACCCGTACGCCGTTGGCTGCGTGTCCGCAGCGGAGAGGACCAGGACGACCCGCCGTTCGAGCTGGACGACGACGGGTTCCTGCCGGATCCCACCGCCGATGAGCCGCTCCGGATGGGGGCGGGCATGGTGCGCCCCGAGGACGCCGTGGTCGGACGAGGCGCCCTGGTCCTGCTCGGGGAACCTGGAGCCGGCAAGACGACCACCTTCGCCCGGTTGACCGACGCCGACCGCAGTGCCGGGGAGCCCGAACCGGGGTCTCCTGGCACGGTATGGATCACCGGTTCTGAACTCGGTGATAGCAGCTCTTTCAACGAGGTCTTGGGCGAACACCTCGCGGCGCTGCCGCTGGCCGGAGCCGCGGAACCGCTGACTGCGACGCTGACCATTGTCCTCGATCAACTCGATGAAGCGGCGAACTTATTCCGGTTGCCGGCGCGATTGAAACGCGCACTCAATGACAAGGACACCCGTGCACTGCGGTTCCTCATTGCTTGCCGGACCGCGGACTATCCCGAAGGCCTGACTCGAGTGCTGGAGCAAGCACTCGGCGCGTGCGTCGTCGTTGATCTGGCGCCGCTCACTCGCGACGACGTCGCCACGCTTGCCGCCGGCACTGATGTGGACGCTACGGCGTTTGTCGCCGCCGTCGTCCGGGCTGGCGTCGGGACGCTTGCCAACACGCCCTTGACTCTGAAGGTCTTGCTCGCGGCGTTCCGGCAGGAGGCGGATGCTCTGAGCAGGACACCTCGAGAGCTGTTCGAAGCGGGGGTCACGCAGCTGGTCGACGAGCACGACCGCGGACGGGCCATCAAACCGTTCGCTACCACCACAGTCGAAGAGCGGCTGGTGATCGCAGGACGAATCGCCACCCGCATGCTGCTGTGTGGTCAGCGCACAATCTGGTGTGGCGAAGCTGCTCAAGCTGGGCCGGAGGACATCACCGAAGGGATGCTGGCGCGAGGACGCGAGATAGCGGCTGGCTCCTTCGAGGTGTCACCGCTGGCGGTGGGGGAAACCCTCAGAACGGCGCTGTTCTCTCGCAGCGGCACGAATCGCGTCGCGTTCGCTCACTCGTCGTTCGCCGCGTTCCTGGCCGCCCGGTACCTGACCGCCCGGTCCAGCGCCGACCCCGATGCACAGCGGGGGATAACTGGCATATTCCTTGTCGCAGCACCCGATGAGGAAACGGCCAGCATCCCGATACACCTGCGGGAGACTGCGGCGTGGATGCTTGCTCACATACCCGGGGAGCATCTCTGGCTGGCTACGGCCGATCCCGAAGGCCTGATCGCCCACGGCGCGTACATCACCGATTTTGCGACACGTGCTGCGATGGTGGACGGGCTTCTGCGCCGCGCGGGCGAGGTTGAGCTCAGTGAGCGGTCATGGCACCGGACCTGGTGGAGACTGACGCACCCAGGATTAGCAGGGCAGCTGACCGCAGTGCTGACCAGCGTACTGACCACGGGGTCCGAGGAATGGCAGGACTTCGCTGCGGCAAGTCTGGCGATCCGCTTCGCTCTCGATGGCGAGGTTGCGGAGGTCACCGAACTACTCCTGAAGGTGGCCGAGGCACCGAAACTCGCGCCAGCACTGCGAAATCGCGCGATCAAGGCGTCAATGGCGATCAATCCGACGATGGCGGCTCCTCGGCTGCGGAGCCTGCTGGCCTCGCTCGCTCCTGGAACTAACGCCGACGATGACAGCGAAGAGCTTGTCGGGACGATCCTCTCTGAACTGTGGCCCGAACATCTTGACCTTGCTGACGTGCTGCCGCATCTTCGCCCTGTGCGCGCGGATTCGGTGATCGGCATGTATCGATGGCATCTGTGGCGTCTCCCCGGAGACGTCGCCGAACCCGATCTTTCGGCCTTGCTGACCCACGCTACCCATCTAGTTGACCAACTTCTGGCACCGCCTGCTGGTTCCGACGCGTCAGAGCCGACCAACTTCAGTCCAGATCTCTCGCGCAGTCCGACGTTGGACGATGTGCTCGCGCCGATCTTCGATCGCATCACGGTGTCACCGAGCGTCGAGGAATACCTGCCGGTACTCGGGCGGCAGGTGTCTCGGTTGCTTCTGGGGTTGGCCAGGGTGCCGGTACCGCTAGGAGTCGATCTTGTTGATGAGAGCGGTAAAGTCACGACATCCAGCATCGACGTCAGGCGTTCATTCGCTGAGGCGGTGATCCTGGCGCTCGCTGCCGAGGTCGCCGAATTCGATCGATACCACGCACACCTGGTCCTGTGGGAATGGAAGTCCACCCGCCATGGACCGGCTGCTCCGCAAGGGCTTCGACGCGGCGATCGGACGTATTTGCTCGACGACAGTGACTTCGCCTGGTTGCTCGGGCGAGTTGACGAGCTTCGCGGCAGCGGCGAGCACAAGCAGGCAGACGCCATTGGGCTGGTCGCAGCCAGCGTCGCTGACCTCTACAACCCGTCAACGTTCGAGCTTGCCTACGCCCGGCGCGGCACACCGGAAGGCGAACACTTCGCCTGGGCGTTCGACGGCGTCGCTCTCGACAGCGCACTCGCAGAAGCGATGCGTCGGAACACTCCGAAGGAGAAACCGTGGGAGCACGCGGACGCGTTCGCCAGCCGGCAGCGCGACCGACTGCAGTCGGCCGTAGCCGGTGACGCCAATGCCTTCTGGCGGCTCACGCGTGATCTGCGAGCCGATGTCGCGACCGGACAATTCGATGCCTTCGACTCCGATGATCCACGAATCCTGCCCGGCGCTTCCTTGTGGGCACCCGACGACTTCGTCGCGGCGTTCAGCGTCGCCGCACGTCAGTTCCTGGATGCCGAGAACGACCACCGAGACGAGTGGCTAGGTACACAGACCCGGGACTACCGCGCCGAGGCTGGCTACGCCGCACTCGTCGTTCTCCACGACAACGGCAGCCTCGACGACATATCGGATAGATGGGCAGCGTGGGTCGGTGCAGTACTGGACAAAGCCCATCGCGCCGCAACGGCCAGAGACTCTTCGCTCCTACGCGATCTGATCTCCCGAGCCGGGACCCACGCAGCAACGGAGCTTGTCGCCGCGATCTGTACGCTGGTGGGCGGTTCCCTTGCGCGCGGGGAAGCACCCTGGGCGCTGGCTGAGATCATGTCATCGGTGCCGGCCGCCGTGCATTCCGCCCTCGTCAAACTCGCCGACAACTTACGCGCGGCGCTGGACAGCTCCGATGGCTCCGACGGGCCGTTCACAGTTCCCGACACAGTCGAAGGCAGGCGTACTGCGGCCAACGCGTGGGCCACCTTGCTGCACGAGCCCCTTCTCGCCGGCAACGCCGCCGCTCTGAATCAGGTAGAAGAGGCACTTGGTCACGAAATGACCGAGGACGATGCGCTGTGGGCGGCCGCGGCAGGGCGCCTTCTCCTGCTCGCCGACCCGGAACGTTTCTGGCCCCGGATACGTCAGACCTTGACCATCTCGCCGGCGTTCTCCAAAGACCTCGCATTCGCGAGTGCTCAGACCTACCGCCTCAATGACTTCACGGAGTCACTGCCCGACCGCGAACTCGTGGAAGCGTGGCGGTGGTTGGCCGACGTGTGCCCACCGGAGACCGACGTCTTCCGAGAGGGCTGGGTCCCTCCGGAAAGGTCCGTCCACGACTGGCGCAATGCGATGCTGAACGTACTATCGAGGCGTGGCACTCAGGAATCGGTCCTGGGCATACGAAGCCTCGTCGAGAGCTTCCCGAACGACCTCAGGCTCCAAGCCGCGCTCGTGTCAGCCCGGCGCCAGGCACAAGCACGAGCAACCGTCCTACTGAAGCCACAACAAGTGGTCGAGCTGCTGGCTGACCCGGGACGGCGGGTGATCCGGACCCCGCTGCAATTGGCCAAGCTGCTCACCGAAGTGCTGACCGAGATCGAACGCGACCTGCCGACCCACTCGAACCTCTTGTGGGACTGCGAACGGGAGCCGAAGCCTACTGGGTCTCCGAAGTGGGCGCGCCGTCCGCTGGTGTGGCGCCCCAAGCTCGAGGGAGCACTCGCTGCCTATCTTGCTCACGAGTTGACGATCCGGCTCGTCCGCCGGGCCGTGGTGATCAACCGCGAGGTCGTCGTCAAGCCCACCGACGCCGGCGACTCGGGGGAACGACCGGACCTCCTCGTGCAAGCGATTGCGGTTGAAGGCGAGCTCGACACTGCGGAGATCGTGAGCGTCCCAGTGGAGATCAAGGGCTCGTGGCACGCTGCGGTGTCCGCGGCACAACGCGATCAGCTCGCGAACCGATATTTGCCGGCCGAGAAGACTGATGCGGGCGTGTACGTCGTCGGCTGGTACCCCATCGACCTGTGGAGCGCGCAGGACCGCAATCCGAAGGCCAACGCAAGGAAGCTCATCGGCCCTGAGCCTCTTTTGGAGAGTCTGCGCAGTCAGGCAGGTGAGATCTTTAAGGAGCACGGACGACGAACCTTGCCGTACGTTCTGACGATCACAAGGGCGGCACCAAGCTAATGCTCTGTCTGTGAACGCTGACCGGCGTGTCACCAACCGGAATCGGCGGTCTACGTGTGAAGTGCGGCTTGGAGCAGCTGTTCGTTGATCCGGGATTTCTCGGCAAGCGCGCTGACCGCCGCCGGGATCGGGCTGAGTGGGTATATCTTGGCGCCGGAGGGCAGCCCCTCATCACCGGTGAGCAGCGAGACGGGTGTGCTCATCGGAGACAGCGTGTAGACACGCCAGCGCGGGGCGGTCGACTCGGCGATGGCGAGCGTCCGACCGTCGCGCAGGACGATGGTCGTCTTTGATGCGTTCCGGGCGACTACCGCGGATGGAGACGTGACGAGAGTCGCGACGCGGGCAGCCATGCGGCGCGGGTTGCGAAATTCTCCGTCGATGACCCACACACCGTCCATCATGCGGGCCGGCAGGCCCTCGTTTTCGAGTGTGGCGCGGTCCACGGCGTGGGGGTCGTCGGCTGCGGTGACGGCGAGGTCGATGACCGTTTCGACCTCGCCCCAGGCGGGCACGCGCGCGTATGGCTTGTCGGGGACATGGAGGTACTCCTCGGCGAGTTTCGGGTCGGCGTAGGCCGCGAGTTCGGCGGCGTCGGTCCAGGCTGCCTTGGCGACGATGTCGTGTTCCCCGCCGCCGTGGAGGGCGGCGTCCTGCAGCAGCAGGGCAAGACAGACTGCGATCAGGGAGCTGACGAAGTCGAGCGCTTGACCAGGTACGTCCTCCTGCTCTGCTGCGTCCGGTACTAGGGTGCGCGTCAGGTCGCTGAGGTCGGAGCGCCACGCCTCGTCAGTGCCCCATACCGCGGCGGCGAGCAGCACCAGGTAGGTGCGGGTGACGAGCATCCGCAGTTCGAGAGGTGGGCGCGGTGTCGCGGTCGCGGCGCGTGTCCATCGGCGGGCCCAGGTCCGATACTGAGCTCGTTGTGAGGCGGGAATGTCAGGTGCGAGCCGGGCCGAGCCGGCTGAGGCGGCTTCGGTCAGTTCTTCGACCGCGTCGTCGCTCTCGCCGTCCGCCAGCTCGGTGTCGTCGACGTCGGTGTCGACGGACCATCCGGTGGTCGCCAGGCCGGGGGCGGCGAGTACGCCGGGAAACAGCAGCCCGGTGAGGTGCGGGCCGAGGCTGCGTTCCACGGACTCCAGCCACACGCCCCACCGGTCGTCGGGCGGCACGGCGGCTGCAGTGGCGCCGGTGGCAGAGCGCAGGGCCGAGGTCCCGGTGGTCACCTTGCGCTCTTGGACGTGACTGAGCAGCCGGAGCAGGTCGGCGTTGAACCGGCGCGCGAGAACCTCGTCAGTCAAGACGTTGTCGTCCTCGGCGATGAGCGTCATCCGCGGCTGGTTGGTCGTGTCGTCGCGGGGCCGGCATCGGGCTGTGTCGGTGAGGAAGACGACGGGGGAGACGAGACGTTCGCCCGGTTGTTCGGCTCGAGCGCGGACCGCTCCGCCGAGCGCTTCCGGTGCCGCGAAGCTGAGGACTTGGGTGGCTGTGCTGGTGGCGGTAAAGACGTGCACGGGTGTCCAGGTTCCGGGGGTGCCGTCGGGTGAGGATTCGATGGTGATCGGTACGCTTGTGGTGGTGACGAGCTCGACGAGGATCGTGTGCTGTATTCGTCGCGCGCCGAGCACGACGAGCGTGTGCTGCTGCGCGCGTGAGTCAACGGGGATCGTGTTGTTTCGGACGATGGTTGCGCGGTCGACGGCTGTGCCTTCTGGCAGCAGGGATGCGGGCACCGGCATGGTGGTGACGAGTTCGCAGTTGCCGCCGTCTGCGGTGGTGGCGAGGAGCGCGGCGGCGCTGAGGTTGGCGCTGCCGGTCATGGCGATCGTCGTGTCGTCGATTGTCCATTCGACGAGCTTGCCGTGCCGCGTACGTCCCTCATCCAGGTAGCGGAACCGGGTTAGACCGACGGATGCGGTGGCCGCGACGAGGGCTTCCCCCGAGTACTGGGAGTCTCGTTCCTGGAGTGCCAGGTCGACCTCGCGCGGCTGCAGTCTGTTGATCAGGGCCTGAATGCCGCGGCCTTGTGCGTCGAAGAAGGGCGCTGTCATGCGCAGCGAGCGCACCGGCCCGGCCGGCAGCTGCCTGACCAGGGAACGTCGCAGGTTCCCGAAGATCCGCAGGTCAGTTTGGGAGCCGTCGAGCTCGTCCGGGGTGATCCAGTGTCCGACGTGCGTCAGGGTGTCCGCGATCCAGGACGGCACCTTGACCACCTGGGGCAACTCGGTAAGCCATGCACCGAGATCGCGCATAGCTGCCGGCCCTTGGTGCCGGGAAGCTCGCAGGACGAGCCACAACTCGTGGTTGTGACCCCAGCCGGACATGGTCGGGTTCCCGGAGCCGATCGCCGCCCAGACGTCGTCGTCACCGGCCAAGATCACGACCTTCGGATGAAACGCCCCGCCGCAGCTGGCCTGGGCGTGCTGATAGGCCCGGCCCGCCTGCCGGACGTCGACCGCCTCGTGCACGGCGTTGGCCGCGTCGCCCAGAACGGTGACGCGAGCACCCAGCGCGCGAGCGGTCGGCACGCAGTGCCGCTCGAAGAAGACCAGGTCGAGGGTGTAGCCGGTGACGAGGCACTCGCGCAGTGGCGCGCCGTCGGTTCGACCGTCCCACTCCTGCAGCAACGTCAGCGGCGAGTGGAACTGGTAGGCGATCTGGTTCATGCCGCCAGCTCCAGCACCTGCGCTGCCAGTGGTGTGATCACGAGACCGGTGTCGCTGCGCTCGGCAAGGCCGAGCTGGCGGGCGATGAACCCGAACTGATCGACGCGCAACCCGACGTTGCCGGCACCTTCTGTGCCGGCCGCGTAGTACTGGCCGTTGCGTTCGTGCAGTTTGGTGAACAGCTTCATCCGTCCCTGTGCGTCGAGCCGGAGTTTGCGGAGCGCGACTCGTCGGGACTGCGCGAGCATGTCGTCGACGAAGGCCCGCGCGAGTTCGGCCATCGGCTGGCCTTCGTGCTCGCGGTGACGGTAGGCCACCCAGTGCGGATCGAGGAACTGTTTCCGTTCGGGGTAACGGCCGAGGAAGGCGGCCTGGCTGCGGCCGGTGAGCTGGTTCTTGCGCTGACCCCCGAAGAGCAGCGCGGCCAGGTCGGCCGTGACGGCGGTGTGGCCGTCGCGCACTTGCCGTTCGGCCGGGCTCGGCTCTCCTGCGGCGTCGACGAGGCTCGGGCACTCTGCCAGGAAGGCTCGCACTGTCATGGCCGGCACTTCGGCGGAGATCCACTGGTAGAGGTCGTCCTTGGTCGCCGAGCCGTGCGTGATGACCTGCTCGACCAGTGCTGCCCACAACCGCCGCCAGGCTCCGACGGACAGTCGCCGCAGGAGGGTGCCGCGCCACGCTTCTGCTCGGTCTTCGGCCGACAGGACGGGGTCGGTTCGGATCCGGTTACCGTAGGCGACGCAGTCGTGGAGGGCCTCCGACCAGCTGGAAGCGCCTGGTTGGAGCATGGCTGAGCGAGCCAGGACCCGTAACGTGGATCGTCGGGTTCGGTCGTTGCCCGTCCAATCCTCCGGGTCGTGCCGGCCGTCGCGGGAGGCGGTGATGAGGTCACGGAGCGGCTCGAGGTCCCAGGCTTCGTTCGCGTCCATGGCCAGTCCAGAGAAGTCAGCCACGTCGTCGGGATGGATCGGGCGGTCATGTGCCAGCTCCAGCAAGGGCCGGAACATCTCCCGGACGACGGGGGGACACTCGCGAGAGCCGGGCCGCAGGGCGCTGCTGTCCACGGTGACCGTGCCCAAGACGGCGCTCGGCCCGTTGTACTGCGACCAGAAACCCCACGGACGGGGTGAGTAGGAGGCACGGCCGATCTCGGCGAGTTCATCGATCTGACCTCGGCCGACCATGGCTTCCACCCGGTCGGCGCCGTGCGCGGCGATCGTCTTGCCGCGGGAAACCAGGGCAAGAGCAACTTCCGACCGTCGGAGAACCGTCTGGCACATGCTGGCATCCCACTCCCGCCGCCCCGCGACGTCGGCGAGCGCCCAGTAGAGGGAGTAGTACCTAACCAGCGTCGTCAGCGTTGACACCCCCGGTACCAGCGTGTCCACCATGCCCATGACCGACGACTCGACCGAAAGCGGGTACCGCCCCGCCTTTAGGTCTAAACCTGGCTCGCACCAGACTGGGCCAACGACCTCGGCCGACATCATCGCAGTCACGGCATCAGCCCGGATCGATGGTTCCTGAACATGATCTTACTGTCGCTATTCGTCGCTGTTGTGTTTCAGTGAGCGGCCTGCGACCCTGCAGCTTTGCCAGCTATGCACGCGACGGGGAGACATGCCGTGACCGTGTGGTCGGCCTTCGGGATGATTGCCCTGTACTCGCATGTCGCCTGGCTGCGTTGCAGTGCCCGGCGTCATCCGTCCGTGCAGCGCCACTCGCAGAGGGAGGTAGTCGAGTGATGCCTCCTGCCAGCGATGCGGGGGATGCCGGCATTCTGCGGACGTAACAACTGGCGAGATTTGGCCTGTGCATCGAAACGCGTCTACGGCCGGACACGGGGAACTCCGTTACGTCGTTGCGACCAGGGCGCGCGAAGGCGGACGCTTGCCTACCCGAAATTGTCGGTGGCCGGTGGCAGACTGGCCGTACGAGCCAAAGACGGCGAGGGAGGGCACGGTGAGCGGAGAGCTGGGTCTGGCCGGTTACCGATTCCAGTACCACGTAATGGTGCTCGCGGCGCTGGACCTGTGGGGCGACCGGTCTGGTAGCGACGTCGGCTCGATCGTGGTGGAGGGCCGCCCCGGTGCCCAGGTCGTCGATTATGAGCTGACCGGTATAGGTTCGGGCGGATCAGCGCTTGTTCAGGTGAAAGGCCGTTGGGGTGAGCGTCCCTGGAGTGCGCCGGAACTGTTCCGGATCCTGTGCGGGCTCGCCCGCACCCGAGACCAGCCGGCCCGTCTGGAACTGGTCGCGAACGGTGCCTTCAGCGATCCCGCCCGGCGGCTCGCCGCACTGCTTGCCGACACCTCGGGCCTCGACGACCAGGCCCTGACGCGGCGGCTGGCCGCGCTTGGGCTCGCGATCGAGGACGTGCCGAGCGAAGTGCTGGCTGCGCTGCGGCACGCAGTCATTACGATTCGCTCGGAAGGCTTGCCGGAGCTGCGTGATGCGGTGCGGATACGGCTCCGGCGGTTGCGTGCGGTTCACGGCAGCGGCGTGGGTGACCAGGCCGCTGAGTTGCTTCGGGCGTACCTGCTTGAACTCGCCATGAACAAGAGCGAAGCCGCCGACGTCGCCGGGCGCACGCTGAGCAGGGAGGAGTTCTTCGAAGCCGTCAGAGCTCCACGCAGCGTGCTGGAAAGCGCCTTGGCGTCGCGTTGGGGTGTCCCGGTGGGGCTGGCACACCGCGACACCACCGTCCAGCGGGATGCCCTGCTCTCCGAGCTGGCCAAGCACTTGAAGGACGCGGATGGGTTACCCGCCGCTGACGGGCGTGTCCGTACCTGCGTGTTGGTCGGCCCGGCGGGAATCGGCAAGACGACGCTCGCTCAGCAGTACGCGCTGCACAATGCGGGTGAGTTCGACTGGATCTACCAGATCACCGCGCATGCCGACGATGACGCCGCGGCAGGTGAACACGACGTGCTCCGCGAGGAACTCGAGCAGTTCGCCGTCTGGCTCGCGGGTCGCAACATCAACATCCACCCCGGCCCGCACCGATCGCTGACCGACTTAGGGCGGGCGATAGCCGAAGCGCTCGCGAGCTGTCCGCGCACGTGGCTGCTCATCGTCGACAACGCGGCCACGGCGGACATGCTGACCTCGCTGTTGCCGGCCGGGGGACACGGAGCGATCGTGATCACCTCCCGCAACAGTGCCTGGCACGGTTCCCAGCCGATAGTCGAGGTCGGGGAACTGACACCGGAGCAGGGACGGGAGCTTGTGCGCCGCCGGCTCAACGGGATGGATGCCGATCCAGACCACGTCGAAGCCTTGTGTGCGGAGCTAGGGAACTTGCCCCTGAGCCTGGTTACCGCCACCAGCTACCTCCGCAGCACTCGCGAGCCGCTCGGCCCGTTCCTGACCGGTTTAGCCGACGAAGGCACTCGGCTGGCTGCCTTGGGTTTCCCTCGACGCCTCGACGACTACCCCCGCAACGCCGTTGCCGCTGTCTCGCTGGCCGTGCGGCGGCTGTCCGCGCTCGCGCACGAGGAAGCGAAGCAGGCGATCAGCGTTCTTCAACGCGCTGCGCTGGTTTTCCCCGACCGGATACCGGTCAAACTGCTGGCCAGTGACCACTGGGACTTCGCACGATCGGTTGCGCTGCTCGGCGAGTATTCGCTACTGCAGCGATGGCAGGACGACCGGCAGCGTGACTGGGTGCGCGTGCACCGGCTGATCCAGGACGTCGTCCGGGCCGGCCTCGACCAGGAACCCGAGCACCGGGACGCGTTATTGCGCGATGTCGAGATCAGCGTGACCGACCTGCTCAAGGACTGCACAGACCGCTTCGACCTCGTCACCGGCGGCGCGCTGCGCCTGCATGCGATCACGCTCGCCGAACGGCTGGGCCGGCATGGCCTGCAGCGCTGGCAGTCGACGACAGCGTTGCTCGCCAACACCGCGACAGTGGCGCATGCCCAGGGCGACTTCGTCGAGGAACAACGGTGCCTTGAACAAGCGCTGTCGTTGCTTCCTCCGGACAGCTATGACCCGTACGTCGCAGGCAGGCGCGGGAAGACACTGACCAGCCTGGCCATGTTCCACCTCGACCGGAACGAGATGGACGCTGGCTTGGCGGCGCTGGAGGAAGCCCGGAGCGTTCATGACGTCCACCGGTTCATTCCGGCGCATTTCGAGGCCTTGATCGTGGTCATGGCCATGCAATACCAGACCCGCGCCTATCGGGCCGAGGACGACCAAGAGGTGAGGCGGTTGTTCGAGCTGGCTCGGGCGTTGCCTGAACCCAGTTTGGAAGCCGCGACCATGCGCGCGGCCTGTTTGCTCCGGATCGCTCGGTTCATGGATTCCCGTGCCGGACATCGCTCCGTGTTCGCCGACGCCGCAGATCGGCTGTTCGCGCTCGTCCAGCACGACGAAGGAGCAAAGCCCTTGCAGACCGCGATCGCGCATCTGGGGCTCGCGGAGGCGCACGGCTCCGACGGCAATACCGAAGCGGCTTGGCGTCACTACCGTCGCACTATGACGCTGATCTGCGGCATTCCCGGAATCGACCCCGCTCGAGCTTCGAACGAGGCCCTGGAACTCGTCGCGGGCCTGCTGAGCGTGCATCTCGACCAGAGCACGCTACTACCGCACAGCGACATCGACGAGCTTCTCAGCCGGACGATCGTCGATGTGGAGAGACAGCTTGACAAGGTCGATTGGACGGCCACACAGCAAGGTTGGCTGCGCGCGCAGTTTCATGCGCTGAAAGGGAGATTTTTCGCCAACCGGGGTGACGTGGCCAAATACGTCGAGCAGATGACGGAGATGCGAACCGCTGCGGAGTCGAGCTCAGTGAGCTTGCCTCGCAACGTGGCGACGCAAGTTGCTCTTCTGCCTGGTCTTCGGCGCCACGCGCGGACTCAGCAGGTCCGCGTGTCAGCTCCGGCCGTGGGAGTCTACGGGCCGCGGAACACGCCGCCTCCCGACCGGCCGGACCGGGCACCGGCGCCATGCCGGCACTTCGAGCCGAACCTGGTGCGGAACCGGTGGTCGCCTTTGCCGGAGCCAATGCCGCCGAACCCGATCGGACCTGGTGTCCGCGTGGATCGACAGCGCTCCATCGCCTGCCACGCCGCGGTTCTCCGGTCGCTGGCCGAGAATGACAGCGCAGGCCCGGAAACCGAGTTGCGAGCAGCGAGCGCCGAGCCCGCGACCGCGATCGACCACCTGATCGGAGCCTGGCGCTTCCTCGAAACCATGGCCACCCGGATCGCTGCGATCACGGGGGAAACCACGGAAGCTGTGCGAGACTTCCTGGACACTGAACTGACTCGTGCGCACCTTGAGCGTGGCATGGACACCGTTCCCACCCGGATGGTACTGCGTGCGATGAACAACGGCTGGCATCCCGAACTCAACCAGCTGCTGAGGCAGTTCGACGAGGACAGCATGTCCGAGATGCTGTCCTCCCTCGTCCAGGTCGAAGACATCGTGGTGCAACGTCTTTGTGCCTACACTGGCAGCAGTAAGAGAGACCTTGTCCGAAGTGTGACAGAAGAAGCGGCGTCGCTCGAACGTGCGATCCCCGACCCGAGAACACCGACCTACAGTGCCGTCACCGGCATGGTCGTCGTCGATCGAGATCTCCTCGGTGAACCACGTGCGGTGCGGTTGCATGATCCGCGCGGCGCCGGCGTCGACCACATCTTCGTCCTCGGCGGTGTGCAGGACGGAAAATCCGGGATGCTGCACCGGGTGGCACTCCAGGCGGCGGGTTCGGGAATCTTCGTGGTCAGTGTCTCCGATCCTCGCAACGAGCACGACAGTTCGGAGATGTGGAAGTCGCTGAGCGGCGCGGCCAAGATCGTGGGTACGCATGTCGACGGTACGCTGGCGAGCCTCGAAGCCGCAGGCAGGATCGTCGAGTATCGCGCCGGCGAGGGAGGGTTCGACCGGCCGGCACCCGGGCGGCCGGGAATACTGTTCGCGGTCGACGACATCGACGAAGTGATCCGGCTGCCTCGTGGGCGGACGCTGGTCGACCGAATCCTTATCGAAGGCCCTGCCGTGTGTATCGGGCTGGCTGCGGTCATCAGAGAACTGGAGTCGGTCCGCGACAACGAAACCGTACTGCGCAGCATCGTTGGCTGCCCGAATGTGATCTGTCTGGGGCCGGAGACCTCCGAAGCCGTGGATCGGCTGCGCGCCGGCTACTCCCAAGGCGGCGAGCGTGGCTGAACCGAACAAGCGCAAACGGCAAGAACCGCGCAAGCGTGTGGCGCGTACGCAGCTGCCTGAGTCCAAGCTTGCTGCGGCATCCCAGGCCAGAGGCGAGCGGACTCCTGTCGGGCACCTAGCGAAACCTCGCCGGCTCAAGAGCGATCCGGAAGCGATCAGCACCCTGCTGGACTCCGACGACATCCCGCCGGATCTGCTTGTGGAGCTGCTTCTTCCGCTGCTCTGGCTGGACCACGCAGCCGGTGCACCCGGATCGCTGTGCGTCTCCGGCTCGATGATGCTGCACTACGCGTTCGCGCAGCTGGGAATCGCGTCCGAGGTGTACGCGGTCGACGTGACGATCAAGGACGAGCGTACCGGTGGAACTGCCTTCCACGGCCGCCCGGACCCGTACTGGGACGGGGACACCTTTCACGGCCATTGCCTGATTCACCTGCCGGGAAGCCAGCGTGCGATCGACCCTGCAGTCGAGCAGTTTCCGGAGGTGAAGCGCAGCAACCTACCGCTCTTCGGTCGCACCGTTCTCACGGGAAGCGAACACTTCGACGCAGGAGAGACGGTGACGCAGGGCAAGCTTCCCGCGCATTGGATGTTGTACATGAACCGCCGAAACCAGGAGTTCCTGTATACCGTGGTGGGCCCGGAATACGAACGGATCGTCTGGGAATCTCCGCGCGCGGCGGAGAACGCGGAGCGTTACCGCGCCGCTGGCGTGAACCTCGCAACCCATGCGCTATCCCTTCTGCACCTGCCTGACGTTGCCGACCGGGTGCGCCAGGCGGGTTACCCGAAACTGAACGCACTGCTCGACGCCATCGGGGATGCGCCGGTCGCCGCGGACCGCACCGGCGATTTCCGCGTGACACTCGACGGCCGCAGCCTGCGCATCGACGAAATACCGTTGCCCGCCGAGGCTGACGGCAGGCCCCCGGACCTGGCAAGTGCCGTCCCGCACCTGGTCATGGATCGGAAGTACGCGGAAGCTGCCATGTCAGAGGTGGACGCGGCCGTTGAGCTGCTGACCACGACCCCGGACAGCCTTGGTGGCGGTTCCTTGCCGGTTGCGGTGTTCGAGCCGAAAAAGGTGATCGGGGCAACGTCGCGAAGCACGGGCAAGACTTTGGAGATCCAAGTCGAGCACATCGTACTGTCCGGCGGTTTCGGTCGGCTGCCGCCGACGACGGCGGCGGAAATACCACATCTGCCTGCATGGACGGTCCGGCGGACGGCGCTGGGACTGGAGCTATGGGACCACGGCGGCATCTGGGCCCGCGCTGAGCTGGAACCCGATGAGGATTGGCTGCAGGCAGCCGAGAAACACAAGCGAGTCCTGGTGGTCTACGCGGCGATCTATGGAGTCCGGGCACGTGCCGATCTCCTGGCGGTCGCCGGTCGCCGTGGCTTTGCCGCCGGCGCGATTGTCTCCTGGCGATGGACTAGCGCCATCAATAACTCTGAGTCACCGTGATTGCATGATCTGATGCCTGTGGGAGCGTCGGGTCAGGGAGTTTCGGTGGTCGGCGTCTTGCGGCGGGACCAGCTGCTGGGCACGGGCAGGTTTCCGTTGATGACGAGGGTGACGACGACGCTGGGGGAGTGCGGATCAGTCATCCCGTGTTGCCGGGGGCCGAGGACGAATAGGTAGTTCTCGGGGGTGCCGATGGGCAACACCTTTCGACTCATGTCGAGGACGGCGAGGATTGAGAGGCGGGCGCCGTCGGCGGCGGCGTACTGGGTGGGCTGGCCGATGTACTTGGTGGCGGACTGGGAGGTGACGGGCTGGTCGCGCGCGACCTTGAGTTCGGCGGTGATGCCGTCGTGTCGGGTGTCGAGGTACCCGTGTGCAAGGCCGGTGCCGCGTTCGACTCGGCCTTCGAGGGTGGGGTCGGCGAGGAGGGCGGCGTGGAGATCGTCGTGGAATTGGCGTTCGCTCACGTATTGGCCGCGGCGGTATTTCTTGTTCCAGGTCATGGCGAGCCCGGCGCGGGAGATGGCGTTGAGGAGCCGGGCGAACGGCTGGAGCTGGTTGTGCGGATAGCCGGCGGCGGCGAGGTTCTCGTAGATGCCGAGGAGGTGCTCGTCGAACACCTCGTATTGGGTGGTGGCGTCGCGGGCTGGGTCGTAGGGACGGACACGGAACTCGCGGTGTCCGGCGACGTCGAGGGGTTGGCTCTTCGGGTTGCCGTCCTCGTCGGCGCCTCGCCAAGCGAGGCTTACCAAAACTGGGGGTGCGTGCTGGGTGGTCGGGACGGCGTATCGCACGTGGAGGCTGCCGGTCCCTTCGTAGGTATCCGGGTCACTGGTGTGCTGGTGGCGCTGCCAGGTGAGCGCGGGCCGCTGCAGTTCAGTCTCGTTCAGGGTGCTGACCAACTCGGCGTCCAGCCGCTCAACCCACTCTGGCCACGGGTCGGTCTGCACTTCCAGGGTCAAGGTGTGGGTGAGGGCCGGGTCGACGATGGCGGGCCCGGTGAGGAGCCGTTCGTCGATCGACACCAGGGCAACCGCGACCGTCGCGCTGTCCGGCTCAGGCTCGGCGGGTGGCGTCCACGGCCTGAAGCCGTGTTGGCGTTCGGGTGAGCGGATGAACAGCATCGGCGCCGGGAGACCGGCCGTCGCGGTGAGAACCGTGTCCAGGTCGATGGGGGAGACCGGGTCGGGATCTGCCACGAGGACCGCCCGGAGGGCTCGTGCGCGCGGGAGGAGCGGGTCGTCGTCTCGGTAGATGTCCAGGTCGATGGCGGCGGCGCGGCGCGCTGCTGCGGTCCGGTGCGCTTGAGCCTGATTGAGGTCGGCGTTCAGGTCGGCACCTTCGGCGTCGAGCAGGTGCGCGACAGCGTCGATCAGCCGTGCGGTGATGACGACACCGTCGTGGCTGGCTGCCCCGGTGGATGGCCCGCCGAGCTGAAGGGCGGCCGCTAGGTCACGCAGCCGTTGCGCACGCGTATTGAACTGTTCGGCCGGGTCAGTCGGCTCGACGGAGTAGGCTGCCACTTGGTCGGCCGGGATGTCGGCGAGCCCGGCGGTGATCTCAGCTGGGATCGGAATGTCGAGCAACGTGCAGGTGATCGCTGCTCGGATCGCGGCGGCCTTCGCGAGCGGTCGCAGCCACTGAAGATACTCCTCTGAGTGACCCAGGCACACGCCGATCGCGGCCCCGACCTCGTCGACCGCCTCGCGCACGTTCGCGTCGTCGGGCAAGTCCGGCTCTAGCGTCACCTGCAGGCGTTCGACCGCGCCCGCGAGCGCGACCTGGGCACGTTGTGAGCTGCGCGCCGGCTCATTGGGAATACGAGTCAGCGCGCCCTCAAGCAGCGCGAGGGCCTCGGTCCGGCGCTCTGTTCGGGCGAGGACCTCGGCGTACTCCATCGATCCGTAGGGCGACTCTGGAGAGTGCGCCGTGCCGACCTCGATGATGCCGGCCGCTGGGAGACCAAGGAGGCCAGCGCCGCAGTCGAGAAGCCCGTTCAACGCCTCCTCGGCCTCGTCGCGCTGCCGAAGCCCGTAAGTCTTCCCTGGTGCCAGCGCCAACCACAACGCCGCGAGCTCCGGCGCAACTCGTGCATCCGGTTGCCACGGCTGGTCGGTCACCTTGGTCGCCTGGTGCCACTCGAGTTCCGGTACCCGCGCCAGGGCTTTCTTCTCCAGCTCAGCCAGCACAGCTGGGTCCGGGACGTGGTGCCGCAGCGCCGCGAGCGAGGTCAGGAACGTATCCAGGTGCTCGGCGACATTGATGCCCTCCATCACAGCCTTAGCGTGAAGAGCCAACCGAATCCGAGACCTCTCGTCCGGCCACGGAAGCCGGCACGCGGCATCGAGGACGGCGTTGATCACCACGACGTAAGTGTCCGAGACGAATGCCGGGAGCAGGTCCGCGACCGTCGACGGGAGGGCGTGGGTTCCGCCGACGGTCGTCCATGCCTCGAGCGCCGCGGCGCGCAGTCCGGGGTCGGTATCGACCAGGTAGGTGTGAAGGGTCGGCAGGATGGCCTGGATCACTGCGGGTTGGTTCCCGTGGTCGCGGCCGACCTCGCCGAGGGTGGCCAGGAGCGGGTACACCACGTCGGTACCCAGGTCGTTGTCGCGCTCACTCGTGATGAGCGCCGTGATGGTTTCGCATACAGCCAGCGGGTCTGTCGATGATGCGGCCTCCACCGCGCTCAGCAGGCGTCTGGCGGACTGGTACAGGCTGTTTTTGCGCGCGTACGCCTCCAGCCCCGCGAGCGGGTCTGGCGCAGCGGTAGAGGTGAGCAAGCTCCTCCGCTCAGTGAGCCGGTGCCGGGTCAGCGTCACGGCTGCACCGAGGGTCGCGTCCAGGCGTCCGGCGAGGGCGTCGCTATTCCCGTGGCCCATCCTCTCGATGGCTTCGGCCGCGGAGAACGTCACCTGGTGTCCCCACGCCTCATCGGTGCGGGCGAGGAGAAACGCGAACGCCGCATCGGCGACCGCCGCGGCCTCCTCAGGGGTCGTCACCGGGTCGTGCGCGCGACGGTGGACGTATTCGGTGTCGACCATGTCCAGGGCATGTCGGACCGAGCCGACGAGGCCGTCTCGAGTCTTTTCGGCCGCGTGCCGGCCCGCTTCCTCCAGTAGCTTGGCAATCCGGGCGGGCGCGGCGATGAACATCCGGGCGATCGCTCTCTCGGCGGTCCCGACCGTTCCCGAGTCGTAGCTGTCCTCCGGTGGAACGCTGAGAGAAACAGCTAAGAGCGTGTCTTACGTGGTGATCGGTCGCTCGTGAGCGATGATCTTGGCTGTGGTTGATCGGTTGTCGTTGCGGTTGGTGCCGGATGAGCTGTGGTTGCTGGTGGAGCCGTTGATCCCGGCGTTCGAGTCGCGTCCGCAGGGTGGTGGCACGGCCCCGTTGGACGCTCGTGCGGTGTTCACGGCGATCGTGTACGTGCTGACCAGCGGGTGTGCCTGGAGGGATCTGCCGCCCTCGTTCGGGGTACCGTTCCAGACCGCGCACCGCCGTTTCGGCCAGTGGACCAAAGCTGGGCTGTGGCGGCGTTTGCATCACGCGCTGCTGGACGAACTCGGCAGCCAGGGCCTCATCGACTGGAGCCGCGCGATCGTGGACGGTGCCTGCGTGAGGGCGAAAAGGGGGGATCCATGACCGGTCCCAGCCCGGTCGACCGCGGTAAACCCGGCTCGAAGATCCACGCCCTGTCCGACCGCGCCGGGCTGCCGCTCGCGGTGGCTGTCTCCGCCGCCAACACCAACGACTCCTACGCACTCAAGCCACTGGTGATGGCGATTTGGCGCGCCTCCCACTTTTCGGACAGTGGGCCTAATAAGGTCTGGTCTGGATTGGAGGATGTGCAATGCCGGAACGGCGGCGGAAGTTTTCTCC
>NZ_JBEYSJ010000053.1:0-55245 GCF_040704195.1 Amycolatopsis sp. NPDC047767
CTCCACTTCACAACCGGAGGCCTTCGCCTGTCTGCACGACAGGCCGACCTCACCTCAACCGAGAACAACGTCCCCGGACATCACAGCTAGGCCAGTTGCGCGCGAGGGTCCGGACGTTCCGCCGCACGACGTCCTCGGCGTCGGTGCTGCCGGGCCGTCCGGTCTCCGTTCAGACACTCATGTAACGACAATCGCAAGCCTCGATGAGGGATCACGCCCAGGCCGCGGCCGGATGAACGTCACCACGATCGGCAGTCAACAGCGGAAAGGTGGACAGGTCCGTTTTCTCCGGAGTGCCACGCGGCCGTGCGCCTCGGCCCGCCGGGCACTGTGCCCACGGCAGTCACCGCCGATCCTCGGGGATGCCCGGCCAACGACGCACCATAGCCGAAACCGGAAATCACGCATCGAAGTGACCTCGCACCGCAGCTACTCCCGCGGACGCCGGTCAGGAAATCATCACAAATCGCAGGCAGAAGCGGTTCCGTCGCAGACACGGCGGGGAGCGCATCGAGCTTCGCGACGACGCCGCAGCCTCGGTTTCTGTGACCTTTGTCTGCGGTCAGATTCGGGCGGGGGTGATGCCGTCGATCGCGACCGGCAGGTGGCGGGGGCCGCGCAGGACCGGGTTGGTCCGGTACGGCGGTGGGTCGGCGAGCAGGCGGGGGTTGGCCAGCCGGTGGGCCAGTTCGGCGAGCGCGATCTGGGTTTCCAGCCGGGCGAGCGGTGCGCCGAAGCAGTAGTGGATGCCGCCGCCGAAGCCGAGGTGCTGGTTGGTGTCGCGGGCCAGGCCGAACCGGTCGGGGCTGAAGCGATCGGGATCGAATCGGTCGGGGTCGCGGACGTGCTCGGGGTCGCGGCTGCCCGAGGCGAGGACCAGCACGACCCGGGAGCCCTTCGGAATGGTGGTGCCGGCGATCTCGATGTCGTCGAGGGCCACCCGCCAGGGGATGAAGTGCACGGGCGGCTCGTAGCGCAGCAGTTCCTCGACCAGGTGGATGACCAGCTCGGGTTCGTGGCGCAGCCGTTCGAGCACGTCGGGGTGGCGCAGCAGGGTGAGGGTGCCGTTCGTGATCAGGTTGACGGTGGTCTCGTGCCCGGCGATCAGCAGCAGGAACGAGGTGGCGAGCAGCTGCCCGTCGGTCAGGCGCCCCTCGGGGCCGTCGTCGGTGGCCAGCGCGGAGAGCAGGTCGGCACCGGGAGATCGGCGGTGGCCGTCGACGAGCCCGGCGAAATACTGGACCATCTCCTGCGCGGCCGCCGCACGCTTGCGCTGCACCTCGGCGGGGTCGCCGACCCCCGGGTCGAGCGCCGCGACGATTGCCTCGACCCACGTGTGGAAGCGGGGTTCGTCCTCGCGCGGCACACCGAGCAGCTCACAGATCACCGTGACCGGGAAGGGGTAGGCGACTTGGTCGACGATGTCGACCTCGGTGGAGCCGGCGAGGCCGTCGATGAGCCCGGTGACGATCCGGCGCAGGTCGGGCACCATGCCGTCGACCCGGTCGGGGGTGTGGGGTGGGCCGAAGTGGCGGGTCACGATGCGCCGCAGCCGGTCGTGTTCGGGCGGGTCGAGGCGGATGAACGACGGAGGCAGGCCCGGGGGGTCCTCGGACGCGGCGGCCGCTTCGGGCAGGTTGTGCAGGTCGGAGCTGATCCGCGGATCGTGCAGCAGCGCCACGATCTCGGCGTAGGTGGAGACGATGTAGCTGCCGTCGTCCTGGCGGGCCACCGGGGTCTTGCGCAGTTCGGCGTACAGCGGATAGGGATCGGCTCGGTTCGCATAGTCGAGGACCTGCGAGAAGACGCTCGGCGGCGCGGTCGTGACCATGACGGCGGCCTCCTTCATGCGGTTCGTGGGGCTGATCGGGCAGTCGCGGTGACGGGTCAGGGCGACCGGAGAGTCGCGCGCCGCTCGGCCGGGTCGTGGCCCGTGAGTACGACGGTGGCGCTCTGGGTGGGGATCGGCTGGGTGGGGAATTCGGCGGGCACCACAGCCTGTTCGGCGGGCTGGTCGACGGTGTGCCAGGCGGGCGGGAAGGGCGCGGAGCGTTCGATCTGCCGTTGGTAGAACCCCAGCCACTTGCTCTGGTTGAAGGTGACCGCGGCAACCAGGCGGCCACGCAGGCCGTAGGCGGCGACGAACCGGCGGTCGGTCGCCGAGCCCTGCGTGATGACGACCTGGTCTGCGACGCTCGGCACGCCGACCGACTTGATCTCGGTGCCGAACTGGGTGGACCAGAAGATCGGCACGTCCAAGTGCGGCCAGCGGTGCGTCTCGTCGCTGAGCATGTTGTGGGCGGCGACCTCGGCCTGGGTGACCGCGTTGCCCCAGTGCTCGAGCGCCAGCAGCTGGTAGCCGAACAGTGGCTGCGGGGCACGCGCGATGTCGCCGGCGGCGAAGACGTCGTCGGTCACCAGGCCGTTCGCGTCGAACGCGCGGCAGCCGGCGTCGCAGGCCACGCCCCACCGGCCGGCCGCCAGCCCGGAGCCTTCCAGCCACTCGACGTTGCGGATCCCGCCGAGCGCGGCCACCGCCACCTCGACCTCGAGGGTGCTGCCGTCGGACAGCCGGGCTCGCCGCAGCCGCCCGTTCTCCCCTTCCAGCGCGGTGACCCTGACCGCGCACCGCAGATCGACACCGGCGTCGCGCTGCATGTCGGCCGCGATCGCGCCGATCGGTCCGCCCAGCGCGGCCACCAGGGGTGCCGGGCCGGCCTCGGCCACGGTGACCGGCAGGTCGAGCTCGCGGCACACCGAGGCGACCTCCGAGCCGGTGAACCCGGCGCCGATGACCAGCACTCGGCCCGGTCGCCCGGCCAACTGCCGCTGCAGCCGCTCGGCATCCTCGCGGGTGCGCAGCACGAACACCCCGTCCAGTGCAGCCTCGGCCGGGACCAGCCACGGCCGGGCCCGCACGCCGGTCGCGATCAGCAGCCGGTCGAAGCCGACGGATGTGCCGTCGGCCAGCCGCACCTGCTTGCCGGCCAGGTCCAGCCCGGTGGCCGCGACGCCCAGCCGCCAGTCGGCGTCGATGGCCCGGCGGCGCGGCAGCCCGGTGTGCCCTGCCGGCACCCCACCCTGCTGCACCTGCTTGCTCAGCGGGGGGCGGTCGTAGGGGTCGTGAGGTTCATCGCCGATCACGGTCAGCGACCCGGTGAACCCCTCGTAGCGCAGCGCACCGGCAGCCCGCGTCCCGGCCAGTGAGGCCCCGACGATCACGATCCGCCCGGTCCGCAGGAACTCCTCGTTCATGCCGTCGCGGCGCGCCGCAGCCGCGCGGCCGCCGTTCTCGGCCGGCCCCCGGTCGAGGACGATGGCCTGTACCGGACACGCGGCCGTCGCCCGCAGCACCCGCTCCCGTTGCTCGTCGCTGGGATCGGGGTCGTAGAGCAGTGCCTCTCCATCCCCGTACATGGTGAAGACGCTCGGGGCCAGGAACGCACATTGCGCGTACCCCTGGCATCGGGTCAGGTCCACTACGAGCCGCATCTCGACGTTCTCCCGTCAAGCGAGTGCATCGGGCGGTCAACGGCGGCACTTCCCGAAGCCGCCGCCGAGGACGGCTTTCCAGCCTCCGCACGCCACCCCGGCGCAGGCCATGGTGCAACATCCTCCGCACCACAACCATCACCCGCGAAAGATGAGCCCCGGCGCCAGGCCAAAAACGTCGGACCACCATTGAACGGCGATCCGCCGAGGACGGCACTGAAATCACAGTCTCTTTTGTATGAATAAAGGAAAATGGTGCGATTATTCAATTCACCGGCCCGAATATTCACCGCCGACCGCAACCGCTTTCAGTTTCCCGCGTCGACCGATACCAGCCCGACTTCGCCGGTTGTGTAAATCCGTTATGGCACTGCGCGTGTCGCGGCGACGGGTCGCGTGCGTGGACGGTTTCGGGAGGGCGCGCGGGGCCGACCGTAGATCTCGACGAGAAGAACGACGCCTTGTTCCAGAAGACGCTGGGCCTCAACGACTTATCCCTCGCCGACGCCGACTACCCGATAGCAATCTGCAGATGGTGGGCAAGTCTTCCGCACCGATGTACCGCGGCGAGAACCCATCGAGACGGCGCTGGCACCGAGCATCGGCGGGTCGACCCGGCACTGACGGCCATGGCCAACGCACTGCGGCCTCGGCTGACCCCGATCAGCGTGGCGTCCAGGGCGCCCGCCAGCCGCCGAAGCCGGCCGGGACCTCGTCGGCCGCGGCCGGGCCCCAGCTGCCGGGCCGGTAGGAATGCACCGGCGGCGGCGCGTCGAGTAGCGGCTGCATGACCCGCCAGGTCTCCTCGACACTGTCCTGCCGGGAAAACCGCGTGCTGTTCCCCATCATCGCCGCGTGCAGCAAGACCTCATACGGCGTCGGACCCTCGCCACCCTCCTCGGCGAACTCCATGTCGAGCTCGATCGGCGCGATCCGGGCCACGTCGGCACGACGCGCGTCGACCTGGATCCGGACGCCGGTCGACGGATCGAGCTTCAGCACAAGCTGATTCGGCTGCGCCGCATGGCCGGCCAGCCCGAAACCCAGCTTGGGCGGACGCTTGAACACCAGCCGCAGCTCGGTCTGCGTCACCGGAAGCCGCTTGCCCGTCCGGATGAAAAACGGCACACCGGCCCAACGCCAGTTCTCGATGTCGAGCCGCAGCGCCGCGTACGTCTCGGTGGTCGAATCGCGCGCAACGCCGTCGATATCGAGATAGCCGTCGTACTGGCCGCGCACGTAGTGAGCCGGATCGGCCTCTTCCACTGCCCGGAACAAGCCGACCTGCGACTCCTTGAGCGTCACGGGGTCTCCCCGTGACGGTGGCTCCATCGCGGCCGCTGCGACCACCTGCATCAGGTGGTTGACGACAACGTCGCGCAGCGCGCCGACCGGATCGTAGAAATGACCGCGGTCCTCGACGCCGAAGCTCTCCGCCATCGTGATCTGCACGCACTCGAGGTAATTGCGGCTCCACAACGGTTCGAGGATGGCATTCGCGAAGCGCAGGTGAAGAATTTCCTCCAGCCCCATCTTCCCCAGGTAGTGGTCGATCCGGAACAGCTGCGATTCGTCGATGTACTCGTGCAGCTCGTCGGCCAGGTCACGCGCGGACTGGCGGTCGTGCCCGAACGGCTTCTCGACGACGAACCGGGCGCCGGCGGCCAGGCCGGCCTCCGACAGGCCCTTGACCACCCGTCCGAACAGGAACGGCGGAATCTCCAGGTAGAACGCCGGAGTCCTCGCACCTTTCACCGCATCGCTCACCCGCTCGTAAATGGCGAGGTCGTTGAAATCCCCGCTGACGTAGGACAGCTTGGCTGCGAACCGGTCGAACACCGCCTTGTCGAGGTCGCCGGTCGCTTCGATCGACGACCGGGCCCGTTCGACGAGCCGATCGAGGGTCCAGTCGTCGGCCGCCACCCCGACGACGGGACACGTGAGCAGGCCGCGGGCCTCGAGCCGGTAAAGCGACCGGAAGGTCATCACCTTCGCCAGATCTCCGGTGATTCCGAAAACCACCAGTACATCCGCCGGCCTCGGCTGAGCTGTTGATGTCATCTCTGCCTCCACTTCGATCACGACCGCGCGGAACGCCCATTTCATGTCGTCCGCTCCGGATCTCCGGCCACAAGAGGCGGATCGTCCTCGAGCTGACTGAGCACGCGCTGCGCCGAAACTGGTTGCGCTGGGTCGCGACGCCAAGTCCCACGCCGGGTGTACAACAGCACATGAACCAGCGCCGCGAACAGCAAGCCAGAGCGCCGAGAGACAACCCATCGCGGCCTCCGGTCGTGTTCCGGATCATCGTCACCGTTTCCGCGAAGGTCGGGCATCATCCATGGAGGATGAGCCGCACTGGTAAGCCAGTTGCCGCTCGACGCCGCGTTCTTGATTTCGGGAAGCACATCCAGCGTGCCGACAGCCTCCACCTCGGCGCCCAATGTCCGGTGCCGCAACGGCTTTCGCGGGCCATGCACCGAATGTCAGCAGATCGCATGATGTGCGCGAGATTCTCGACACCCGCGCCTGGCCACCCGGCCGGTCCGCGCGGTGGGGCGCCCTCGGTCGTCACCAGGACGAAGTTCCGCGCCCACGCCCATCTTCATCCGGCTTGGGGTCCTGCCGATGAACCGGCGCGCCTTCCGTTCGGCCCGCTGGGCGCACATTCCGTCCACGTCTTTTCGGGGTCACCCGGGGCAGGCGATGGCACGGAAACCGACCGTGAGCACCGTGAGACAGGGGTGCTGTGCCCGCGTGGTGGTCCGGTCGCGGCATCGACCCGGCGAAGGCCAACGATGAGGGGCACAGCATGGCGGACACGGCAGCGCCACCGCCGGCCGGCGGCTCTGCGGCCGCACCGGCCCAAACCGGTGCCGCGGCGCAGCTGCGTTCGCGCGCGTACGTGCGCCTCCTCGTGCTCGCGGCACTGATCGGTGTCCCGATTTCGGCGGCGGCGTACTTCTTCCTGCAATTCGTCGGTGCCGTGCAAGAGTGGCTGTACGCGGACTTGCCGCGCGCGTGGGGATTCGCGGGGCCGCCGTTGTGGTGGCCGGTGCCGTGGCTCGCGCTCTGCGGGGTGCTCGTCGCGCTGGCCGTCCGCTACCTGCCGGGCGCGGGCGGGCACGCACCGATCGGGGGGATCGAATCGGGGCAGCAGCCCACGCCGGTGGATCTGCCCGGGGTGCTCCTCGCCGCGCTGGCCACACTGGGGCTGGGCGCCGTCCTCGGGCCGGAGGCGCCGCTGATCGCGCTGGGAGCCGGGCTCGGCGTGGGCGCGACCCGGTTGGTCCGGCCGCACGCGCCGCAGCAGGAGGTGGCCGTCGTGGCGGCGACGGGGAGTTTCGCGGCGATCAGCGCGTTGCTCGGGTCGCCGATCATCGGGGCATTCCTGCTGATGGAGGCCTCGGGGCTGGGTGGCGCGACGATGGGGCTGGTGCTGCTGCCGGGCTTGCTGGCCGCGGGCGTCGGGACATTGCTGTTCATCGGCCTGGACTCGCTGACCGGGCTGGGACCCGCGTCGCTCGCACTGCCGCAGCTGCCGCCGTTCGCGCACCCCGACGTCGCGCAATTCGGCTGGGCGCTCGTCATCGGCGTCGCCGCGGCGCTGCTGGGCACCGGCGTACGCCGGCTCGCACTGCTGCTGAAGCCGCACATCGACCGGAACATCATGCTCATGACACCGGTCGCAGGCCTGGCCGTCGCCGGACTCGCGATCGCGTACACCGCCACCGGCGGAACGCTGTCGGACGTGCTGTTCTCAGGTGAGTCCTCGCTGCCCGCCCTCCTGGAGAACAGCGCGGACTACACCGTGCCCGGACTGGTGCTGCTGCTCGCGTGCAAGTCACTCGCGTACGGCGTGTCGCTGTCCGCGTTCCGTGGTGGGCCGGTCTTCCCGTCGATGTTCCTCGGCGCGGCCGGCGGCATCGCACTGTCGCACCTGCCGGGGCTGCCGCTCGTCGCCGGGGTGGCGATGGGCATGGGCGCGATGTGCGTGGTGCTGCTGCGGCTGCCACTGACGTCCGTCCTGCTCGCCACCCTGCTGCTCTCCTCCGACGGCCTCGCCGTGATGCCACTGGTGATCGTCGCGGTCGTCGTGGCACACGTGCTGGCGGCGTGGCTCGCCCCACGACCGTCGCCTGAGCCGGAAGACCCGGCGGCCGAATAGCCCGGACTTTCGCTCACCTGCGAAACCAGCAGCCGACGGCGGCGGGCCGACGGACGCCTGCGACCGGGCGCACTCGTCAGGTCGAAGCGGCGAGTTCACCGATGGGCACGGCGATATCCGCGTCGAGCGGGCAGGTCCACAGTGGACGGCCGTCGGCGAGGGCGGCGACCATCGGGTGAGCGTGTGTCCGTTCGGGACAGCGCGGCCAGTCGACGCTGTGTCCGGCGGGCCTGAGGTTTTCGAGGATCAGGTCCTGTACGAAGTCGGCCAGGGCGCGCAGCCGCTCGGCCGGACGCGCGGCCTGGTCGAGGGCGAGGACACCGATCTCCTCGCCGTCGACGCGCAAAGTGGCGAGCAACCGCGGGTCCCCGGCCATACGGTGGGGATCCCCGGCTTCGCCCCGCAGACCGGCGGCGAGCAGGTCGTGCCGAACGGGCCGGAATTCCTCGACGACGTACTCGGTCTCGTCACCGGTCTGCATTTTCGGGTTACCTCAGATGCTGTACGTGCAGTTCAGGTAAGCGTAGCCACCTTCGGTGGGGTGCGCCGCGGAGTGCCAGGTGAACAGGAACGAGACGGTCGCGCCTTTCGGCATGGTGTAGGTGCCGCCGCCGACGACCTGGAACTTGCGTGGCAGCGGTCCGTGGAACTGGTAGTTCCACGGCTCGGTGTGCGGCGCGTATACGTTGGCCTGGTGGTTGTTCGCGTAGATCTGGGCCGACATCACCACCACGCCGAACCGGGAGTTCGGCGAGGTCAGCTTGACAACCCACGGAATTCCGGACGTCGCCGACGACTGCACGGTGATGTTCGCTGTGCCGTTGGACGGAAAAGTGCCGTGGCAGGCCGGGTATGCCGCAGCCGCGGACGGCCGGGCCGCGGGCTCCGGGCGAGCCCCAGTCGTGTCCTGCAGCGCCTGCACGAGCTGCCGGCCCTCCGGGCTGTCGAGGGCGCCGCCACCGGCGGGCGCGCCCGCGTCGGCCAGGCTGTGGAGCACGTCCACGACGTCGGTCCCAGCCGGCGCGGCCACGGCCGGAACAGTGGTCAGCACGAGACCGCAGGCCACGGCGACGCCCGTGGCCACGGCGCGAAAAGCACGCATGGATGATCCCCCTTTATTTGGTTGTTCCCCAGTGCCCAGGTAGTTGATCATAGCCGCGAAGACCATCGCGACAGCGTCAAGAAATCTTTACGCGCCTTCGATCCCCTGCCGAAAATGTGAATCCTGGTCGGAAATACGTCGGCTCGCGCCCGTAACCGGCTGGTGCGCGGAATAGTCGCTCACCCCCATCGATTCGGGCGCCGGGGCTCGTGGTCGCCATCCGCGGCGGCCAATTCCCCGGGGAGCACGATCGACTGCGCACCCGTTAGCGCCGTGCATCCGGTGGTGTGCCCGCGACCCCGGGCACACCACCGCAGTTCAGGCCTTGGTGGGCCGGCGCTGGTCGAGCAGGGTCAGGCGCTCGCTGACGCGCCAGAGCTTCCCGACCGCTTCGGGCTCGACCGCAGCCGACGCGGCCTTGGCGGGGAGGCGCCCGTCGTAGAAGCAGCCGTTGAGGACCTTGGCGTCGGGGTCGGCGAGGCGGGCGACGACCTCGGCACCGTCACTCACCGGGCGGCCGCGGTAGCTGTAGTGCCGGAGCATGCCGGTCGCGATGATGCCGGGGTGCACGCTCACGGCCTCCCCGATCCGGGGCGCCAGCTCGGTGAGCGCGGCGGTGAACATCGTGAGCGCGAGCTTCGACTGTGCGTAGGCGGCTCCGCGGTTGTAGCGCCGCTTCCAGCTCGGGTCGGTCCAGTTGATCCGGCCGCCGCGATGCAGCGACGAGCTCACATTGACCACGCGGCCGACGGGCGACCCGGCGAGCCGGTCTTCGAGCAGCCGGGTCAGCAGGTACGGCGCGAGGTAGTTGACTTGGAAGGTCTGCTCGTGGCCGTCCTTCGTGACGACTCGGTGATGGGCGCCGCCGATGCCGGCGTTGTTGACCAGAACGTCAAGGCGCGGGTAGGTGTCGGCGACCGCGGTGGCGAGGTTCGGCTACCTGGCGGAGGTCGGCGAAGTCGGCGACCGCGGGGTCAAGCCGACGCGGGTCGACGCCGGAGTTCACGAGCCGTTGGCAGGCCGTCGATCCCTCTTCTTCGTTGCGTGCGTGTACGACGACGGTGGCGTCCCCGGCGGCGAGCAGCCGCGCGGTTTCGTAGCCGATGCCGTCGGTGCTTCCGGTGACCAGGATGACGCGGTTTTCGGGCATGGTCCATCCACAATGGATTCGGGGTACGGGGCGCCGTTGGATGTGGTTCGTCAGCCGGCCATCACCTCGGGCACCGACGCCGAGCGTCAGGCCGGCGACGGATCAGGTGGCCGGTCGTCGTGGCGCACCTCAGCCGCGTGCGCGCGAACGCCATTTCTGCCCATGAAGTGGAGCGAATCCCACCGAACGGCCCCAGGCAAGAAAGAACCGGGCGAACTTACGGCTTTCCAGCAGCACCGGACGCCCGCGCGGCACGGATGTGCCGTCGCCGCGCCAGGCGTAAGAGGCACGCGAAGAACCACGGCGGAGCCGTCAACGAGCTGTGCCGGTCTCACTCCCGGACCGTCCACAAGGGTCATGGTCGCAGGATCGGATCACAGACGGGAGCGCCATGCCAGCAGACCCCGACCCCCGGATCACGAGCCGGATTCCCGGACAGCGCGCCGGAAGCGTCCTCATCAGTCACAACAGCCACGACGGCTCCATCTGCGTGCTGGTCGCGCCCGACGGCGCCGTCGTCGACCTGCGCATCACCGAGTCGGCTGCGCATCGCCCGCCCGGGCAGCTCGCCCTCGACATCCTCGGCTGCATCCACGCGGCCCAGGACGCGTTCCGCGGGATCGCGCCTTCCGACACCTGACCGCGCGCCTCGCCACCGGAGACACCCGCACCGTCCGGCCGGAAGTTCCGGTACCTCACTCACGGCGGCCCGGCTTGCGCCCGGCCCGGTTCCGCCGGCCTGTGTCCAGCCACCGCTGCGCACCGCGGAGAACAAGCGCGATCAGCAGAAAACCACCGATGAGCATCACCGAGTATTCAAGGCCGTTCACGGCTCACCCTCTCCCGTGCCGCCCGGGCAGCGCAGCCTGCAGTGTGTCGCGCGGTGCGCCGCCGGCAGCCGGCGACCACGCTTCCTTGACGCTGCGTGGCCCGAAGTTGACAGTCCGCTGAGCCCGGCGCGCCACGCGGGGTCCGCTCCGGCCCTCGGCCGCGGGTGTTCTGCCGTAAGGTTTCCCCCGGGCGCGCCGGGAAGTCTGGTCGGCAACGAACACGGACGAGAGGCCGATCATGCGCGGGGTCGAAACAGTGCTGTTCCTCGTCGTGATCGCGACGGTCGTGGCGACCTTCGCGGTCCGGCTCCGCGTGCCCGCGCCCTCGTTGCTCGTCGTCGCGGGCGTGGTGGTCGGCCTGCTGCCCGGAGTCCCTGCGATCACGGTGACTCCCGATGTGATCAGCCTGATCGTGCTCCCGCCCCTGCTCTTCGCCGCCGGGGAAGAGCTGCCCTGGCGCGATCTGCGCGCCGTGGGCCGCCCGGTCGCGACGCTCGCCGTCGGCTTGGTGCTGCTCTCGGCGGCGGCCGTGGTCGGCGTGGCGGTGGCGGTGACGCCGATGCCGGTCGGCATGGCGTTCGTGCTCGGCGCGATCCTTGCCAGCACCGACCCGGTCGCCGTCACCGCCCTGGCGCGGCGGCTCGCGCTGCCGCCGCGGGTGCAGGCGCTCATCCAGGCCGAGAGTCTCTTCAACGACGCGACCAGCCTGCTGCTGTTCCGCGTCGCGTTGTTCATGGTCGTCGCCGGGGGCTCCGTGTCCTGGGGCCGCACCGCGGGCGAGTTCGCCCTCCTCGCCGGGGGTGGCCTGATCGTCGGCGTGCTCATCGCGGCCGGCGCGTTCGTCATCCGGCGGCGCACCGAGGAACCGGTGCTCGAAGCCGTCGTCTCCCTCGTCACGCCGTATGCGGCGTACGTGCTCGCCGAGTCCGTCGGCGGGTCGGGGGTGACCGCGGTCGTCGTGGCGAGCGTGCTGCTCGGCACCCAAGCCGAACGCCTGACCACGGCGCGGATCCGGATTCAGGTCGGCGCCGTCTACGAGACCGTCGTGTTCCTGCTCGAAAGCGTGGTCTTCGCCCTGATCGGGCTGCAGCTGCCCGCTCTTGTTCGGCGCGTCGCCGGGAGCAGCCCGTGGTGGCTGCTGCAAGCGCTCGCGCTCGCCGTCACCCTCGTGCTCGTGCGCCTGGTCCTGGTGTTCGTGCTCTCGGCACTGCGCCAGCGCCGCAACGGACAGCCGGTTTCGTGGCAGGTGCCCGCGGTCGTGTCGTGGGCCGGCGCCCGGGGCGTGGTCCCGCTCGCCGCCGCTCTGTCACTCCCGGTCGTGGCACTCGACGGTTCCCTGCTGCCGGCCCGCGACCTGGTGCTCCTCCTGACCTCCGCGGTCATCGTGATCACCCTCGTCGTGCAGGGCTTCACCCTCGCCCCGCTCGTCCGCCGGTCCGGCATCGCCCTCGACCCGGCCGACATCCGGCAGGAACAGAACCGCGCGCGGCTCCGCCTGGCCGAAGCCGGGTTGAGCCACCTCGAGCACCTCGCCGAAACCGAGTCCGCGCCGGCCTTCGTGCTCGACCAGCTCCGCAGCAGCTGGCGAGCCCGCATCGACCGCATCCGCCTCGACGAGGACACCGAACCCACCGACACCACCCGCTACGACCTTTACCGCACGCTGCGACGGGAAACGCTCGACATCGAAGCGGCCGAACTCACGCGGCTGTTCGACCTCGGCACGATCACCGACACCACCCGCCGCCGCATCCAGCGCCTGCTCGACCTCGAACACGCCGGCCTGGGCGACGACGAACAGCCGTGACCCCCGGCGACGAGCCGACCCGCGTGCCGGGCGCGGGCTCAGCAGCAGTGTTCGCCGCGCCAGGCTTCGCGGCCCTCCTTGACCGCGACCGCGGCGATGATGAGGGCGACGACGGGGTCGGCCCAGGACCGGCCGAACAGCGAGTTGAGCAGCAGCCCGACCAGCAGGACGCCGGACAGGTAGGTGCACAGCAGGGTCTGCTCGGAGTCGGCGACGGCGCTGGCGGACCCGCGTTCGCGGCCAGCGCGGCGCCGGGCGTAGAACAGGAACGTCATCACCAGCAGCGACACCGCCGCCAGCACGATGCCCACCGTGGAGTGCTCCGCCGGCTCCGCACCGAACAGGCCACGGATCGACTCGACGCTCACGTAGGCGGCCAGCGCGAAGAACGACAGCGCGATCACCTTCAAGGCGGCGCGATCGCGGGCGTCCGGATCGCCTCCGGACATGTGACTCGCTTCAAGAGGACGGCGCCGGAACGCGTTGTGCGGTCCCGCCAACCTGCGCATCCGGCGATCATCTCGGTCGAGGACTTCACCGCGGTCCAGCTGTCCCGTCGCTCTCGGGCCGCCAACGGGCTCGAAACGCGGCGCAAGCCCGAATGCGGCCCGAAAACCACGAACTGGACGCACGCATTTCGCGGGCGAGTTCGGTGCGCGCACTGCCTGCGCAAGATGGAAGGAACACCGCGGAACAGTCGGGGACCAGCGCGACACCACCGTGGAAGCAATGCTGGAAGTGGCCGGCGACGTCAACATGAACCCAGAGCGCGCGACTGACCCCCAGCGCCGTCTCACCCAGGCCAAGACACGGCTGACGCAGGCCATCGAAGCGGGCACAGATCCGATGACGCCGATCGACCCGCTCAACCGAGCAAAAGAAGAACACGACGCCGCACAAGAGGAGCCGGCGCGGACTCCCACAGGCGCGTCACTGACACGCGGCGATGTCGAGCCGCTGGTCGACTCCCTCCGCGATGGCGGTCGGCAAGTACTCAACGCCAGCCCCGCTCGGCTGCAAGAGCTGTCCCGAGGAGATCGGCCTGGAACTGGCCTATAACGCAAAAGAGCGGATCGTCGATGTGACCATCCGCCCACCCCGTAGGGCTAAAGCGCATTCGAGGACCGAGTTGGCCCGTAACCCCACACTGAGTTTCGCCACTGACCTGAAGCTTTCGTGACACCGTCGGCCACCGAAGCGCTCCGATCTGCTGCTCGATCCGGCGACCGACGGATGGCGTGGGCGCCCGTCAGGGACACGATCATGTCCGTCGGGCACCATCTGCCGGCTAGGCAGGCCCGCACCTCCGCGGGCGTACGTCAGCGGAGTTCCGACGTCGTCAGCATTCGGATCTGTGCCACCGTCCAGGAATCCGCCGTCCACTCCGTGGCGAGGTTCGTCATCGCCGCTGCCATCGCGCGCAAGCCCACGCCGGCCAACGTCGCTGCGGTGTGCTCGGCTCGGGTGCGTAACGTCGGGGGCGCGTGCGAGAGGCCTCGGTGCGCTGCCTCCGCCAGCACCGACTCCGCCGCGGTCAGCGCCGTGCGCAGCGGGTCCCGATCCACTGTGGGCGGTGGCCCCAGCAGCTCGATGCGACCGTCGGCGGCCAGGTCCGGGACCAGCACTCCGGCCTCCGTGCGCACCGCCAGCGGTTCGATCAGAAGCTCGCGGCCGGCTCGACGCAGCGCACCGCTGAGTTGGGTCGGGCCCGAGGCCAAAGCTCGGTGCAACGCGTCCAGGCGGCCCGGGCAGATTCCGCTGTGGGTGGCGGTGATCCGGGCCCGCGCGCCCGCGGCGTCCGCGATCACCGCGTCCAGACGCTGAGCGCCCGGGTGGTAGCCCAGTTCGCACACCTCGGCGATCTCCACGACCGCGATGTCCTCGGCTTCGACCCGCGGGCGGACCAGCTTCGGGGGCAGGTCCGCCAGCTGCTCGGCTGCTGCCGCGAAGTCGCGGACCACCGCCGGCAGGTCGTCCCACGCCGCGCCGACCGGGGTCACCGACATCGCGCCGATCCGGGCCGTGCCCAGCCTCAATGCGCGGCTGGCGCTGCGCACCGCTGTTTCGGACACCACGTTCGACGTGGCCAGCGCCTCCAGCGTCGTGCCCGCGATCCGGCGGCGGGCCAGTTCGTGCCCGGTCACCGGTTCCTCACCGGTGTCCCATCGCGTTTTCAGCACCAGCACCGAGCTGTCGCCGGCAAAGTAGACCTCTGCCACTCGCTCTCCTGGCGCACCCCGCACCCGCGCCCCCAGCGCGATCAGCCGGATCCTTCGCAGCCTCGTCTCCGCCTGTTCGTCCGTGCCCAGGACCAAAGCCGGTGCGCCAGTCGCCCGGAACCGCGCCGGCAGTTCCGCCAGCAGCTCCGCGCACCGCTCCATCCGGTGCTTGGCGCTGCGGGCCGCGTAAGCGTCCAGCTGCTCACCGAGCTCCGCCATCGCCGCCGCGGGCCAGCGCAGACCGGACTCTCCCAGATCGTCGGCGATCCGGCCGATCGAGGCGCGCAGCACCGGGCTCGTGTTCGCGACCCCCTCGGACAGCACTCGCGTGACGACCTCGAGCGCCGGCCCGGACGCGACCCGTGCTGTGCTCGGGCCGCCGACCGCGAACCGGATGTCATCACCGGCCAGGCCGCGCGTGTCGGCCTCCCGGAACGCCCACACCGCGATCGCGACCTGCTGTGCCCGGTCCGTCGCGTCGGTATGCGCGTAGCCCAGCTCGCCCGGCACCAGGAACCGGACGGTCGCCGTGGGCAGTTCGGCCACTGCCACCGGATCCGTCGCGGTCGCCCGGCGCAGCCGCACGGCCAGCCCGGCTCGCCACCCGCGACGGGCCGCCGTCACTGCCCGCGCGCCGAATTCGGCGGTCAGGACGTCGTCGCCGACCTCACCCGGCGACCACGCCGTGAACTCGGGCGCCGCGGCGGGCAGGCGCTGGTAGCCGAGGACGACCGCGATCCGGTGCCGGCACACGCCGGGGGCGCCGCAGGTGCACGCCGCGCTGTCGAGTGCGCCTTCCGGCGGGAAGACGACCTCGATGCCGTCGGCGAACCGGCCGCGCACCTCACCGCTCTCCACGGCTTCGACGACCGGGCCGTGACCGGCGTCGAGGTCCTTCTGCGCGCGCTTGACCAGGCCGCGGTTGGCGAGTGCGGCCAGGGCGTCCGGGGTGAGCGCGAGGAGGTCGGCCCGCATCAACCGAGCCGTTCCGCGACGAACTCCGCCAGCATCCCGGGCGTCATCGCACCGACGTGCGCGCCGACGTCGGCCAGCCGTTGGGCCAGCGCGCGGTCGTACACCGGACTCGCTTCTTCGTCCAGCGCGGCGAGCGCCAGCACGTGCGTGCCCGCTTCGGCGAGCTTGCGCACGTCGTGCACCAGCCGGTACTCGTCGCCGCCTTCGAAGAAGTCGCTGACCACCACGACGATCGCGCGCCGCGGGTTCTCGATGAGCCCGGCGCCGTAGGCGACGGCCTTCGCGATGTCCGTACCGCCACCGAGCTGGACCTTCATCAGCAGCTCGACCGGGTCGGTGACGTCCTCGGTGAGGTCGACGACCGCGGTGTCGAACGTGACCAGGTGCGTCTTCAGCCCGGGCAGGCCCCAGAGGCACGCCGCGGTGACCGCCGAGTGGATCACCGAGCCGGCCATCGACCCGGACTGGTCGACGAGCAGGATCAGCTGCCACCGCTCGAGATGTTTGCGCGTGCGGGAGGCGAATTTCGGGCTGTCGATGAGCAGCCGCCGCTCGGCGGGCTGGTAGCGCCCGAGGTTCGCCCGGATCGTCCGGTGGAAATCGAAGTCGCGCGCCTGTTTGAGGCGGCTCGGGCGCCGCGACCGGGTGCCGGTGAACGACTGGCGGAGCTCCGGGGTCAGCCGTCGTAGCAGGTCTCGCACCACGGCTTCGACCAGCTTCCGCGCCATCGCCAGGAGATCCGGGTTCATCAGGTGCTTGGTGCGCAGCACCGCCCGCAGCAGCGCCGGGCTCGGTTCGATCCGGGCCAGCACGTCGGGGTCGGTGACGATCTCGGTGATGTCGTAGCGCTCCACCGCGTCGCGCTGCAGGCGCTCGATGGTCTCGCGCGGGAACAGCCGGTGCACGTCGTCGAGCCAGTCCACTGTGGACAAGACGGACGCACCTGAGCCGCCGCGCACGTCCCGCTCGGCCAGCTCTTCGTCGCGGTCGTAGAGCCACGACAGGGCCGCGTCCCGCCGCGCACCGGCAAGGTCGAGCCCGCCCGTCGCCGGCTCCGCCGGCTGCCCGAGGATCAGCCGCCAGCGTTCGAGATCGGTCATGCCAGCCCCTCCCGGGCCAAGCGGGCGTCCACCCGGGCCTCCAACGCCATCGCCTCGGCGACCACCAGCGGGTCGACCCGACCGGGTCGCACCAGGCCGCGCCCCGATCCGCGGAGACCGCGGCGGGCCAGTAGCCGCTCGGCGATCCGCTCCCGTTCGGCGGGCGGGAAGTAGCCGAAGGCCAGGCGCAACGCCGGCAAGGCGATCAGGAACTCGGCTTCCGTCAGCTCGCCCACGAGCTCGTCGAGCGTGCCCAGCACACCATCGGACTCCAGCACCTCCTCGCGAGCGAGGCAGAACAGCCCGGCGAGCCAGTCGCCGATGGTGTCGGGCGCGGCCATGTCCCGCACCGCGGCCCGGGTCCGTTCCGGGTCCGGGGCCGTGCCCAGCGACCAGGCCAGGCCGGTCGCGGCGCCACGCAGGTCGGGCGGCACGCCGGCGTCCGCGGCAACGCGGGTGGTGACCGCGGCGGCCGTCGCACGGTCCACTGTGAGGACGTGCTCGGCGTGACGGATCGTGTCGCGCACCGCCACGACCGCGGCGAGCCGACGCGGCTCCGCAGGGGCCGCGCCACCGCGCACGGCTTCGGCCAGCCACAGGGCCCGGTTGACGCCCACCCGCAGCACCGCGGCCGCCGCCGGGCTGCCCGCGAGACCGAACAGCTCGTCGTGGCGCCACAACGCGAGCACCGTGCCCAGCGCACCGCCGAGCGGCGCGAGGTCGTCCGCCCGGCCCACCTCCGCGACCAACGTGTCCACAACGGACTCGGGCAGGGCCGGAACCCCGGACAGCGCCGCGTCGAACAGGACGCCCGCCAACGTGGGCAAATCCGCGCCGGGCATGCGCTCGTGCAGCACCGCCAACGCCGCTTCGGGCAGCGTCGCGCCGTACGCGGCCGCCTCGATCAGGGCGGGCAGGCGGGCGCCACCGGGGGTCAGCCGCCAGGTCTCGACGACCACCGGATCCGCGCCGCCGGCCGGACCGGACTGCCGGTCGAAGCCGGGAATCCCCAGCAGCCGCAGGCAGTGCAACACCCGGCTGGCGCGTCGGCCCGGTGCGCCGGTCAGCTCCAGCCGGACCGGACCGGCGCCGTCCAGGCCCAGCTCCGCCAGTTCCGCCGCGACCCGGCCGGGCAGCGGCGGCGCCGGCGTGTCCGCGTGCAGCCGGCCCACGCGTTCCCCGCTGAGCGCGGCCACCATCTCGACCACGACCGGGTGGGCGCCCGGCTGCAGCGGTCCGCGGACAGTCCACGGCGGCGGCTGGGTCAGGTCGTCGGCGACCAGGGCTCCGAGCAGGCCGTCGAGAACGTCGACCCGGGCGGGGTGGTCGTGCCCGCGCAGCTTCGCCAAGCCGTCGGCGAGCGTGCGGGCCGCGATGAGGTCCGCTGTGGACACCGGCTGGCGCCGTTTGCGCAGCCGCTGGGCGACGGCTTCCAGCAGCCCCTGACCGGCGCCGGCCAGACCCCGCTCCCAGAGCAGCTGGTAGTAGCCGGGCGAAGGCATGCCTGACTGGTAGCCGGTGAACGCGTCGAGCCGCTTGTGCGAGTACGGCACGAGGTAGCTCGCCGCGTCGGGCCGCCGCGGCACCTCGGGCCAGGCGGTGCCGCCACTCGCGGCCAGCCGCCGCACCGCCGCGGTGTGGAACCCGCCCGTGACGACCAGCACCAGCCGCTCCCCCGCGTCGGCGACCGCAGCGCGAACCCACGAAGCCATGTAGTCCTCGCGCTCCTGGTCGCGCTCGCTCGCCTCGGCGTCCCCTCGCACGAGGTCGAAGTACGCGCTCAGCCGCTCGGCCAGGTCCTCGTCCGGAGCGGCTTCGAAGAGGTGGTCCCAGAGCGCGTCGGGGTTGTCCACCGCGAACTCCGAGCAAAGCCGGCGGGTCACGTCGGCATAGCGCAACTCCGCGTCGGCGTAGCGGTTGTCCCACCCGTCGAACGCCGGATGCCAGGCCGGCAGATCGATGAACCGCACCTCGGCCCCGGCCTCGGTGCCCGCCGTGAGGGCGATCCACTCGGGTGAGTGATCGCAGAACGGCGACCACGACGAACGGGTGCGTTGCTCGTCGCGGTAGCTCGTGTGGATCGCGATCGGCAGCTCGTGCCCGAGCAGCAGTTCACCGAGCCGGTCGTTGACGTCCGACGGCCCTTCCACCAGTACATACGCGGGCCGCAGTGCGGCGACGGCCGACGCCACCGTCCGGCTGCACGCCGGGCTGTGGTGCCGCACGCCGAGGAAGACCGCTCCCATACCCCGCTCTCCTTCAGCCCGGCAGCAGGTGCCGCGCGTGGTGCAGCTCCTGCCAGGTCTCGGCGCCGCGGCGGGCCGCGTGCTGTTCGAGGTAGCGGCGCAGCCGCGCCAGGTCGTCCGCGTTGTCCTTCGCGGCCGTGCCGGCCAGGCAGGCCACGACGTCGGCCGGAGTACCCGCTTCGCCGCGCAAGTACCAACCCCGCACACCGACCGCGTGCGCGACCGACACCGCTTCGGCCGTGCTCATCACCGCCGACACCCGGTCGCCGGCCGATCCGCCACGCAGCTCGCGGAAGGTGGTGACCAAGACCTCCAGCACATCCCGGCGTGGCGGGGCCTCGACCCCGGACCGGGCCAGCAGCGCGGTCGCCTCCTGCTCGACCAGATCCAGCTCGGTGCCGAAGTCCGCGATCGGGAAGACGGTCTCGAAGGTGAACCGGCGCTTGAGGGCCGCGCTCATCTCGTTGACGCCGCGGTCCTGGGTGTTGGCCGTGGCGATGACGTTGAATCCTTCGGCGGCGAACACCATGCCCGCTTCCCCGGGCAGCTCCGGGATCGCCAGCACCCGCTCGGACAGCAATGACAGCAGGCAGTCCTGCACCTCCAGCGGGCAGCGCGTGATCTCCTCGAACCGCACGAGGGCGCCCTCGCGCATCCCGCGCAGCATCGGCGCCGGCACCAGCGAACGCGTCGACGGCCCTTCGGCGACCAGGAGCGCGTAGTTCCACGAATACTTGATCTGGTCCTCGGTGGTGGCCGCGCCGCCTTGGATGGTCAGCGTCGAATCCCCGCTGACGGCCGCCGCGATCAGCTCCGACAGCAGGGACTTCGCGGTGCCCGGCTCACCGACGAGCATCAGCCCGCGGCTGGTGGCCAACGTGACCAGCGCACGGTCGATCAGCGACGGGTCGCCGACGAACTTGCGCCCGATGCCCTGGGCTTCGTCGCCGACGATGAACCGGCGCGCCGCCGCCAGGCTGAGCGCCCAGCCCGGAGGACGCGGCGCGGTGTCCTGCTCGCGCAGCCGAGCCAGCTCGTCGGCGTAGCGGGCTTCGGCCGGCGGCCGCTGCGGGTTCGCGGTCACCGGGTCAGCCCGTTCAGCTCGCCGAGGAGTTCGGAGGCCGTTACCGGGTCGAGCTCGCCGAACCGCCGGCCCTCACCGGACCGCCAATGACTGCCGCGTGCCTCGTCCAGCCAGATCTTGCCGAGCTCCTGCTCCGGCTCCCAGCTCACGTCACCGGCCGCGATGCCCGGGGAAAGGTCGACCACCACCGCGGCGCCGCCGGGGGTCGGACGCAGGATCCAGCACTCCACCCCGGCGTCCTGCGGCTCGCCGCGCACCCAGCCACGTTTCGTCAGGCCCAGGACTTTGCCGACCGGCACCTTCAAGCCCTCGAAGCGCTTGAGGGTGGTCGCGGCCCGCTCGGCGTCGTCCAGCTCGGCCACCGGGCGGCCGAGCTGCGCGAAGGGCTGCAGGATCTCGTAGTCGGCGAACACCTCCGACCACGCCGCCAGCTCCGCTCCCAGCTCCAACGGGTGCGCGATGCCCACCTCGGCATCCGGGGGCAGCACGTAGACGTCGTCCTCGGCGTTGGCGTACGTGCGGTCCTCCGCGCAACGGAACGTCTCGCCCGCCGTGGTGCGCCAGACCAGCCGCCGCACGATGTGCCAGAGCAGCGGGTGGCCGGCGAGCAGTTGCTCGAACTCGGCGACGGGCCAGCGCCGGCTCAGCACCATCGCCGCCTCCAGCCGCGCGATCTGGTCGGCGGCCACGGTGCGCACGTCCTTCTTCAAAGCGGCGAACCGCTTGTACTCGGCCTCGGCCAGCTCGGCGTCGTCCTTCGCGCCCGGCTTCGGCAACGCCTTGCGGGGCTTGCCGTCCTGGTCGGTGACATACGGTTTGAGCTGCTCGTCGAACCCGACGACGAACCGGCGCGGGCCGTAGTCGATCACCGCCGTGGCCGCTTCGTCGAGCCCCAGCGTGGGGACCAGGCGGTCGGCCAGCTGGCCGGCGGACAGGCCGAGCCCGTCAGCGACGGCAGTGATCTTCTCTTGCGCCTTCACCTTGAGCGCCTTGAACTTCACCTTCTGCGCGATGGAGTTCAAGTGCGTCAGCGCGAGGTCGGTGCCGATGCCGGCGAGCACGTCGAGCGCCGCGGTCGCCCGCGCGTGCCCGCCCTCGCCCGGCCACGCGCGGATCAGCGGGCTCAGCTCACGCACCACGGCGTCGTCGCCCAGCAGCGCCAGCGCGGTCAGCACCCAGCCGTCCTTGGCCGGGAACCCGGCGCCCTCCCACCCCCGGAACAACGCCCACGCGAACTCCGCGAGCGACCTCGGATCGCAGGTTTCCCGGACGTACGGCACTCCGGCGTAGGTCTCATCGGGCCGGCACAGCGCGAGCATCGTGATCACGTGCCCTGCCGCGGCGTCCGGCAGTGCGCGACCGTCCTCGCGCAGCCGGATCTGCGGCAGCGTGACGGGGTTCGCCCAGGCGCCGGGCACCGGGATCCGGGCGGGGAGAACCTCGAGCGGATCGGTGGCCAGCAACCGGCCGATCGCCTCGGCGGCCTCGGGGCCATGGCCCGCCGCAGCCTGCGCGACGACCTCGCCGTTTCCTTGCCGAGCCAGCTGGCGCAGCGCCGCCTCCGCAGCGCGCCGCCGTGCCCCGGCCGGCCCCAGCGCGGGCGGGACGAGGTACCTCGCTGCGTCGTCCGGGTGCCGCCCCAGCCAGGCCGAAGCGACCGAGCGGGCCGACTTCAGCCGGACGAACCAATCCGCCACCAGCTCGGCGATCTCCGGACTCGACAGAGGCAGGAGCAGTTCGCCGTGGCCGGGGTGGGCGGTCGCCGCCGCGACGATCGGCCGGTAGGCGAGCAGGCCGTGCCGGCCCAGCAGCAGCCGACCCCAGCTCTCGGCACCCCAGACGTCCGTGGGCCGCCAGTGGGGCAGGTTCTCGGCCACCCACGCCGTCGGGCCGTTGACGAACAGCCGCCACTCGGACCACATGTGGCGCCTTCCGGCCTCGTACGCGGCGATCTCCTTCGACCAGTCCGTTCTTCCGCCGGGCCGGAGGTCGCCCGCCCACCTGGCTTCTTCACCCGGCTCCCACAGGAGTTTCGGCTCGGCGTGCGCCTCGAGTCCGCTGAGGACAGTGGGTTTGCCGGCCGCGCGCTTCTTCGTCCACGGCGGAGTCGCCAAGACCCGCGGCAAAGCCGCGAGCGGAGCCTCCGGCAACCGGTCGGCGTCGGACATCGCCTTCTCCACCGCCGCGCGCTGCTCGTCCGGCAGCCGCGGAAGCGCTTCGGCGACGATGTCCGGGTGGGTGCGCACATGACCGCGCAGCAGGAACCCGGCGGCGTCGGCGGTTTTCGTCTGTCCGGTGGCGGCTTCGGCCAGCATCCGAACGGCTCGCGCCGGGAAGCGCGCCATCGCCTCGGCGACGACCGGCGCCACGTGCTTCTGGCCCAGCCGAGCCACGAGCAGCCCGAACGCCGGGTCGGTGGGCAGGCCGGCGAGGAAGCGCAGCATCTCCTTGCGCGAGTCGCCGCCGTTCGGATCGCCGTCGATCGCCCGGGCCAGCGACGGGGCGATGGCCGGCCCCAGCGCGTCGGTGACCGTGCAACGGACACTTTCGTCGGCGAACTTCCAGTTCACGGGATCGCCGTGTACAGCGGCGACCTGCTCCGGGGTGCTCAGGGACAGCAGAACCCCTTCCCAGTCGAACTGGTAGGGGTCGACACCCTCGATCTCGGCGATCAACTCGTCCGTCCAGTCGGTGCGCGTCGGGACCAGATAGGACGCGACGACCCGGGCCGCCAACTGCGTACGGTTCGCCGCGAGCGCGAGCGTCGCGGCCTCGTAGTCGGCCTCGGCCGCCGCGGCGAGGATCGATCGCAGCCGCCGGAACAGCGGGTGCATCGTCACGTGCAGGGACGTCCGGGAACCGGTGTGCAGCCGCACCGCCGCCGGCCCGTAGTGGCGGTGGTCGTCGATCCGGGCGGCCGCGGTTGCCGCCCGGACGGCGAAGGCAAGACCGTGGCGCAGAACCCAGGCGTCAGCCAAGCGCCAGGTCTCGTGCCGCTCGTCGCTGTTCCAGCTCAGGCCGTCCACGCGCAGGATCGCCAGCGCACCGGCACCCAGCTCGTCGGCCTCCCCCGCCCGCGCTCGACGGACACCCGCGACGACCGCCGCGTCGCTCTCTGGCATCCCGAGCGCCTCCTCGGCGCGCGGATCGAGCTGCTCGAGCACGGTCTGCCAGTAGCCGGCCGCACCCTGGTCGAGCTCGACCTCCTTGCAGAACCAGCCACCCCGCCGGACGTGCACGTACTGCTCCCAGGCCGGCTCCGGCCGGAAGCTCGTCTCGTCGGCGCCCGATCCGGTTTCGGGCTGCCTGCTGTCGCTCACCTGTGTGTCCCCCAGTCGTCCGAGTGATCGACCGCAGACTACGGGGAGGCCCCGACAGTTTCGGTCGTCTGCCGGTGACATCGCCGCAGAGCTCGCCCTGTCGGTGGGCAGCTCGTCCACGCGGGTTACCGAGCGGCTCGCCGGCGCGGTCTGGCCACGGTCTATACGTACGTGGACGCCGTGAACTGACCCATGATCGCGGCGCTCGAGCGCAGTGGCGCGAAAGCCGAGGAATGGCACAGGCGGTTGTTCGCGCGGACGATGACTCGTGGATCCGCGGTGTAGCGACATCGGAAGGGGCGATCAGCTCCTCGGGGTCGTCGCGCAGGTCGGCCACGGTCCGGCGAGCGCACCGTGGCTCGTCCGGGCGTACGGCGATCAGCTGCGTCCCGAAGGCGTGGGCGCGACGGCGAGTTGCCGGTAAGGTGGTGATGGTGCCGACGTGGCGATTGCGGGACTTCCACGACGACGATCTGGACCGCGTCATCCAGCTTTGGGATCAGGACCGGCAGACGGACGATTCGCCTCCGGTGTTTCCGATTTCGGAGGTCATCGACGCGACCCGGACCGGCGAGCTCGTCGTGGTCGCGGCAGTCGGCGATGACGTGGTGGGCATGGCAGTCGCGCAGGCCCGGGGAGAGCGGGCGTGGATCGTGGGGGTGGCGCTCGCCCGGTTGTGGCGCAACCGCGGGATCGGCAGCTCCCTGGTCGGCGAGCTCGAGCGGCGACTGCGGGCTCAGGGGATACGCCGGATCAGTGCGCTGCTGCCTCCCGGCGCGACGGGAGCCGCGGCCCTGGAAAACTCCGGCTATCTCGCTCGCACCGGGTTGGTGTTTCACGAGAAGGTCGAGCATCTCGGTGCCAGCGACGCCGGGCTGCTCGCAGAGCTCGGCGGGCGGGTTCTCCCGCGAGGCCTGTGGACCGATCTCGCCGGGATGGAGCAGGAGAAGGAAACCATCGAGCGGCGGATCGTGCTGCCGCTGGCCGAGCCCACCGTGGCAGACCGGCATGGGGTCACGCCACCGAAGGCAGTCATTCTCTTCGGCCCGCCGGGCACCGGCAAGACGAGTTTCGCCAAAGCTGTTGCCTCCCGGTTGGAGTGGCCGTTCGTGGAGCTGTTCCCTTCCAGGCTCGCGTCGGTGGGAGCAGGGGGTCTGGCCAATTCACTGCGGGACGTGTTCGCCGATCTGGCGGGGCTCGAGAGCGTTGTGCTGTTCATCGACGAAGTCGAGGAGATCGCCGGCGTCCGGTCCGGGCTGGCCGTTGATCCTGGCCACGGAGTCACCAATGAGCTGCTCAAACTGATCCCCGGCTTCCGCGACCACGACAACCGCTTGCTGATCTGCGCCACCAACTCCGTCCGCTCTCTCGATCCGGCGTTCTTGCGCCCGGGCCGGTTCGACTACGTCATTCCGGTCGGCCCCCCGGACCCGGCGGCGCGGGCGGCGATCTGGCGGCGCTACCTGGGTCCCACGGCCGAGAGCGTCGAGCTGCGCCGGCTGGTGGCGGCGAGCGAGATGTTCACGCCCGCCGACATCGAGTTCGCCGCCCGCAAGGGTGCTCAGGCCGCGTTCGAACGCGAAGTCGTCCACGGCCACGATGCCCCCGCCAACACCGAGGACTACCTCGCCGCCATCGCCGACACTCGACCCACACTCACCGACCCGGCCATCACCGAGTTCCGCGAAGACATCGAGCAGTACGTGCGTATGTGATCACCGCGATCCCCAGACAGTGCCCACACGCGGCCCGGTGCGTTCTCCGCGCACTTGATCGGACACAAGATCATCTGCAAGGACTCCATGAGCTTCGCGCTGCTGGTCTACGCCTCCACGTGGTTCAAGCGCTACTACCCCGCCGCGTTCTGCGCCGGCCTCCTGCGAGCCCACGGGCTTCTACTCACCCCAGTCCCTGGTAACCGACGCCCGCCGCCACGGCGTGCGCACCCACAACCCCGACCTCGACCTCTCGCTGCCGCGCGCCACCCTCGAACCCGACGAGGACTCCGGGGGCGGGGTGGCGATCCGACTCGGGCTCGCGGCGATCCGCCAGGTCGGGTAGGACGTTGCGGAACGGATCGCCGCCGAACGCGACGCCGGCGGCCAACAGGCACGCGGTCGGCTGGAGTGGTCGGCGAAGTCTTCGATCGCGTGGGCGGGGGCGGGGGCGGGGGCGGGGGCGGGGGCGGGGGCGGAGTTTCCCAGCCTCGTATGGACTGTTGCTGAGCAACATCGGGAGAGGTCAGCCTCGCGGTCGACGTCGGGGTCGGTGACCGAGCCGAGGCCGGCGACGCGGCGCAGCCGGCCGTCAGCAACAGTGCGGCCAGCATCGCGCCGCGCGACACCGTGAACGCCTTCATACCGGCCAGCGTGGTCTTCCGTGGCGGCGGCGAGCCGAACACGTTGCAGGTGGTCAAGGACGTCAGTTTCACGATCACTGTCCGGCGAGCCCGAAGCCCCCGGCGACCAATCGCCGAAAAAGCAAAGTGACGAATAAAACAGGTAATCTGGAAGTTAAACAGGTAAGCTATGGGCAAATTGGTAGCTGATCAAAAAAGACGCGGACGGGCACCGTGCTCGATCGGTGGTCGATTTCACACGGGCAGCGTCCACGACTAACGTACATCGTCGATTTGGCCGTATTGATTGATTTGCCGTCTTTGAACGTGACATGTGCCCGTCTGACCCTGTTCTGACGGCGTGCCGTAACCCGCTGGACATCCCTTTACTCCGCCAGAGCAATCATGCGTTCGGTGCCGCGCCGTCTTGGGGTTGTTTAGTTCCCGGAGTCCCCTCCGAACATTTGTTCTGTGAAAGGAACGATGGTGCAAGTTCAACGACGACGGTCTGCGGCGCGCAAGCGCTGGACGATCGCCGGCTCTGCCGTGGTCATGCTCACGGTCGGCGGCGTCGCGTCCGCCACGGTGGCTCACGTCCCGGACAACCCGTTCGGCACGAGCATGCTCGGCCGGCACGACGCGGCCGGGCGGATCCTGACGTCGGACAACCACTGGATCTCCCCGTTCGGGGCGCGTGCGGCCACGTTCTCCGCGCAATCGATCGGCAGCGCCATCAGCCCGGACGGTTCGAAGGTGGCGGTGCAGACAGGGGGCGACAACTCCGGTACGCCGTCGATCACCATTCTTGACGCCGCAAGCGGTTCGGTGCTGCAGACGTTCGGCGGTACCGGTGTCGCGGCGCCGGTGTACTCCCCCGACGGCTCCGCACTGTATGCCGCCACGACTGCCAGCGTCCTGAAGTACACGGTCGGCTCCAACGGCATGATCACCAACCCGACCGCGCCGGCGAAGCTCGCGCTGCCGGGCGGGTCGTTGCCGTACGGACTGACGCTGTCGGCCGACGGCGCGAAGCTGTACCTCGCGCTGAGCGGCAGCAACAAGCTCGGCGTGGTCGACACCGCCACGAACACGCTCACGGCCCAGGTGGCGGTGGGGAATGCGCCGCAGGCCGTCACGATCGTCGGGAACAAGGCGTTCGTGTCGAACCGGGGCGGCCGTACCGCCGTCGCCGGCGACACGACCAACAAGTCCGACGGCACGAACATCGTGTCCGACCCGGTGACCGGCGCTTCGACGACCGGCACCGTCTCGGTCGTGGACCTCGGGACCAACGCGGTCGTCGACACCGTCGACGTCGGTCTCCAGCCGACGTCGCTGACCCAGCACGACGGCGCCGTGTTCGTCACCAACACCAACAGCGACACCGTCTCGGTCATCGACGCGGCCACGCACAAGGTGACGCAGACCGTCAACGTCGAGCCGCTGCCCGGCATCCAGGTCGGCGCGTCGCCGAACTCGATCGCGTTCACCGACGCGAAGCACATGCTGGTGAGCGTCGGCCGCGACAACGCGATCGCGCAGTTCGAATACGACGGCCCCCGCAGACCGGCGAAGTACCAGGGCCTGATCCCGACCGACTGGTACCCCGACCAGGTTCAGTTCGACGCCAAGCTGGGCAAGGTCATCGTCAGCAACCAGCAGGGCATCGGCACCGATGGCGCTCCGCAGACCTACGCCTACAAGGGCACCCTGACCTCCTTCGCCATGCCGGATGGCCGTCAGCTCGCCGACACGACCCGGCAGGTGTTCAGCAACAACGCCTGGGACCACCCGGGGCAGGCGGGGAACGAGCAGTCGGACGCCAACGGCCACGGCCGGCTGACCGCGATCCCGCGGCAGCACGGTGAGACGTCGCCGATCAAGCACGTGTTCATGATCATCAAGGAGAACCGGACCTACGACCAGATCCTCGGCGACCTGGGCAAGGGCAACGGCGACCCGTCGCGGACCAGCTTCGGTGCCGCTGTCACGCCGAACGAGCACAGCCTGGCGAACACCTTCACGACGTTCGACAACTTCTACGACAACGGCATGCTGTCGGCGGACGGCCACAACTGGCTGACGCAGGCCGAGCCCAACGACTACCTGGCACAGGACGCGGCCAGCGCCTGGGCCCGCAGCTACCCCTACAACGCCCGGGACGCGCTGGCCTACCAGCGCGACGGATTCATCTGGGACGCCGCCGCACGCGCCGGCAAGTCGGCGCGCAACTACGGCGAATACGAAGCCATCGCCAGCGGCAAGGCCGGCTCGTGGCAGCAGTACTACGCGGACTCGCAGATCCTCGAGGGCAAAGCCACCGGCGACCTCCCGGTGGCGATGGACGCGTACAAGTCCTACTCCGACGTGCCGTCGAACAACGCCATCAGCAACCCGAACTTCCCGCAGTTCAACCTGGCCATCCCCGACCAGTACAAGGTGGACGTCTGGGAGCAGGACTTCAAGAAGGCCGAGCAGACCGGTGATCTGCCGGCTCTGACGACCATGTCGCTGCCCAACGACCACACCGGCGGACCCGCGACCCCGCGGGCCCAGGTCGCCGACAACGACCTGGCCGTCGGCCGGATGATCTCCGACATCTCGCACAGCCGGTTCTGGAAGGATTCGGCCGTGTTCGTGTTCGAGGACGACACCCAGGCCGGCACCGACCACGTCGACGGGCACCGCGCGCCGTTCTTCATCGCCAGCCCCTACGCCGAGCGCGGTGTCGTCAACAGCGAGTACTTCACGCAGGTCAACGCGGTGAAGACGATCGAGCAGATCCTCGGGATGCAGCCGATGAACCAGGAGGACCGCGCTGCGACGCCGATGTTCAGCGCGTTCACCGACAAGCCGGACTTCACCCCCTACGCCACGGTGGCCAACCAGATCCCGCTCACCGAAGGCGTGAGCAACCTGATCCCCGTGACTCCGGCGTCGGGTTCCCTGGCGGCTCAGGCGAGCGCGGTCCCGGCCGTTCCCGCCGGCCGGCAGCAGACGGCCGATGCCTGGGCCAAGTGGCACCAGGACGAGGCGATGCCGAAGCTCACCGGAGAGCACGCTCAGGTCGACGGAGTGAACCAGCCGCAGCTGGGCCGGTACGACTGGTACACCTCGACCGGGTGGACCAAGCCGTTCCCCGGCGATGACAAGATCCTGCGGCCTGACGAGGTTCCCGGCCGCTACCTGTTCAACGGAGACAACGAGTAAACAGTCTGCCGTATCTGGGTGTCGGCCGGGGCCCGCAGGTGGGCCTCGGCCGACACCTCTGCGCACAACGAGCAGGGTGCCTGACGTCGCATCTCGCGAGGCGGACGAGCCGGTTTCCGCATCGCGGTCCCATCAGGGCCGTCCGGCACCTCCCGAGCTGGTGAAACCGCCCGACCGGACTGATTATGATCACCTGATCAGGACTTTACAAAGTATTTGGCAATTTCAATCGCTTTTCTTACCATTCGAGCCACGCGAGCAGCAGCGTGATCCATTTCCGCCGGAAATCCGATGAACACGCGAAATTGGTTCATTCGATGTCATTCGCACGTTACCCAAGGTTCACCTGGTACGCCCTGCCTATTGCATGGAGTGTAGTTAGGTTTCTTCAAGCCGCTGATCACATTTAGAGGGTCCGAATGCATAAATCCGCTCGTAATGCGCGGAGAGCAACAATCGTTTCGACGAGGTCGTCGCCGGTGCCAGGCTGAACCTCGATGTCGAGGAATGCCACGTACCTGATCTGGTCCCGCCGGACGAGACCGGTCAGACGACGCCGCGACGGGTGCTGTTCGCACTGCGAAGCCGATCGCGACGACCGCGAGATCCCGGTCGCGAAGGTGGTGCGCCCGACCCTCTGAGGGAGTTCGGAATGTGCCGTTTCGGCGCTCCGGACGATCTGCCGGCCCCGGTAGAAAGGGATAGGTATGCAAGTTACGAGACAACGCAGGCAAGGCTCGGGAGTCCGGTTGGGGCTCTCGCGCCGGAACGGCCACCGGTTCCGCATCGTGGTGGCCGGTCTGGCCGGTGTTCTCACGATCGGCACGGGAGTGGCCGCCGCCACCACAGTGCCACTGGGCGACAACCAGGTCGGTACGCAGTACCGCAACGGGCTGCAGGTCGCCGACGACCAGCTCATCAACCCGATCGGCGCCCGGTTGATGACCCAGTTCGGCAAGTTCATGGGCTCGACGGTCAGCCCCGACGGGCGGTTCCTCGCGGCGACCAGCACCGACAAGTCGGTGGCTCTGCAGGTCTTCGACCTGAAGAGCTACAAGCTGATCTGGACGGTGGGCACCGCGGCCGGGGTCAACCAGAAGCTCGCCGACGGCACCGTCGGGCAAGAGGGGCCGACCTACTCGCCGGATGGCAAGTTCCTCTGGCTGCCCGAGCAGGACGCCATCACCCGGTTCCCGGTGAACGCCGACGGCACCTTCGGCACGCCGACCCGTTTCCCGATCCCGACGTCGGGAACCCACCTTTCGGGTAACGACCGCAGCACGGTGGCCAACTCCGCACTGGTCGGCCAGCTCAAGTACTCGCCTGACGGCTCGACCCTGTACGCCGCGTTCAACGGGCAGAACACGGTCGCGGCGCTCAACCCCGCCACCGGCGCGGTCGAGCGGACCTGGAACGTCGGCATCGCGCCCCGCGAGCTCGCCTTCGTCGGCCACACGCTCTACGTGAGCAACGAGGGTGGCCGCCAGGCCCGGGCCGGCGACACGACGATGGACTCGTACGGCACCCAGGTGCCCGCCAACGGATCCACCGGCGCCTCGACGACCGGCACCGTCAGCGTCATCAACACCGCGAACCCGGGAGCGGCGGTCGGGTCGATCACGGTCGGGCTGCACCCCACCGCGATGTACGTCAAGAACAACGCGCTGTTCGTCGCCAACACCAGCAGCGACACCCTCTCGGTCGTCGACGCCACCAAGAACCAGGTCGTGCAGACGATTGACACCAAGCCGTGGCCGTCGTCCGATGTCGGCTACGAGCCCACCGGCATGGCGCTGACCGCCGACGGGCACCTGCTGGTGACCCTCGGCCGGGCGAACGCCGTCGCGGTCTACCGCTATGACGGCGCACCGAAGCAGCCGGTGAGCTACATCGGCCTGCTGCCGACGGACTACTACCCGTCGGACGTGGCGACGGTCGGCGGCCAGGTCGTGGTCACCAACACTCGCGGTATCGACGCGCGAGGCCCGGGCATCACGACGTCCAAGGGACAGGGCACCGTCCCGGTGACCGGCCACGACACGCACAGCACCACCGCGTCGCTGACCCGTTTCACCATGCCGAGCGACAAGGACATCGCCGGCAAGTACACCGACACGGTGTTCACCCAGAACGGCTGGGGCAAGAACGACGTCCAGCAGTCCCGCGGCGGCAGGACGGCGGCCGTGCCGGTGCCGGCCCGGATCGGCGATCCGTCGACGATCAAGCACGTCTTCCTGATCATCAACGAGAACCGCACCTACGACCAGATCCTCGGCGACATGAAACAGGGCAACGGTGATCCGACCCTGACGCAATTCGGCGCGAAGACCACGCCGAACCAGCACGCGCTGGCCACGCAGTTCGGCCTCTACGACAACACCTACGACCCCGCGACGAACTCCGCCGAGGGCCACAACTGGCTCATGGAGGGCGACAACCCCGAGTACACCGAATCCTCGGCCGGTGAATACCAGCGCAGCTACGACACCGAAGAGGACGTCCTCGGTCACCAGCGTGCCGGTTTCCTGTGGACCGGGGTCGAGGCCGCCGGCAAGACGGCCAGGAACTACGGCGAGTTCGAGTACATGGAGGGCAGGCCCTCCGGCAGCTGGCAGCAGTACTATTGCGCGGCCACGAGCGTCCAGAACGGCGGCGATGCCGGCCAGCTGACCGCGCCCGCGCTGAAGGGTACCTACGGCTCGGCGATCCCGTCGTTGAACGCGATCGCCGACCCGCAGTCCCCGCCGTTCGACCTGTCGATCCCGGACGTCTACCGCGCCCAGCTGTGGAAGCAGGACTTCGAGAAGAACGGTCCGGCCAACTTGAACATGGTGTGGCTGTCCAGCGACCACACCGGCGGGCCGACCACTTCGGAATCGGGCGTGGCCGACGGCGACCTTGCCATCGGCCAGATCGTCGACACGATCTCGCACAGCCAGTACTGGAAGGACTCGGCCATCTTCGTCGTCGACGACGACAGCCAGGACGGTGCCGACCACGTCGACGGACACCGCGCCCCGGTCCAGGTCATCAGCCCGTACGCGGTGCACGGCAAGACTGTGAGTACTTACTACTCGCAGATCAGCATGGTCCGCACCATCGAGCAGATGCTCGGAGCGCAGCCGCTCAACGAGAAGCTCGCGGCGGCCACACCGATGGTCGACGCGTTCACCAACAAGCCCGACTACACGCCGTTCACCACGGTGCGGAACCAGGTTCCCCTCACCGAGGGCATCGCCACCGCCCCGTCCTGCGGTCTCGACACCTTGGGCCAGACGGGCGCTGCAGCGGCCGCGCTGAACAAGGCCGAGGCGCAGAAAGTCGCGGTACCGGCGGACATGCAGGCCACCGCCGCCGCGTGGCAGACCTGGCTCGCCGGCCAGCACACCACCGGCAACGGCGCGATCCCGGACTACTCGAACCCCGAGCAGATGAACCGCTACACCTGGTACCAGGCCCACCAATGGAAGACGCCCTACCCGGGCGACACGAAGATCTACCCACCCAACCAGGTGCCCGGCGCCTACCTCCCCGGCCCCGACACCGACTGACGAATCAGCACCAACACCTCGACAGCAGCACGACGCGACGGCCCGCCGGACATCCGGCGGGCCGTCCGCGTTCCGCCTGGATCAAGGCGCGCGTCCAGATCGGCAGGGCCGGATACCGCCAGGAGTTCCTCTGCCCCGATGTGCCCTTCGAGCCGGCTCTGATCACTTCTTCGTCCTCCGATGTAGGTCTTGACGGTGTGTCTCTCGTCCGTCGTCGTGGCGTATAGCGTCGATCTGGCGCCCCTCACCATCCGCGGCGGCCACTCCCCCAGCATCGTCCTGCACCAACGCGACGGCGGCCGCGTCGCCGGCGGAGGCGGCATGACCCACCGCCCGACCGCCGGGATCTTCCAGCCCTCCAGTGTCCTGCCCACCGCTATCGCCGCCGGCTTCTCCCTCTGACGCAACATCCAGCGCGAATACGCCGAAGAACTCCTCGGCCACGACGAACACGACGGCAGCGGTCACCCCATCGCCTACGACCAGCTCGAGCCGTTCGTCACGCTTGACCGCGCCCTCGCCGACGGCTCGATCCGCGTGTGGTGCCTCGGCGTCACCCTCGACGCCCTCACCCTCACCGGCAACATCCCCACCGTCGCCGTCATCGAACCCGGTACCTACGACGCCCTCTTCGCGGACGCGGTCGACACCAACACCGAAGGCTCAGTACCGCACGACAAATGGCCCGCAGCCTTGACTGGAGCCGCTGTTGCCGAGGGACGTCAAGCTTCCTCCGGTCCGACTGGCCTTCGACGACCCAGTGGACACCGTCCTGGCCAAGGACGATGAAGTCTGACTAGTCCTTCTTGCCGCTGTTGCGTTCGATCCACACACTGCTGGGGTTTCGCGTTGGTGACCCTTCACCAACGGTGGTCGGACAGACCCCCTGCTCTTCCGTCGGATGCTGCGCGCAACCTCCGTCGGAAGGTCCTCAAGCGATTGCCCCGGGAACCTCAGCAGCACGACCGACCCGGGAACCGCCCGAACCGAACCTTCGAAGCCGCCGCAACAGACTTGATCCGCGTGTCGGATCGGTCCTACTCTTCAGCGTCGACCACTGCCGAGGAGGACCAAACCAATGCGAGGCGCCAACCGTAGCCGTGGCCACTTGTTGATCATCTCCGGCGCGCTGGCCGCCGGTCTGCTGGCCGCGACGAGCCCGGCAGCGGATGCGGCGCCGGCACGAGAACCGCTGTACTCCCCTGGTGCTCCAGGCGCCGGCGATCCGTATTTCCCCGACATGGGCAACGGCGGCTACGACGTCAGCCACTACGACATCCGGCTGGCGTTCAACCCCGAAACCAAAGCAATCAACGCGACCACGACGATCCTCGCCACGGCCACACAGGATCTCTCCCGCTTCGACCTGGACTTCCAGGGACCGCTGAAGATCAGCAGACTCTCGGTGGACGGCCGAAACACCACCTACAGCAGAAGCGGTGCCCAGGAGTTGGTGATCACCCCGCCGCACGGTCTACGGAAGGGTAGCTCGTTCGTCGTCTCGGTGAGCTACGCCGGCGTCCCGCAGAAGATCGACGACTCCGCGCTGGGTGTCTCCGGCTGGGTCGCCACCAAGGACGGCGCGGTCGCGCTCAACCAGCCGATCGGTGCGGCGACCTACTACCCGGTGAACGACACCACCGACGACAAGGCGACCTACACCCAGACCATCACCGTCCCCACCGGACTCACGGTGCTGGCCAACGGCGAACCCGGCCCCACCACCACGCACGATCACCAGACCACCTTCCGCTGGACCATGAACCGGCCGATGGCCAGCGAGCTGAGCATGCTCGCGATCGGCAACTACGACGTCACCCGCGGAGTGGCGGCCGGCGGCCTGCCGAACATCACCGCGATCGGCAAGTCGATCGACACCAAGCCCGGTCAGGGCAAGGTGTTCAACCAGACCACGGCGCAGGTCATCCAATGGGAATCCTCGATGTACGGGCGGTACCCGTTCGACTCGACCGGCGGCATCCTCGCCGACGTCGGCGTCGACTACGCCCTCGAGACGCAGAGCCGGCCGGTCTACGACCAGAGCACCAGCGATGTCGACGGCGACCTGCTCGCCCACGAACTCGGCCACCAGTGGTTCGGCGACAGCCTCACTCCCGTGCGCTGGTCGGACATTTGGCTCAACGAGGGCTTCGCGACCTACTCCGAGTGGCTCTACCAGGAGAAATTCAACAACGTCCCCGTGCAACAGACCTTCGCGAAGGCCTACGCCGCCGAGAAGGACTGGAGCGGCGAAGTCGCCGACCCCGGACGTGATCACATCTTCGACGACCTGGTCTACAACCGCGGCGCGATGACACTGCAGGCGCTGCGCATGAAGATCGGCGACCGCGCCTTCTTCGAAGTGCTGACCCAGTGGCCGACCGCTCACCGATACGGCAACGTCTCGACGCGGCAATTCACCCAGTTCGTCGAGCGACTGACCCACCGCAACCTCGACTCGTTCTTCCACGCCTGGCTCTACCAAGCGGGCAAGCCGGCACTCTGACCACGTCATGGACTGCACCGACCGCGCCACGCTCTCCTAAGGGACGTCTCGTAACCCGGTGTCGGGCTGGCTGGGTCGGTAGTTGATCCTGTCGGTGTGGTGCAGGTGATCACCGCGTCGCGGCCGGAGTGGATTGCCCGGTTCACCGGCCTGGAATCGGGTCAGTTCCGCAAGCCGATACGGCTGGTCGCCAAGCGGGGCGGAAACGAGATCGCCCACGGTCGGCCGGGCCGGCCGTGGGCATTGCCCCTGGCGATCGTTGACGGAGCCTGCGTGCGGGCGAAAAAAAGAGATCCATGACCGGCCCCAGTCCCGTGGATCGCGGTAAGTTCGGTCGAAGATCCACGTGCTGTCCGACCGCGGCGGCGTGCCGCTGACGGTCGCGGTTTCGTCGGCGAACACCAACGACTCCCTCCGACGATGGGTCCGCGACAGAGGCATCAAGGTCCGCATCGCCCGCAAAGGCATCGAATCCCACGACAAGCTCGGCAAGCACCACTGGGTCATCGAACGAACCATGGCTTGGCTGACCGGCTACCGACGTCTCACCCTGCGCTACGAACGCAAAGCCACCACTTCCGCGCCTTCCTCATCCTCGGAGCCGCCATCACCTGCCACAAGAAACTCCGGAAAAACGACATGAGACAAGCTCTAAGTCTTTACTCGCCAGGCCTCCGATCGAAAACCCTCGTCATTCTGAGCCCAAAAACTACGAGAAAATTCAATTATCGACGCAAAGTCGGCAAATTCCAGAATAGAGAACAGTGCAGATCCACTCAAGGAAGAACCATTATATGCTCGAGCGATCACAACGACATCGCCCCGGTAAACATAGCGCTGAACTAACCATGAATCCTGCGCCTCAGTGAGCGACACCGTCGCGGGATCATGAAATTCCTCCTCGATACGCAGGACTTCCAAGACGGCAGCAGTGTCCTCGCGAAGTCGACCTAGCCTCTCGTCCGAGAACTGCGGAAGATGCCCCAACTCCTCAAAGGCACCGTAGGCGAAGTTCGGATCAGCGCCGCCGATCAACTGGCCTTCGACAACCAGCTGAAAGCGCGACATTCCCGAACTTTCCACTGGTTCGACAACGAGGCCGAACTCGCCATCATCGGTCGAAAACCTCAACCTCTAGCCTCTCTTGATCGTAGCCGGAATATCGTCAAGCGGAATCCTCACTGGCACTCCAGATTTCGTCGCTTCGTTGCTACTGCCACTGAAGTGCCACACATCATCACCGTGCTGGGAGTACCGGTAGTATACAGCCTTTCTTCCTGAGCCAATTTTAGTCCAGCGAACCTTACCCACCTGGACACTGTTGGCAAATTGCTCCTCCGCGTCACCCGGCAGTACGCCCTTCGCACGGTTGTAAGGATTAGGGCGACCGCCCGCCGGGTCGTGATGCCCTGGGTTTTCGCATACAGGACACGACGAATTGTGGACCAACACCGGCGTGGTGCCCGCGAGTACATGGTACGTGTGGGTGGTGTCGATGGTGAGGTTGTAGGTGCGGAAGCTGCTGCTGTAGCGGTGCAGGGTTTGGATGGTGGCGTGGCCGTTGCCGGGTGTGTCGAGCAGGTCGCGGGGCTTCAGGTTGGTGGCGTCGGTCCAGTTGTGTGGCGACGTCGCACCACAGGTGGTGTGCGGTGGAGGTGATCTTCTTCGGGCCGGCGGGGGTGTCTCCGGCGAAGCTGTTACGACAAGCGGTCGCAACCTCGTCGGCGCCTTCGGCGATGAGGCTTCTGAATTCCGCTTCAACCCCGTCGGCAGCCAGGTGAGATGGACGCCGGCGTCGACGGCGAGTTCGGCCCCGTGGGCGGCGGCGGCGACGGGCACGAACCACGAGCCGACTTCGACAACGCCCTTGGCGCACCCGAGGAGCGCGAACTCGCTGAAGCAGTCGTCTACGACGTCCTTGACGCCGGAGTATTCGTAGATGTCCTCCCCGACATCCTTGACTACGCCCCAGACCTTCCCCCAGAAGCGTCCGTCGTCGTCGCCATCGTCGGATCCGCCGCGTGCTGCACCGCCCGATGAGCCGCGAGCCTTCTGCCCTGGCTGCTGGTGCCCGCCGGAGGGCGGAGTTCCATTGTTCGCGGGATGCTGTTGGCTCGCCCTGCAGCCGCAGATGTTCGAGTTTTTCGTCGGACAGCTCCAGCCACCGTTGCGGCAGGCGTCGCCGCCGACGGCGCTTGCCGCCGGGCAGGTGGCAGGCGCCGTCGGGGCCCGAGCACAAGCCGGTCGCGTCGGACTCTCACACGGGGTTGTCGCTGGCGTAGGAGTAGCCGTTCATCTGCTGCGGGTCATCGGTGTTGAGCACCGGGTCGGCGATGGTGAAGCGTCCGGTCAAGGGGTCGTATTCACGCGCCCCGAGGTGCGTCAGCCCGCTGGCGTTCTGATAGCCGCCCAGGTAGCCGTGCTTGTCCGGCCAGGCGGACGGGGCCGGGCCGCGGGAGACGCCGTAGGGGTACTGGCGGCGTTGGGTGACGGCGAGGGTGTCGGCGTTGACGGTGGCGTAGGTAGTGCTCTGGGTCATCGACCACGACAGGCCGGTCTTGAAATTGCGCTCGGCGACGGGTGCGCCGTTGGACGTGTAGAACCGGGTCCCGACCGTGCTGGAGGTGCCGGTCGCGCGGAACAACTCCAGGTCATTGAGCGGCCGTCAGATAGGCGCCGAGCCCCGCCGGACACAATGCCGGCGGGGCCCAGTGGTACAGAGAACCAATCCGCTGCGGTACTCAGTCATGCTTCGCCTGGGCATCCTTTCACCTTTGTCTTCGCGATGTCGATATCCGACTCGCGAGCACTCAGACGAAGTTGCCCACCGCTCGTATATCCGCCACATACCACCAGGATCTCAGCACCCACACTGGGCCACTCGGCTTCCCTCAAGGGGAGGTCATGAATCAACACGCGATCCACAACACCAATCTCTCCTGATGACACCCTTACCCTGAGCCCGTACGGCATCTTGGCTACGACAGTGGCGAGAACGCGCAGGGTCGGGCGATCCACTGCGGGGACCAACTCGGCGTGGAGCCCGAGCGCACAGCGGTCGTCGTGGTCGGCCTTGGGGACGGCGACGATCCACGGCTCCGCGGCGCGCGGGGTTGCGCAGTGCACGAGAGGTACCTATCAGCTCTTACCGAGCTGCGAGGCGGGCGGCTCGGAGGGCGATGCGCCGGGTCCAGCCTGCTGGTGACCGAGGTCAACGCGGTGGGATTTCGTGCTGAGCTGGAGCGTGACGATGATCGCGGCGACGACTGCGAGGCCGGTCGCGATGACGAACGACAGGCGGTAGCCGTCCACCAGGGAGCCGTTGTGGCCGTCGGTGGCCGCCGCGGCCGCGGTGGCGAGGATCGCGAGGCCGACCGCGGCGCCGGTCTGCTGGCTGGTGGTGAACAGCGCCCCGGCCAGTCCCTGGTCGCTGGCCCGGACCCCGCTGGTGATCGCGATCGACGCGGTCGGCAGCGCCAGCCCGACCCCAGCCGCGGTCAGAACCAGCCCCGGCAGCACCGCTGCCGGGTAGCTGGCGGCGGGGGTGATCTGCGCGAGCCACAGCTGCCCGGCGCCGATGCAGGCCAGTCCGGCGAGCAGAACGCCCTTGATTCTGAACCGGGCCAGCAGCCGGCGGGTACCGAGCGTGGAGACAAGCACCACCGTCGCGGTCGACGGGCCCAGCGCCAGGCCGGTCGCCACCGGGCTGAACCCCAGCACCTTCTGCATATACAGCGACGCGAAGTACACGTAGCCGGCCAGGATGGCACCGATCAGCAGCATCGCCGCGATCGCGGCCCGCCGGGCCGGCTCCGCCAGGATCGACAAGGGCAGCATCGGGGCCGCCGCCCGCTTTTCGGCGAACACGAAGCCCGTGCTCAGCAGCACAGCCAGGACGAGAGCCGTGATGGTGACGGGCGCAGTGAAGCGGTGCTGTTGCCCACTGCTGAGTCCGAAGATCAGCGCCGCGATGCCGGTGGTCACCAGCAGCGCCCCGCGCACATCGACGCTGCCGCCGCCGGACCGTTTCCCGGCCGGCAGTCGCGGGACCAGCGCGAGCATGATGGCGATGATCGGCGGGTTGATCAGGAACACCGCCCGCCAGCCGAAGTACTGGGTGAGCAGCCCGCCGACCACTACCGCGGCGGTCGCGCCCGCGGCGGTGGTGGCCTGCCAGATCGCCAACGCCCGGTTGCGCGCAGCCCCTTCTGCGTTGGTCGTCGTCAGCAGCGACAGCGCAGCCGGGGAGACCATCGCCCCGGCCGCGCCCTGCACGATCCTGGCGATGATCAGCATGATCGGCCACTGTGCGAGCCCGCAGGCCAGCGACGCGATCCCGAACAGCGCCAGGCCGAGGGTCAGCACCTGTCGCCGGCCGAGCAGGTCCGCCAGGCGACCGCCTGCCAGCAGCAGCGACCCGAACGCCAACGCGTACCCGGTGACGATCCATTGCAACTCCGCCGCGGGCATGCCCAGCTCCCGCTGGATCGAGGGCAACGCCACGTTCACAATGCTGAAGTCCAGCTGCAGCACGAACTGGGCGGCGCAGATCAGCCAGATGACAAGCATGGCCCGCCGCGATTCGCGCGCAGCGGGTAGCGGCGCGGCGCCATTCATCGAGTGGTCTGCCATTGGCGAATCTCCTGTCGTGGCTGTGTCCCTTAGGGGTTCGTCGGCGTCAACCGCGCCCGTCGTAACTTCGATGCCGGTCCGGCGGCAGTGCGCACAGATACACTGCATCTGCCTGAGAGATGACACTGTCCAGATATGCTGCAATTCAGGCCTGGAGGCGGTGTCCGATGGAACTCAGACAGCTACGTCATTTCCTGGCGTTGGTCGAGGAACGCAGCATCACTCGCGCCGCCAAGCGCGAGCTCATCGTGCAATCGGGCCTGTCGAATTCCCTCCAGGCTCTCGAACGCGAACTCGGTACGCCCCTCTACGTCCGCGGAACCAGGCCCGTCCGACTCACTGCGGCCGGCGAGGCTTTGGTGGGCCCGGCGCGCCGGACCCTGACCAGCGCTGCGCAGGCGGAACAGGCCGTACACCACACCCGTGACGTGCTCATCGGCACACTGCGCCTCGGCATCTCGCACTCCGCTCAGCATCTGGTGCCGTTCATTTCCTATCTCGGCGAGTTCACCCGCGAACATCCCGGCATCGACCTGCGCCTGCAGTACGCGCCCGCGTTGACGATGATCTCGATGGTCGAGGCGGGAGAACTGGATTGCGTGATCGGACCCGCGGTCAACCAGGTCCCGGGCCTCCGCATGACTCGCCTGGCGCGCGAGCCGCTGCACCTCGTCTGCCGTGCTGATCACCGCCTGGCAGAGCAGGCCGAGGTCACCATCAGACAACTCGCCAACGAACGGTTCGTCGAAGTACCCGCAGGGTGGACAGGTCGCCTGTTGAGTGACGCCGCGTTCGCCGGTGAAGGAATACCGCGCCGGATCGTCTGTGAGGTCGGCGACTGGGAACTGTTCCTCGAGCTGGTCAGCGCAGGCGTGGGTATCGGCTTCGCTCCAGCCGCCCTGCAGTACCCCGTGCTGACCGCGCCAGACAGCGTTCTGCGGCTCCTTGCGGTCGAGGACATGCACCCGGAAAGGCACATCTACCTGATTCTGCCCTCGGTGGGCGAGACCAGTCCGGCAGCACAGCGGTTCGCCGATCAGCTGCTGCGCATCCACACCGCGGGCAGCTAACCGGCACCGGTAGTCCAACTCAGCCCTGCCACCTCGGAAGGGCGGTTGCCGGTGCGCTCATGGCGCGACCATCTGATCGTCAGATGCAGTCCATCTGTGACAGGTGCGCCGCAGGCGACATCGGCGGCCACGGAGACGCGGTTATATGAAGCGAAACTTCCATGCCGACCGTGAACGCCGACCCAACGGCCGCCGCAGCCGCTCTGGAAGATCCACCACCCAGTCGGCGCCTACACGGCCGAAGAGAAAAGGAATTCGCCGAGATGAACCTCACCGACCACGCCGGAGTCCGGCTCACACACGGCAAGCCCAAGGTCAACGGCGTGGAGATCCACTACGCCATCGGTGGCGCCGGCGAGCCGGTGTTCTTGGTACACGGCGTGCCGAAGACCATGTCGTACTGGCGCCACCTCGTGCCGCTGCTGACCCCGCACTACACCGTCATCGCGGTCGACAACCGAGGCGCCGGCGGCTCCCAGCGTCCCCAGACCGGCTACGACACCGCCACGATGGCCGCCGACATCACCGAACTGGCCACCCACTTGGGCTTCGACCAGTTCCGCATCGCGGGAGAGGACTGGGGCGCGGCCATCGCCTACGCCGTCGCGGCCTTCCACCGGCCGCGGGTGCGGCAGCTGGTGTTCCAGGAAACGCTCCTGCCGGGATTGCCGGTCGGCCCGGGAATGCCGGGTGGCGGACCCGACCCCTCGCTCGCCGCCGACGACGTCCGCACCGGCTGGCACTTCAGCTTCTTCAGCCTGCCGCACGTGCCCGAGCTACTGCTGGCCGGGCGGGAACGCCCGTTCTGGACCTGGTACGCCCGACGCCACATGTGGGACCCCAGCGCGCTGGCCGAGGAGGACATCGACGAAATAGTGCACTCGGCCGAACAGCCAGGGGGCACCAGCGCCATCTTGGAGATGTACCGCGCCCGCCAGGCCGACGCCGAACAGAACCGCCCGCACTACACCGACCCACTCAGCTGCCCGGTCCTGGCCGTCGGCGCCGAGGCCTATCTCGGAGACGCAGTAGCCAAACAGCTCACGCAAGTGGCCCGCGACGTCCGCGGCGTCGTCATCCCCGCGTCCGGTCACAACATCGCGTGGGAGAACCCCGCCGCCCTGGCCCAGGCGTACCTTGACTTCTTCGCCGCCGGCTGAGCCGCGGGTTCAGCCATGCCCCCTCGAACTCCGCACCGGCCGCCGACAGCACCCGAAACCCGCGCTCGTGCGCGTCCGCCACTGCCGTACGAAGCAGCGCTGTCTTGTCCACGCCGGCGTCTCCGGACAACACCAGCGCCGCCGTGCCGGCTCCGGCGCGGTCAAGGAAGGCGTCGGGCAGGGCCAGGTCGGCTTCGCGGCCGACGTTCCCCGTATCACCCGCGGCCGCCGTCCCTCCCCGGCCCACCTCGGCGCGCCCCACGCCGGGAAGCGGTGCTTCGCCAGTATGCGCCGGGCCGCCGGCGAAGACGCCCAACGATTTTTCTCGTGGGGCATCGGTCCTCCCTCGTCCTCACCGACCCGCCCAGCCATAAGCGGAACTGCTATTCCGAGCCACCCTGGTGGCGCCGTCCGGGCCCGCAAGCACCGAACGGCCCCTGCCGGCGGCCGCCGAACGGACGGCGCGCCGACGCTAGCGGCCCCCATGCCGGGCCGATTCCGTCAAACGACCTAGTGGCAGGGCCTGTGCCGATCCGACAGCCCTTCGCCGGCAGGAGATCCGGTGTTCGGCATACCCGCTCATCTCCCCCGTGGCGCTGCTCGTGCCACCGCAGGGAGCCGGAACCCAGTCCACCTACCCGAGGAGGTCCCGTGATTCTCGAGACCCTCACCGTCCACTAGGAAAACGCGGTTCTGTTCGCGGAGATCGCGGCCCCGCCCATGAACCTCCTCGGACCCGAACTGGTTCGCGACCTGGTCTCCCTCATCCGGGAAACCGAGGCCGACGACACCGTCCAGGTACTCGTGTTCACCAGCGCCGACCCCGACTGCTTCATTTCCCACGTTCATTTCCCACGTCGACGTGACCCGGATAGCCCCTGTGTCCGGAGTCAGCTGACGAGGCACCGGCGCGCCGCCCCGTAGTCCGGTCAACGGTGTGGCGCCGGCAGCTGTGGCTGAACAGCCCGGCCCTGCTCGTGCACGGCATCGCCCAAGTCGGGCAAGCCACCGTGTCCCTCGTCGGCGCCCAAGTCACCCCGCTCGACAAAAGCCTCGCCACGTCGTCGCGGGACTTCCGCTGACTGTAGGGTCTCGCGGCTGATGACGTAGCCGCAGGAGCTATGTCGCACGGATGTCGTATGCGAATCCGGATGAGGCCTCGGCCCTCCACCCGAGCGATGGCCGCCAGAAAGTCGACCTCGGAGATGCCGCGCAGCCCGAGTCACCAAAGGTGCAGGAAGTCCCGGACGTCATCAAAGCCGTCGATTGCCCGCGCGTCCACATCTGTCGGGTCCGCCTCAGCACGCGCCGCCAACGACGCTGCCAGCGCCAAGGCCTCATCGCTGAGACGACCGAACCGCCGAACGGTATGTCCCAAGCACAGGCCGGCCAGCCCGAGTAAAGGGCTGCCCGACACGGCCCGCGTCCCGACCTCAACGCACCAGCGCTCGACGAACGTCTGCTCGTCGTCGTTCAACGCAGTTCCGACCAACACACTCGCCGCCTCGGGCTCAAACACCGGGTTCCCGAGCGCTCGCTCCAACGTTTCGACGACCACATCGTGCGCCGGCGCGGGAGGGTTCTCGAAACGTCGATGAGATCGCACGCCACGACCTTATGTACTCCGCCGACCGACAAGGTCGCGCCCCGCGAGTTCTGGGACGTTGCTCGCACGACGGCAGCGTGCCCGGTCTGATCGACAGCCAACTGCACCAGTTCAACGCTGCGTTCGACCGGCCCACCGTGTCGTTGCTCGAAGCAGCGCGATCACCGCGCGCGAGGCCCTGCACCTCTACACGCCCGGCAGTGCCACCACGCAGTTCGCCGAGCACACCCTCGGCACGATCGACCGTGGCAAGCTGGCCGACGTCGTCGCGCTCGGCGCCGACCCGCCGTCGGTGGATCCAGGTGCCATCAAGGACATCGGCGTCGACCTGACCGTTGTGGACGGTCGGGTGGTGTACGAGAAGGCCTGATCAAGCGGTCTTCTCGGCCGCCCAGTTGCGCACGGCGGGCGCGTAACCGGCCGGCTTGTCGCCGACGTCGGGCCGGTGCTGACCAGCCACGACTGGTACTCCGGCGTGAACATGCGGTAGACGCCGGCCGGGTGTGCCGCACTGACGCGGTCGAGATCGGCGCGGATCTCCGCCCGGGGTCGAGGAAGTTGCCGCGGGCCTCGACGTAACGCCGGAAGATCGGCCGGGCTTCGTCCGCGGTCCTGCCCGTTGGGGCGTGGAACCCCGCCGTGTCGAAGTTCATGGTCCCGAGCGCGAACCGGCTGACGCGGCATGACCCCACCGTGCTCGGCCAAAAAATGGACCCGCGAGTCCAGAGCTGGTCACCCCGGAAGAACCGGGCCGGGAGGGCTGCGCCGCCCTCCCGGCCCGGGACTAGCGGCCCGCGGTGAACGACACCGTGAGACCGCCGAGACGGGCGATGTGCGGTCCGCTCGCCAGGTTCCGCAGGTCGAACGACAGCCGCGCCGTCCGGTCGGTGCCGAGGGACACCGTCTGCTCGCCGGCGACCGTGCCGTCGAGCCAGAGCACGCCCGTATACGAGCCGGAGCGCTCGCCGACGTTCTTCACCGCCGCCGTGATCCGCGGGTGGCCGTGGGAATCGGCCGCGAGGTCCGAGACGGCGAAGCGCGGTTCGGGGCCCGGGGTGCGGTCGTGGACGAACACGTCGGAGTAGCCGTTCGTGTCCCCGGCGACGAGGTTCGTCGCCGCGCTTTCGAAGGCGACGTACTTGCCGTCGGTGCTGATCGACGGGAAGTCGCTGTATGCGTCACCCAATTCGCCGTGCGGGCCGCCGGAGATCTTCTCGGTCGTCCCGGCGTGCAGATCGCGCACGTAGACGTCGGAGAAGGCGTCGTCGCCGGCGACGAGGTTGGTGGCGAAGCTGAAGAACGCCACGAACGCGCCGTTCGCGCTGATCCGCGGGGTGGCGGTGTAAGCGTTCGCGCCGCCTGCTGCGCCCAGCGCCTGCGTCACGAGAGTGTTGGTGTGCGTCTGCCGGTCGTAGACGTACACCTGGAAACCCTCTTCGGTGCCGCTGATCGCATACGCGACCTTGCGGCCGTCGGCACTGATCGACGGCTGCGTGGCCTCGGCTCCGCCGGGCGCCGGGATCATCTCCGTGGTCCCGGTGCGCCGGTCGCGCACGAACACGTCGCGGTGGGTGTTCGCGGTGCCGGGCACGAGGTTCTCCGCGCCGCTTTCGAACGCCACGAACCGGCCGTCGGCGCTGACACTCGGCTCGAGCGAATCACCGTCCGCCGACACGCCACCCGCGCCGGCCGACACCAGCTCGGTACGGCCGCTGACGCGGTCGCGCAGGAACACGTCCTGGCGGCCGTTGGTGTCCCCGGGCACCAGGTTGGTGGCGGTGCTGAGGAACACGGCGTAGCGGTCGTCCGAGGTCATGGCCGGCTGGCTCGACGACTGGTTCGCCTGCTCCCCGCCGGTGCCGACGGAGACCCGCTCGGTCTTGCCCGTCTTGCGGTCGTGCACGAACGCGTCGGGCACACCGTTGGTGTCACCCGGCACGAGGTTCGTGGCGCCGCTGAGGAAACCGACGTACCGGCCATCGGGGCTGACGGTGGGGCTGATGGCCCACGCGTTCGCGCCCGTGCCGTCGGAGGCGACCGACATCCGCTCGACGATCCCGGTGCGGGCGTCCCGCGCGAAGACGTCGACGTCCTCGTTGGTGTCGCCCGGCACGAGGTCAGGCGCCAGGTCGCCGAAGGCGATCACGCCGCCGTCGCCGCTGAGCGCGGGCCAGAACGCGTCCGCGTGGACCTCCTGTCCGGTCCCGGTCAACGAGACCCGCTGGGTCGCGGCCGGGCGAGGCAACGCGAAGTCCGTGCCGGCGTGGGACTTCTTGCCCGTGACACCGACTTGCCGAGGCTCGGTGGCCGAGATGCCGGGCGCGGACGCGGACACCTGGTAGGTGCCCTCGGGGACGTTCGGCACGGTGTAGCGGCCGTCGCGGTCGGACACCGCGGTGAGCTCGTCCGGGACACCGAGCACGCGGACGGTGGCGCCTGGCACGGCCGAACGCGTCGGGCCGAAGGTCACGCGGCCGGAGATCGTGCCGCGCGGGGTCGGCTGGAGCGTGATCTTCAGGTCGGCGATCGCGTCGTCCACGACGGTGGCGCTCACGTGCTGGTCGCGGTAACCGAAGCGGGAGAGCGCGAGGTCGTAGCGGCCGGCCGGCAGGCGGAGCGTGAAGTGCCCCGCTGCGTCGGTCGTGGCCTTGCGGCCGGTCGAGGTGACCATGATCGTGGTGCCGGACAGGGGCGCCCGCGTCCCGTCGGCCGTCACCGTGCCGCTGACGCCGCTGGTGAGCGATGCTTCGGCGACGGCCGCGTACGCGTCGATCCGGCCCGCACCGTAGCGGGTGTTGGGAAGTGCGCCGTAGCGGTCGTCGGAGAATGCCGTGCCGTCGAGGATGTCGAGGGTTTCGTCCACGCTGAGGCCGGGGTTCGCCTGCCGCATCAGCGCGACTGTGCCCGAGACGTGCGGCGTGGCCATCGACGTGCCGCTCAGGCTGCCGTACTCGCCGCCGGGCAGGCTCGACGTCACGTCGAGACCGGGCGCGGACAGGTCGGGCACGATGTAGCTGGCGGGCCAGGACTCCGGCGCGTTCTGCCAGTCCGTCTTGTGGACGACACCGCCGCAGGAGAAATCGGGCACATTGTCGTCGGCGTCGGTCGCGCCGACACCCACCGACTCGTAGATGTTGCCCGGACTGGCCGAGCCGCCGGGCACGCAGTCGTTGCCGATGGCGAAGGCCGGGAACGCTCCGGCGAGGTAGATGTTGCGCGCGGGCTCCACCATCTCCTCGGCGTAGCCCTCTTCGCCGAGGGACATGCTGACGACGTCGGCCGGCTTACCGGCGGGCCTGCCGTCGGCGTCGTACGGCGCGATCGCCCACTGCATGCCGGCGACGACCTGCGCGAGCGTGCCGGACCCGCCGGGGATCACGAGGCCTGCCATCAGATCCGCGCCGGGCGCGACACCGATCTGCTCGCCGGACGCGGCGCCGCCGGCGATGGTGCCGGCGACGTGGGTGCCGTGGTAGGCGCTGTCGTGCGGCGTGGAGTGCACGGGCGTGCCGTCCTCACCGAACTCCAGCCAGCCACCGGGGTGCTCCGGATCGGCAGGGTCGTCGGTCACGAGCTTGCCCGCGAGGTCGGGGTGCTCGGCGTCGATGCCGGTGTCGAGGATCGCCACGCGCACACCCTTGCCGGTGAGCCCGCGTTCCTGTTGCACGCGGTCGGCGCCGATCTTCTGCACGCCCCACGTCGCCGTTTCGCCCGCCTGGCGAGCGGAGACCTTCTTGACCGGCGGCTCGGTCGGCGTGGTGAGGGTGAAGTTCGGGATCACGTGGTCGACCAGTGGCAGCGCGGCGACGGCGTCGAGGGTGGCCGGCGTGGCGCGCACGAGGACCATGTTCTTGAGCCAGAAGGTGTTCACGACCTGATCGCCGCGCGCGTCGACGAGGTTCACCACCGGCGCCTGCATGGCGGCGGCCGAATCGGCGAGCTGTCGGCGTGCGTCGGCGCGCGTGAGCCCGGTGCGGTCCTTGAGGACCACGGCGGCTTCGAACCGGGTGCCCGGGCCCGTCCGGGCCGCGGCCATCCGGGTTCTCAGTTCCTGGGCGATCTTCGGCGAGTGGGCCGGTCCGGTGGGGGCGGCCGACGCCGGTACCGCGGGCAGTGCGCCCAGCGTCCCGGCGGTGACCAGCACCGCGAGGACCAGGCGTTGCCCGCGCGTCCGCAAGGCGGACAGGGACATGGGGAGACTCCTTCGCTCCGTCATCTCTGGCAGGGGAGATGTGGTGGGCGCGTCGGGGTGGGCGCCCGCCACCGGAAAACGGTGCAGGAGTGATCAGGGGCGTGACAAGCTCGCAGGGTGGCCAGTTCCGGTCAGCTGTCGGGTTTCCGACATCCTTCGTGGTCCGGACCAGTGGGAGGAACGACGTGCTCGAGGCGATCGGGCTCAGCGGTGACGACGAGGCGGTCTACGACGCGCTCGTCCACCGGACGCAGGCGACGGCCGCCGAACTGGCGGAAGACTGCCGCCGCCCGCCGGCGAGCGTGCGCCGGGCGGTGCAGCGGCTCGTGGACCTCGGGTTGGCGACGCGCTCGGCGGGGCGCCCGGCGCGGTTCGTCGTGGTGCCACCGGACAGCGCGATCGAGGCCGTGCTGCAGGAACGCGAAGCCGCGCTGCGCGACACGCGCCGTCACATCGCGACGTTGACCGCCGCCTACCGTGCGAGCACCCGCTTCGCGCAACCGGGCGAGCTGGTGGAGGTGATCTCCGGGCGCGACGAGGTCAATGAGCGATGGGCGTGCGTGCAGCAGGAGGTCCTTGTGCAGATGCGCGGGTTCGACCGCCCGCCGTACGCCGCGCCGAACGGGCACCAGGAGCCGAACCACATCGAGCTCGCGCTACTGGAGCGGGGCGTGCGCTACCGCGTCGTATACGACAAGAGCGCGCTCGAACTCAGCGGCGTCCTCGACGACATCGCGGTCGGTGTGCGCCACGGTGAGGAGGCCCGGATCGCCGGCGAGGTGCCGATGAAGCTCGCGATCGCGGACGACCGGTACGCGATGATTCCCTTGCTGCGCCCCGGGGACGTGGCGTTGACAGCTTCGTACGTGATCCACCCGTCGCCGCTGCTGGACGCGCTGATTGCGTTGTTCGAGGCGGTGTGGGCGCGGAGCGTGCCGTTCCAGTCGGGCGCTTCGGACGCGTTGCCGCCCGGCGAGGCGCAGCTGCTGATGCTGCTGGCGTCCGGGCTGACGGACAAGGCGGTCGGGCGCGCGCTGGGCTGGAGCGAGCGCACGGTGCAGCGGCACGTCACGAAGCTGATGCACCGCGTCGGCGCGCGCACCCGGTTCCAGATCGCGATGGAAGCCACGCGGCGAGGCTGGCTGTGATCATCGGCTCGAAGCCGTAGCGAGCGGCGAGGCACGCTGGACGGTTTGGCGCGCGCGTGCCGCCTACGTACCGGGCGGCCGAGGAGATGGCTGACGTCATCGCCGATGGCGGGCGCGGGCAGGCTACGACGTCGACTTCCCCGAATGCGGGACCTCGCTTCGCCGTGCCTTCGGCGAGCGCGTCGCCCCTGACGTCGTTTCTTGGCCCGAGGTTCACTCGCTGGTTGGGTGGCAGCGGGATCGCGTTGTGCTCACCCGGCTCCCGGGTGCCATCCTGCCAGGATGCCGGCGCCGCGCACTTCCCGAAGCCGGTGCGCGGTGCGGCGAAGGATGCGCCGCTACGACGGCTACTTGCGGCCGTCGGGCTCGGCGTTGTGCCAGGCTCCGGTTCCGGCGCCCGCCGGAGCGCACTACACCCAGCGCGAAACCCTTCACCACCAGGCCCTGAGCCCCAGGTCAGGGGTTCGTCGGTGCCTCGCCGCGTTTCAGGGCGGCGATGGTGGCCCGGATTCTCTCTTCTTCCTCGTCAGCGGCTGAGCCCATGCCGGTGACCCGTTCCATGTGGACGACCAGGAGGGCTTCAAGCCGATTCAGCCATTGGGCGTTCGATTCGCCGGGTCTCTGCTGTACCTGGTCAGCCATGCCCTCAGAGTACGGCTTCGCCCTGACCCGCGAAGCCGCTTGGAAGCCGATCTTGGCTAAAAAATCAGTCTCCGCACACAAGCGCGGCGTTACGGACTGTGGCAGCAGTGTCGCGCCATGACGACTGTACGTAGTGATGTCCCGGCGGGCCGGCCGTGCTGATCCCCGGCACGGTGCCCGGAGGCCCGGGCCGCCCCGAGCTGATGGCCGTGCGCTCCAGCGGCGGCCTGAATCGCCACTCCTCGACAAAGCAGGCCGGCGAGGCGCTGTGCCGAGGACTGCGCAGCGGGACCGTCCTCCTCGACCTCGGCCCGCGCTGTACCCGGAGTTGTCCCCGACCGGGCCTGCCGGCGCTGTCTGCCGGCCGCGAGACCCACCCCGCGGTCTCGCCGGCCCGGTGCGCAAACTGGCTTACCGCAGGTACAGCGAGGCCCGCGCGGCGCGGTGGCTGCTCCTGCCGGCCGCCGACCGGATCGACGCGTGGGAACACCAACCTCCGCTCGTTCGCCACGGTCCGCCCGGACCAACCCCGTCACCGAAACCGGTTTCCCCAGCGAGTTCCGCCACGGCTTTTCATCGCGGGTCGGTAAGAAACGCGCGGACGTCAGGCACCACCTGCTGGACCCGGTCATCGTGGCAGGAGCTTGGGCGCTGGCCGGCGGCCTCGTCGTCGCGGCGGTCAGGAAACTTCTCCGCAGCCGATGACAGAACCAGGTCAGACCCGTCCGCCCGGGCTAACCGGACTCGTCGCGGTCGCGCATCGCCGCGTAAGCCGCCGTCATGACCCAGCCGTACGCGATGCGTGGCACCACGTCGGACACCCAGTCCGACAGCGACCAGTTGCGCGGGTTCGACACCCCGATCGCCGCCATCGGCGCGGCCGACACGGCGATGGCGCGGTGGTGGCCGCTCCGGGCCCGTCGGCGGGGATCGTGATACCGGCCAAGTCGGCCAACCGCGTCACACTCTGCTCCGGGGTCCGGCTGGCCGGCCTGCCGCGCAGCGCCATGTCCAGGTAGGTGACGGCGTGCAACGCCGTCGTACCCGCCGCCTCCGCGGCGAGGCCACGGAGAATCGATCTCATCATGCCGACGGGTGCCCGCACTCACACCGGCGAAACCCGAACGCCCGGCGCGGCGATGGCACGGGGGTCGTTGTCGACAGGAACGAGGAGCGGCCGAGCAGGTCCACCCGGGTGCCCACGAACGGCGGCAGATGTGTGGCCTCGAGCACGGGTAGCGGTCGATCAGCCGGTATGGAACAGGGTGGCGCTTCTGCTTCACCACCTCACCGGTAACCACGATCGACGCGTTACGCCGGGTGAACCAAGTCAGTCGCGCGCCGGCGCCAGCCGTCCCCGCGAGGGCGAGCATGACCGTGCCGGACCCCGCGCCGACGGCCCGGCGAGCACGAGGTCGCCGGGCCAGCACGCCGCCGTTACGCCCGGCGAAGAGGCCGAAGGGTGGAGCACCGAATTTGCGGCGCCCCACCCTGGCCGGCGATCAGAGACCGGCGAGCACCGCGAACGGATCGGCCGCGCCACCGTTGTCGAGGGCGGCGATGCGGCGGCCCAGGGTGAAGGCGGCGCCCGGGGCGAGCGTGATCTTCCGCTGCGTCATGGCCCAGATGCCGCACGCGTACAGCGTGAAGCCCGGTTCGTCGTAGAGCAAGCCGTAGGTCTGGCGGTCGGAGCCGGTCATGCCCAGCCACGGGGCGGTGGGGGTGAAGTCGGCGGGCGCGGAGGCGGTGATGGCGCCGTGGCCGGCGATGCCGCTGCGCTGGCCGGTGCCGTCGTGGTCGAGGACGTCGCCGATCCAGAACGTGCGGGCAGCGTCGGCGGTGTTGGTGAACACGGTCTCCGCGCGCACCCACGGCTCGCCCGTGCGCACGCCGAACGTGGTCACCACGCCGATGCCCGCCACCGCGGTACTCGCGCCGGTCACCCGGACCTCGGTCGGCGAGATGAGATCGACGGCGGTGGCCCGCACGGTCAGCTGCTGCCACGCGTTGCCGCCGCGCGGCTGCGCCGCCGAGGCGTAGGGCAGGTTCATCCAGTCGAGCTGGTCGAGGTGCCCGAGCGCGGCGAGGTCGAGCGGCTTGCCCAGCGTGACACCGGGCAGCTGCGGGTCGGTGGTGCCGGCCGAAATCGCCAGCGCCAGCAGGTCGTTGGCCAGCACGAAATCCGACGCGGTGGCCTGCGACTGCGGGCCGGGCACCGTGCGACCCTTCGCCGCGCCGGCCACCGACCGCGCCAGCCGGAAGTCCACTGTGGACCCGCCGGTCGCGCCGATCCGCGCCGGCATGGACGCCAGGTCGTAGCCGACCCCGTTGACGCGCAACGTGTAGGCGCCGGCAGGGGCGAAGGCGACGTACTCGCCGGCCGGGTCGGTCGTGACGGCGACGAGGCGCGACCCGTCCTCCCGGTGCACGGCGACCTCGACATTGCCCAGCGGCTTGCCGTTCGCGCGGTCGGTGACCACCCCGACCAGGCCGTCGCCGTCGTCGACGCGGTACGCGCCCGGCACGCCGTCGCGCACCTCGTAGGCCGCGATCGTGTAGGCGGGCGACGCCGCGTCGCTCGCATTGAGCACGATCCGCAGGTCGCTGCGCCACTTCTCGCGGGTGACCACGCACTTCACGTAGCCGCGGTAGGTGCCGTTGTAGAACTTGACGTGCGGGTTCGCCGGCAGGCCCAGTCGGACGTCGGCGTCCCAGCCGGCACCCGACGAGATCGATGTGCCCACGAATTCGGTGGCGATCGTGCGTGAGTGCGGGTCGTCGAAGTCGGTCTTGAGATCGTTGACCCAGTGCGTATGCCAGTCGCCGCTCAGCACCACCGGGTTGGCGGGCCGCTCGCGGGCGATGAAGTCGAGGATGCGCGCGCGGGCCGGCGGGTAGCCGTCCCACTGGTCCAGGTTGACGATCTTGCCCGGCCCGAGGTCGTAGTCGAACTGCGCCATGATGGTCTGCTGCGCGATCACGTTCCAGATGGCCTTCGACGCGGCGAGACCGTCGAGCAGCCAGCGCTCCTGCTCGGGTCCCGTGAGCGTGCGCGCCGGGTCGAACACCTCGCCGGTCGGTTCCTTGCGGCCGTCGCCCAGCGCCTGGTCGGAGCGATACTGGCGCGTGTCGAGGATGCTGAACTCCGCGAGCCGGCCGAAGCTCATCCGCCGGTACATCAGCGCGTCCGGACCGTGTGCCTGCTGCTCGGGGCGCATCGGCAGGTGCTCGTAGTACGCCTGGTAACCGTTGGCGCGCCGCTCCAGGAACGGCCGGCCGTCCCCGGCGCCGCCCGCGACGTCGCCGGCGTAGTTGTTCTGCACCTCATGGTCGTCCCAGGTGAGGAAGAACGGGAACCTCGCGTGTGCCGCGCGCAGGTCCGGGGAGGTCTTGTACAGCGCGTGCAGCCGACGGAACTCGTCGAGGCCGCCCTTGGTGGTCTCGTAGATGTAGTCGCCGAGGTGCACGACGAAGTCGAGGTCCTGCCCGGCCAGGTCGCGGTAGGCCGGGTACGGCCCGCCAGCCCACGACTGGCACGACACGAACGCGAACCGCATCACGTCCGGCTTCGCCCCGGGCGCTGGCAGCGTGCGCGTGCGGCCGGTACGGCTGCGGACGCCGTCAGCCGTGAAGCGGTACCAGTACCACCGATCCGGCGCCAGGTCTGTCGCCAGCACGTGCACGGTGTGCGCCGACTCGGGCACCGCGGTGACCGCCCCGCGCGCGATCACGTGGCGGAACCCTTCGTCGCGCGCCAGCTCCCACGTCACCTGCACCGGCTCGGCCGGCATCCCGCCGGTCGCCGCGTCCAGGGGGTCCGGCGCGAGCCGCGTCCACAGCACCACGCTCGTGTGGTCGGGCTCGCCGGAAGCCACCCCCAGGGTGAACGGCGCGGGGTCCAGCTCCGCCGCTTCCGCGAGCTGCCCCGCCCCCAGCGCCACCGCACCGACCGTGCCACCGGCCAGCGTCAGGAACCGCCGCCGATCCAGAGAAAACGTCGCCATCTGTCCGTCTCGTCCGTTCTGTCGCCCAAACCTCGGCGAGCGTGCCGGACCCAGGTGCCGACCTCGTGGCGGCGAGTTGAACGGCTCCGGTACACCGGACGTCCGGTGTTGGTGGTCGGCAGAAGACTTCCCAGGCCGCCCCCAGCGATCGCCCGGAAAAGCTTGAGTACTGCGGATTCATCAGAATTCGAAGGCAGCGGCGCGGAGTTCTTTTTGACCTCCTTCGAAGTGCGCAGCCTGCAGGAACTGATGGCCGCCGGAGCGCTCGCGTGCCGACAGGGCACGTTGATGCCCGGGGCTGGTCACGATTTCGAGGGTGATGTCGACGATCGGCCGGCCGTTCGACCACCCAGGCGTCCGACCGGCGAACCGCCGGGCGAGGTGGTGGTTCAACGCGAAGGAACGTGTCTTGAAGCGTTGCGTTGCCGTGGAGTGGTTGCGTCACATTCGGTTCGCGCAGGCGATGCAGGTCCGCGTCGCCGGCAGGTCGGCGAGCCGGCCTTCGGAGATCGGGCCCGCCCTACTTATCGCGAACCGATCCGGTCACGAACTGTAGCGCTGGACTATTGCGCTCTGGTCCACGAGCGATTATTCGTGCTCGCCGACGAGCACGCCCTCGACACCGTGATCGCGGTCTGGCAGGTGCCTCAGGCCAGGACAGCCGGCCGAGCAGCCTTTAGGCACTGACGGTGACCGGCGTCTGAACGGCGCCGTGAGCGTTCGGTGATGTCCCGCACTACACCGGGGAACTTGGGGAATCCGCTACCGCCTGGCGCTGGCGGCGCTCGACCCAGCCGCGGCCGCGACCGAGCTGGACGACTGGGTCCGCCGCCGCACAGAGCGAGATGCCCGAGCCAACACCGGTGTCGGGCGGCCCGGCCCTGATGAACTCGCAGACCGAGCTGCGTTGGATCAGCGTCCGCTCCCACCACCTGTAGGTCGCGGCAGAGGCCTCCGGCACCGCGTGCTCGGCTCGCTCTCCGAGCGCACCCTGGCCTGTCGCCGAGCTCCAGGACCAAGCCTCCGAAGCAAAGCCCGACGCCGATGGCGGCAACTCGAAACGCGAACAGCCACCCACCGCCGGCGCCTTCCGGTAGGAATAGACGATGCCCTCGATCACAACCGAAAGCCGTCGTCGGGATCCAGCGGCGATCTTGTTGCTTCGGCGCGCTGGCGCTCGCCGTGATCCTCGTGGTCCGGCGCCGGCCACTCCCCCGCGATCCCGCGCTGGGGGCCACCTCGCAGTGGTGTCAGTGCTGTTGTGCGCGACGCCGTACCTGCTGTTCTCGTGGGCGGAGCAGTACATCCCCTCCGGGCTGGCCAGCATCTTCAACGCGACCACCCCTTGCTGAGCTCGGGTTGGTTGAATATCTCCCTGTTCAGGTAGCCGGCACCACGTTGTGGTTGATCCGGAACATGTTGGCCGGGTCGTACTTCGACTTCACGGCCGCGAGGCGTCGGTAGCGCTCCGGTCCGTAGATCACGGCGGCGTCGGGCGCTTCCTCGGGGGCGAGGTTGTTGACCAACCGCCGGTCGCTTTGCCAAGGGGCCATGCCGTCGAGGAGTGAGGCGACTGACTCCTTGAGCCGCTTTTCCTCCGACAGCGGACCGACCTCGACGCCCAGCAGGCTGTAGGGCAGGCCCCTGGTCGCCACGGCGTTGGGCACGGCCGGCTCGCGGTCCCACGCCCCGC